>CAYPTT010000001.1:0-51218 GCA_964413835.1 uncultured Candidatus Saccharibacteria bacterium
AGTTAGAAGGTATCCAGGCTGGTTTATTGTAATCAGAGCCGGAGAGGGCGGAAGAAGAGGTGGTAACCATGGGCAAGAAAAACGCTAAAGTTAGCAAACCCAGTCCTGTACCAGAAAGTAGTATTAATGTATTACGAAGTTGCTGGACCCTAAAAAGTTTTAACGATACTTTACGGTGATGTATAATATTACTTTTTGTGGTAATAAGCTTGAGTTTTGTTTTGCCCATGGGTGGCCTCCTAGTAGTTAGATACTTACAAATCGTCGGGCTACCCAAGCTGCTGTTGGTTTTGGAGGAGAATGGGAGGCTGGTGCACTAGGTTAGGTACTAGTGCAAAGCATAAGACTTTACACCAACCTAGCCATCAGCCCATCCCATTCTCTCCAAAACCAAAAAGGGTGCCACGACGATTGCATAGTATTACCAACACGAGTAGTGAAATCACAACTGAATTGGTGTCGAAGCACCCAAATTTTTCAGTTATAATTTCTAAAACTCACGCGGTATAAAATAAATACTATACCAAAAATATGCGTGTTGTTGTAATACTATGCTTTTTAATTATAGCACGTTTTAATAAACTCAAGTTTTTTTGTGTGAGGAAATCATTGGTGAATGGAAATGTTTTAGGGGGATTTTGCAATATTTTGCGAGGTGTTTTGACGACGCTTAATATATGTCTGCCAAGCAAATTTAAAAAATGGTAAGCCAAGCTGCAGTGAACGCATAGCGAACAAGTCCCGGCGAGTACTAAGGGGATTTTTTAGGATATAATTTTTGTGTTTGTGAAGGTAGCGGACAGTGCGGCGGCGAAACTTACGAAAATCGGAGGACGTGAGACCGTTCTGAGCCATTGTCATAGCTTTTGGTTTTACCATAACCATTTGACGCAGAATGCTGAATCTAGCGTGCATGCGGCGTTTTTTGATTGCGTTAGACAAATTACTAAGATCCGCGGAGCTCGGAGCATGATTTTGAATGCTGGAAGTACGTTTTTCTGACGCGGGAGTATGATTTTCGGAAACAGAAGCATGTTGCTCTGGGTTGGGAGTACGATTTTGCGATGCGGGAGTAAGAAAATTAGCGGTAAGCTCATCGCACATTTGGTCGGTGAGTTCAATGAGGTCAAGCTTGCGTTTAGTGAAGTTTTGGTGAATGATGGAGTTGTCATTTTGATAATAATCGTAAAGTGAAATTGACGTAACGGCGATTCTAGCACACTGCTCGATAAGTTTGTAGGTAGTGCCAACATCTTCGTGGAGCTTGCCAACCGGAAAACGTACTTGATCAAAAAGTTCACGCGCGTAAAGTTTACTACAAGCAGACATCGTAAAACCGTCCTCGCAGAGCATAGCAGTGAGGCATTGAACAGTTGATAAAACGTAGGAATGCTGAGGCTGTGATGATTGAGGTAATTCGGATGTTTGAGATGGTCGGGTCGATTGGGGCAACTCGGATAATTGCTGTGGTTGAGATGATTTGGGTGGCTGAATCATATTAGACCGAGCCAAGGAGGAGAAATCTTGACGGCGACCATTAGGGTAAACTTCGGTAAAAGAACCGATGGACATTAAAGTTTGAGAATTGTGGAGGAGTTGATATAGAGCAGTGACGAGGTCGGGATGCGCGACATCGTCGGAGTCGACAAAAGTGAAATATTTCCCGGTCGCTAAATTTATACCGGCATTACGAGCGGCGGAGAGGCCCTGATTAGGCTGATGGACTACCTTAATACGAGCATCTTTTTTGGCGAAAACATCGCAAAATTTACCGCTCATATCAGTAGAACCGTCATCGACGAGGATGATTTCTAGATTGCGATATGTTTGTTGTCGCACTGAATCAACGCAGCGCTCGAGTACTTTTGCAACATTATAAACTGGGATAATAACCGAAACAAGCGGTTTGGGATAAAGACGGTTGGGCTCGTCAGCACGGGAGGCTATCTCGCCAAATTCGGCTGATGGCTGCACGATATTATAATTATTGTGTAATTTAGAGGATTCGGTCATGTTTATTCCCACTTGCGGCTATCTAAGATAACTGAGGTTTGAGATTGTTATAGCAAGTGAGGGCCGAGGCGATGGTTTTGTCCATATCATAATAAGCATATTCGCCAAGGCGGCCACCAAAAACCACGTTCGCCTCGGCCCGGCCCAGCTCTTGGTAGTGCGCAAGCTTTTCGCGGTCGTCCGCGGTGTTGACTGGATAGTAGGGCTCTTCGCCGCGATGCCAAGTTTTGCTATATTCGCGGACGATGACAGTCTTGCCAGAGTTTTCGGCGTAATAATTCTGCCCATTGCGGAGCCAGGGTAGCTGAGGCAATTTGGAGTCAGTCGGTTCGGCGGGCGTAGTTTGGCGTTCAGGATGAAAATGCTTAAATTCATGAATACGAGTATATTTTGGCTCCAAATCAGCATAGTTCATAACAGGGCAACCCTGAAAATCGTTGACATCGAGCACTTCTTTTTGTAAATCTAAACTACGCCATTTGAGTTCACCAAATTGATAATCGTAGAAGCGGTCTATAGGGCCGGTAAAGATAGTGAGAATCTTAGTTTGACGTAACATTTGAATCTCTGAATCGGTGAAGTAGTCAGTTTCGAGCCGCACCTCAAGTGAACCTTGGCAAGATTTAACAATATTATCAAACCAAGCACCATAACCATCAACTGGCAGGCCTTCATATTTGTTATTAAAATAGCGATTATCGTAATTGTACCGCACTGGAAGACGTTTAATAATGTCGGGCGAGAGTTCTTCGGCCGGAGTTTGCCACTGTTTGGCAGTGTAATTTTTGATAAAAGCGTCAAAAAGGGGTTTGCCAATCAGTGAAATTCCCTGCTCGGCTAGATTTTGTGGGTTAGCAGGAGCCTCAGTAGCCTGCTCGGCGATTTTGATTTTAGCTTCGTCGGGAGTATAGGCGGCGTGAAAGAATTGATTGATTGTACCTAAGTTAATTGGCAATGGAAAAACTTCATGATCGTGCGTAGTGTAAACTTTATGAACATAATTAGTAAATTTTGTAAATTGATTAACATACCGCCAAACCTGTTCGTCGGAAGTGTGAAAGAGGTGGGCACCGTATTTATGACACTCAATGCCAGTCTCAGCATCGAATTCAGAATAACAGTTGCCGCCAAGGTGGTTACGTTTGTCAATGAGGAGGACTTTTTTGCCACTATCATTGACAAGACGCTCGGCCATGGTAAGACCAAAAAGTCCGGCGCCGACAATTAAGATATCGAATTCTTTTTCTAATGGACCTTGAGGATTTTGGGTATTTTGAGGACTTTGAGAGTTTTGGACATTTTGAGAATTTTGAAAATTTTGAGCCATATTACCTCCTGACTGATTAACTAATTCCACAAATCTTCGTAAGCTTGAGCAACCTCGTCGGGGTTGCCTTCGGTTTTGACTTTACCATCTTCTAACAAAATAGCGCGATCACAGAAGCGGCGGACGTTTTCCATGGAATGAGTGACGAGAATGACAGTTTGATTCCCTCGGAGACTGGCAAAATAATCATTACATTTCTCCTGAAAAGCGGCGTCACCCACCGCAAGCACTTCATCAAGAATTAGAATATCGCCTTTGGCGCGGATAGCAATTGAGAAAGCAAGGCGAACTTGCATACCAGAGGAATAATTTTTGAGTTTAGCATCCATGAACGGCTCAAGCTCGGCGAAACGCACAATCTCGTCGTACATAGCGTCGACTTCTTTGTTGGAAAAACCAAGCAGGGCACCGTTGAGGTAAACGTTTTCACGACCAGTTAGCTCCGGATTAAAGCCAACACCGAGCTCAATAAATGGGACAAGAGTACCGTGAACCTCAATGTTGCCCTGTTCTGGATAGTAGATTTGAGCAAGTAATTTTAGCAAAGTGGATTTGCCAGAACCATTACGGCCAACAATACCAACAAACTCGCCTTGGTGAATTTCGAGGTCAACACCACGCAAAACTTGTTGCTCAGTGTAGCCCTTGACGCCTTTGAGCCAATTAAAGAAAGCTTGTTTGAGACCGGCGGCGCGCTCAGTGGGGAGACGAAAACTTTTGTGCAGATTTGTGACCTTGATGGCAACAGGAGCAGATTGAGCAGGGCTAACGGAATTGGTGGACTTTTCCACGGGGTTTTGCACAGGTTTTCCACCATTTTGGGGATTTTTTCCACTGGCTTGGGGAGTTTTTGCACTTTTTGCGGAGAGTTTTCCACTTTGAGTGGTAGGTTTTCCACTAGTTTTCCACGATTTTTCCACAGTTTTGGATTTTGACATATTAAACCTCCTCTGCAAAACGACGTGAACGACGGCGGAAAAAGAGTGCCGCGAGCGTCAGCACAATTAAAACTAGCGCGATTGGAATAAGGCAAAACGGAAATTGCACAAGCTGCCAGGTAGTAACCGTAGTATCAGTAATGAGATTAAAGCGGACGTCTTGGATAACCTGCGCAATCGGATTAATCAGAATAATTTGAGCAGCGAGATTACCATAAGAGCCAGAATTGAGTACGAGCGAAAGTGGGTAAATAATTGGTACGGCGTAGAAAAGTGCCTGGATTAATACATCCCAGATGGAGGTAATGTCACGATATTTGACATTCAACGCGCCAAGTAAGAAAGAAATGCCCAGTGAAAAAGCGTAAAGCTCCAAGATGAGCGGTACCAGCATCAGCCAAGACCAGCTAGGTGTAACCTCATTAAATAGGGCAAAGATGATAATTACACCTAAGTTAATGGCGAGATTAATCAGGGCGGTAGTAGTAGCAGAAACCACGACAATGTATTTAGGGAAGCTAATTTTGCGCAGTAGTTCCCCACGTTGAACGATGGATTGAATACCTTGACCGGTACATTCGGTGAAAAAGTTCCAGAGGACGGTGCCAGTAAGAAGATAAACTGGATAATGCGGAATACCATCGCCAAAGCGTAAAAGTTTGGCAAAAACGATATAGAGAATCGTAAACATAAGAAGTGGGCGCAGTACTGCCCAGAGATAGCCTAAAACAGAATCCTGGTAGCGCAGGCGAAAGTCGGTTTTGACTAATTCGCCCAACAAAATGCGATTTTTGCGACATAAAACGTTTGGCACTCCCATATTGTTTATATTTTAGCACAAGAGAGGCGGGGTGTCTATTTTTGGGAATTGTAATGTAATTGTATATACGTTGTATGTGATTTGTATATTAATTGTATTACAAACGCAATACAATTACACTAAGCACCGCGGAGTTTGGCGCGGAAACGGAGCAGATAATAAGCGAGTTTAGGATGCCTAAGAATCATCTGCAGAGCAAACCATTCGGAGCGACTGAAATAGGTATGATCTAAAATTCCCTCTTCAGCAGCAGCAAGCAATTCGCGACGCATGATGGTGTAGAATTCCCGAGCTAACACTGGTGAAAGACGTTGAAAATTCCAGTGATAATTACGAAACTTAGCAGCAGCCATGAGGCCGCCGAGCTCAGCGAACTGACCGCGTTCGGTAAGGTAAGTTTCGATTTCGATATATTCATCTACCACGCAGCGCATTTTGCCGGGGTTATTAACAGAAGAATTGGTGTTGTCCAGGCGATAATGTACGAAGGCGTCGCTGGTAAGAATTACGCTTTCAGCTTCAGCCCAAACTTTGAAGTTGAAACCGGTGTCTTGGTAAGAAGCGCCAGGGGTGGGGAGGAAGTCGATACGATTTTTCTTCAAAAAACTACGGCGATAAATGGCCGTCCAAATAGTAGGAGCAAGACGGAAAATTTCAGGATTTTGGCGAGGGTTAAGGATTTTATTGGAATCTTGGGGGTCAATAGCGGTGATTTTGGTGGATTTGCCGTCTTTCTCAGTGAAATAATTAGCCTTGACGACGTCGGGTTTGCGAGCTTCGGCAAGCTGATAGAGTTTTTCATAAGCATCGTGTTCAAGCCAATCGTCCGACTCTAAAATACCAATATATTCACCTTTTGCTTTCTTGAGACCTTGGTTCATGCTGTCACCATAACCAGAGTTGGCTTTGTTGAGGAGGACAATGCGAGAGTCTTTGGCTTGGTAGTCTTTAATAATGTCTAAGGAATGGTCGGTAGAGCCATCGTTGATGCAGATGATTTCGAGATCGGTGAAAGTTTGGTTGATTAAGCTATCAAGACATTGAGGAAGATAACGTTCAACGTTGTAGATGGGGACGAGGATGGAAATGGTGGGATTCATGATTCGTATTATACTATTTTTTCGACGGTTTGTCTGTTATAATGAGGGTAATTATTGGAAGAGTGTAAAGGGAGAATTGGGATGACTAAACAGACGAGCCGACAGCCAGTTTTGTATGTGGTGGTGCCTTGTTATAACGAAGAAGCAGTATTAAAAGAGACCGCAAAACAACTAAAACAAAAACTTACTGAACTGAAAAAACAAGAGAAAATTGCCGAGAAAAGTCGAGTGATGTTCGTGAACGATGGTAGTAAAGATAAAACTTGGGAAATTATTCGTGAGTTGCATAAGGATGATGCGAAGAACTTTGCGGGGATTACGTTGTCGCGTAATCGCGGGCACCAAAACGCTCTGCTGGCGGGACTAATGACGGCAAAAAATCGGGCAGACATAGTAATTAGTATGGACGCAGATTTGCAGGACGATATTAATGTGATTGATCAAATGCTGGAGGAATATCAAAAAGGGGCAGAAATCGTATATGGGGTGCGCTCGTCACGTAAAAGTGATTCTTGGTTCAAACGGACGACAGCAGAAGGATTTTATAAATTCATGAAACTGATGGGAGTGGATGTGGTGTTTAATCATGCGGATTATCGGTTAGCTTCGAAACGAGTGCTAGATGAGTTAGAGCGATACCAAGAGGTGAACCTATTTTTGCGCGGAATGTTCCCTTTGGTGGGATTTAAGTCAGCGGTGGTTTATTATGAGCGACATGAGCGGTTTGCCGGAGAGTCGAAATATCCGCTAAAGAAAATGTTGAGTTTTGCGTGGGACGGAATCTCTTCACTCAGCGTACGTCCGCTAAGGATTATTGCAATTCTAGGCTTTACGATTACGGCGATTAGTGCGCTAGTATTATTATATTCGCTAATTGTAAATTTGATGGGCAATACAGTGCAGGGCTGGACATTTATTGTGTGTTCGATTTGGCTGATGGGGGGACTGCAGACGCTATTCTTAGGGATTATTGGTGAGTATATTGGGAAAATTTACAGTGAAACAAAGGCGCGGCCACGATATTGCATCATGGAGGATCTAGAAATTGAGTAAATTCTGGAAAAATTTGGCGAATTATGCGGCTTTGGCGGTGTTGTGGATTAGTTTTTTGATTGCTTTGTGGATTTTGTGGATCCGGCTTAACGACGGGTTGGGGATTGAAAAAACGAAATATTTAGTAGGGTTGTTTGTTTTGGTGTTGATGACAGTGGGCGGAGTGATTTTGCTACGAAAAAAGCAGCCGAAATTCCTGCGCCAACCGAAATTTTATTTATTCTTGACGGTTGGCGCAGTGGTGGTGGGGGTAATATTGAGATTGGGATTTTTGCATTTTTATGGTGAATATATGCCAAAAGGTGAAGGAACAGACACGGGGGTGCATTGGTATATGGCGCAAGAAATTTTGGAAACTGGCAAGATCCAGGATGAGTTCTTGGGTAATTATGAGGCATTTTTTACGCAATTGACGAGCTATACGCTACTTGTAGCGGTAAGTATGTGGTTTGTGGGGGTGAATTATTTGGCAATTTTGCTGCCAAATATTTTATTTGATTTAGTGGCGGCGGGGGCAATCTATGTCTTGCTCAGGAAATGGAAAGACGAAAAAGTAGCTGCTTGGGGAGTGGTTTTAGCGATGCTGAATCCGCTAAGTATCTGTTTTTGCGCGGAAGGCTTGGCGCTGTCGGTGGTAAATATGTTTGTTGCGTTAGGGTTATTATTGATTTATTTCTTGTGGATTTTTTTGCAGCAAAACACATATGGAAAGTTTTGGCTAACTGCGGCGGCAATTGGTTTGGTATTGGCGTGCGGAAATGCTTTTAGACCGGTATTCTCGGTGTTGATTATTGCAGTGTTGGGACTATTGGTGTTAGATTTGTTAATGAAAAAAGTGGATTGGAAACATGCCTTAAAGACTGGGGGCGGTTTTGTGATAATGTTGGTGGTTTTTGCCGGAGTAGGATTAGGCTGGGATGGTATATATAGACTGGTGAATCCTTATTATCAGACTGAGCGACATAGTATGCTGGGATGGAACTTTTTCGTGGGGGCGAATTTTGAGACGGAGGGGCGTTGGAGTCCCGAGGATTGGAATTTGATGGCGCCAAAACTGGCAGTTGATGAAGAAACAGAAACCCAAACGCAGACGCCGGCGGAAATTAATAGCGAATTCATGACGGATGGCATACAACGTTATGCTGCAATGAGCCCGGTGCGAATATTATTACATCTGATGAACAAATCACGGATTTTGTTTGGTAGAAACGAAATAACGATTATCCGTAATATGGAAGAACAGTTTACAAATGTGTGGGGTAACGAGTGGTGGTATGGGCTCGCTTGCGTGCTGAATCTGCTGATGTTGACGGTTTTTGCCGTACTAACGACGGGTTATTTTGGCGGTGCGGTGCGTACGCGAAAGGTTGACTTGTACGGAGTGTTTTTAGCATTAAGTTTTTGCGGACTATTTGCCAGTTCCCTACTAGTCGAAGTCATGTCGCGGTATGTAGTAATATTTATTGTGCCATTAGTGATTTTTAGCGCCTGCGTAATACCAAAATTGACGATAAAAATCATGACCATGCGAGTCAAACGGCTGGAATAAGAGAGGTTAACTTGTGTTCAAGGTGGGGTTTTGCTATAATTTGGCTAAGTTTTAAGGTAAAGACAGGAGTTAGGAGTGAGAGAGTTTTGCAGAAAAGCGCGCAACGTGGAAAATAATGTGGTAGATTTTTGTATAAAGCATTATTTGGCAATTTTGTTAATACTAGCAACAGTTTTAGCGATGGTGGTACGATATAAGTTCTTGCCTTATCAGTCAAGAGATTATCAAGATTTCTTATTACCATGGTTTGACGCACTGCGTAACGGCGGCGGTCTGGCAGCGGTGGCTAATTATAGCGGTGACTACAACGCGCCATATGTGATTGTTTTGGCATTATTAACTTATTTACCGTTTGGGTCGCTTGCGATGATTAAGGCGGTATCAATTTTGTTTGATTTTGTGCTAGCCGGCGCCGTGGCTTTTTTGGTTTACACGGTGGCGCAGGAGCGAAAAGACCAGAAAAATAGTAAATTCTTAGCAACGATAGCTTATGTAGTAACCTTATTCTTACCACAAGTATTTCTGAATAGTGCATGTTGGGGGCAGTGCGATGCGATTTATGCGAGTTTTTGTGTTTTGGCGTTGACGTTTTTAATTAAGGAACGTTATTTAACATCTTTTATTTTACTTGGTTTAGCTTTTGCATTTAAACTACAATTTGTGTTTATATTGCCAATTTTCTTGGTAGTATATATTGTGAAACGGAAGTTTTCGATTTTTTATTTTCTAATTATTCCATTAGTAAACTTGGTTCTTTGTATTCCGGCGGTTTTATTAGGACGTTCAATCGCGGATTGTTTCTTGGTATATTTTAATCAAACGCAAACCTATGCACACATGTTGACTCTAAACTTCATCAATTTTTATCAAATTATTGGTGGCGATCCAGCGTATTGGAATTTGGTGGGGATGATTTTGGCAGTGATAATATGCGCGGTGGCATTATACGTGATTTTGCATAACAAAATTAAGCTTTCAACACAAAAGATTTTAGAACTAGCAATTTGGTTCTTAATAATACTAACTTTTGTATTGCCAAGCATGCACGAAAGATATTTGTTCCTGGGAGAGATTTTAGCAGTAGCTTATTATATAATTTACCGAAAGCATGGGTTAATTGCACTACTAATTAATGTATATGCTTGGATTACGTATGCTTATTACTTCACTTTAAGCACGGGGTATCAATACAATGTTTTAGCTTTGATTGAACTCTTTGTATTGGCGTATTTTACAAAGCAGGTTTTTACGCCAGAAGAAATAACGGCGTCAAATGGTAAAACAAAGATGATTAAGGATAATAATCATGCTTGAATTAGTAGTTGAGATTTTGTTATGCTTGGTTTTGGCTTTGGCTCCACTATATCGGCCATTATGGAAAAGTTGGCGAAATCGACAACAGAAAAAGACATCCAGCAAGAAGCGACCAAAGCAAGCGAGACAGAAGCAAGCGGAGGTGAAGCGTTTTAAGTGGTGGCGTTCGGGATGGGGGCGTGAGAATTGGTGGGCGATTGTCGCAACCGGAATTTTATTGGTTGGCTGTGCGGTGCGGCTAATAGCAATTGAAAAATATCCGGTAGGGCTTAATCAAGATGAAGCGTCCGTAGCCTACGAGGCGTATGCAGTAGCGAATTACGGAATCGACCGAAATGGTAATAGTTGGCCGGTGCATTATGTAGCGTGGGGGAGCGGACAGAACGCATTTTATGGATGTCTAATTATGCCGTTTGTAAAAATCTTTGGACCAACAACTTTTGCTATGCGTCTGCCAATGGCAATCCTGAGCTGCATAACTTTGGTGGTGGCATATTTTGTATTTAGAAGAGCTTTGGGCGAGAAAAAGTCATTAGTTCTGTTGGCGTTTTTTGTGATTGCGCCGTGGCATATAATGAAGAGTCGGTGGGGGTTAGATTGTAACGTATTTCCAGATTTAATTTTTTGGGCGATTGCAGCAATTTATTATGGAGTAGTGGAGCAGAAACGTAAGTTCTTTATCTTGTCTAGTATCATTATTGGTTTGTCGGCATATTCATATGGAACTTCTTATGTATTTATTCCAGTGTTTTATCTGGCGGCATATGGATATTTGATTTGGCAGAAGAAGTTAAGCTGGAAGGACGCGATATTATATATAGCCGTAGCGGGTGTAATTGCGGTACCGATGGTAATATTTGTAATTATCAATTATTTTAAATTGGAGACGGTACATTTGGGGCCAATCACAATTCCAAAGTTAGACTACAATCGTTTTGCCACGATTACAAGTATGAATGGTAATTTTCTAAGCAATTGCTATTATAATTTGCGGGAAGCCTTGAAAGTAACCTTAGCGCAAGATGATGGAATAGCATTCAACGCTATACCATATTTTGGGTTATTTTATAGTTTCTCTTTGCCTTTTATTATTGTGGGCTTATTTTACACAATTTACGATCGGAAAATCTTCGGTCAGCTAGTTAATGCTTTTATGTTAGCGGCAATTATGGTGGCAGGATTTGTCGAACCAAATATTAACCGCGTAAACGCATTATGGATACCGATGATGTTCTATCTGGGTTATGGGGTTTTGAGAATTTGTAATAATAGAAGGAATTTATATCTTGTCTGTGGCTGCTATGGAGTAAGTTTTGGTTGGTTCTTGATGGTGTATTTTGGGTCCTATCAGAGAATGCTGCGTGAAGAGAATTTGACTTTTTATGGTTTGGAGGAAGCAATAGGTTTTGCAAACCAAGAAGATGCGGAGAATATTTATATCTCTGAGGAAATTAATCAACCATATATTTATTATCTTTGGTATATAGCGTATGACCCAAACCTATATTTGGAGCAGCGGACGATTACCGAAAAAGAAGTAATGTTCCAAGAGATCCCAACAATTGGGAAGGTAAGTTTCCGGATACCGGAAAAACTTACGAAGGATAAGGTTTATGTTATGGAGCGAGCACGTTTAGAGGATTTACTGGCGCAGAAGAAGGTGCGAGGTAAACTAGAGGATGACGGAACTATAAAACTAGAAGATTTTGAGATGGCGGAGTTTGGGAATTATAGCGTATTGTATTAAGAGTGGGAATGGGGATTCTCGGAGACTTACTTCTGCTTGACGAGCGACCAACGCTGAGCGTTAGTGGAATTTTTCTCCCAGAGTTGAATATTGGCACCATTATGTGCAATACCTCCGCTTAAATCAAGGGCTTTTTGCGAATCGCAGGTAGAGAGGAACTGATAGATATCGTCGTCATTATCATTGACGGCGACAGCATACCAACGTTGAGCACAGGTATTATTCTTTTCGTAAATCTGAACGTTAGAGCCATTATACATAGCAGCGTTATAAACATCGAGGTTTTTGTCAGACTTTGGGTTAGTTAGAGTATAATCACCAGTCTTGGTATTATATTTAATCGTCCAGCGCTCCGATTCCCCACCGTGGAAACTCCAGCTCGCCACGTTAGCACCATTATGCGTATAGGCAAAGAAGACATCAACGGCTTGCGACTGAGAGGCTAACGAAACAAGGCTATAAGTGCCGTCAGAAATTGATTGAGAGACCTTCTTGAAAATCCAACGCTCCGAGAGACCATCATGGACGCTCCAGGCTTGGATGTTAGCACCATTATGGTTTTCACCACCATAAACATCTAGGGCATAACCCATGGAACACGAAGAAAGTATCATATAGTCGTTGCCACGCGGAATGATTTTCCATTTTTGAGCACAGGTATTGTTGGTTGACCATAGGTTAGCATTAGCCCCTTGATAAGCCCGGCCACCATGAAGATCGAGGGCTTTACCGGTGGCGGGGTTGATAATTTTGTAAGTATCAGAGTTTGCATCATACTCGAGTAACCACTCCTGGTAGGCACCATCGTGCATATCCCAGAGGTTAAGATTAGTACCATCTTGTTCAGAGTTATAATGAATATCAATACCGCGCTGAGTATTAAAAGCCGATGGAATATAATATACGCCATTATCAATAGTTTTGCCAGCACGGAGGTGCCACTTTTGTGCTACGCCGTTATTAGTGAGCCAGATGTTGATATTATCACCAATTCTCGCAGAACCGCCGTAAAGATCCATAGTCATACCACTGAGACAGGCTGATTCAAACGTTAGTTCCCCATTGCCACCAGATGAATAAATTTTCCATTTTTGAGCACAGGTATCGTTTCGTTCCCAAAGTTGAATGTTGTCACCTTGACTAGCATTACCACCACTCACATCTAAGGCTTTGCCAGTTGCGACATGAATAAATTGGTAATATCCATCGGTAGTGTTTTTGATTTGCCATTTTTGGCGAAGGTCGTTAGGATTATGTTCGACAACTTGAATATTAGTACCATTTTTATTGCCATCAGCAACCCCAAGCGCGCGCGAATTGGAAATGCCAGAAGTGAAAGTATATTCACCTTCGGGAATATTGATTGCCTCACCGTCTATAGAGGCATGTGGGTTACCAAACCATTCAATATAATAACTATAAAAGTTGCGATTACCATATGCACTGCAACTATCGCCACTACCACTCAGGGCAGCCCGATTAGGTTGATACGGAGTATAGCGATAAAGTGCTGAGGTAGCGCGGTTTTCTATATAAACATTCGTGCCGCCACAGTTGCGGTTAGGGTTATATTGAACATAAACAGTCTGATAGGCGGGGTAATTTGACCAGCCACCATCAAGCACAGTGCGGAATAGATTGGCGGCGCGACGAACTTGGTTTTTAAAACCATAATATTGTGAACTGCAACCTTCACCACTATCAGGGCAGCCAAAACCAGCAGCCTTACGATAATCGGAATTATTGGGAATAGGATCAGTAATAAGACTCTGCTCTTTTTGTAGCAAAACAATCAAGACGCGAGGATTAATGCGGTAATCCTGTGCAGCTTGATAGATAACTTCAGCGGCAGTTTGCCCACTACCAATAGTTTCTCCGTCACCAAAACGCTCTTCTGACAGGCAGACGAAGTGACCGTCGTTCCAATGCCAAGCATAACCAGGTTTTTTGGAAAGCTCAAGATAGTAATTATAGTCTCGATTATTACAAGGATTCTTAGAAGTAAGAAAGCGTTGGATGTCGTCAACGGACATAGATTTATAATCAGCCATAATTGCATCACTCATAATATTCCCCGCGCTAAAACCAGTGGTTGTAAGGGCGGAGGTATTCTCTGTATTACGCGTGGCGAAAAAGGAAAAAGTTGCCGCCATGAAAAAGACGAAAACTAAACACAGGATAGTGTGGTATTTAAGGGTTAGTTTGGAAAATAGATTTAATTGAGTATTTTTAGACATTTATAGCTCCACTTCGTCCGTTATGATACCGTTTTTATTGTCACCCGAAAGGGTTATTTCGATTTGATAGGTCCCAGCGGAAAGTTGTGTAACAGGAATAGAAAACGTATTACAGGCAGAAGCAGAAACATCAGCAAAGGCATCCACAGTGTCTTGATATATATCAATACCATTACTACTGCGTAAAACTAATGTGCAACTACCACCAGAAGCGAGGTATTGATCAATTACGGTTCCTACATAGAGGATGCCTTGATTGATGTTTTTGTATGTGACACAACCAGTGAGTGAGGGCAGATCATTAACATCTTCCCCTTCGTATTGGATTGGTGAATTATCCCAGGAATGATCGTCCTCTGGATTGGGTTCGTCACGAGATGAAGTATCGGGGGAAGTGACAGTGGAATCAGCCGATGATGAGCTAGGCTGATTAGATTGTGGTCGACTAATGAAGAAAATAGCAAAAGTAATAGCCGCAACAATAAGAATAATAGCAAAAAAAGTAATAATAACGGGCGGGCGACGATAGAAGGGGGTACGATGAAGGTGAGATTTTTTGTTTGTGTTCATATTCCTGCCTTTCTTGAGATAATTTTAACACGCACACTGAGGTATAGTCAATACAAAAAGTGGGATTTATTATATAATATGAAAAGTTTTTAGAAAACTGTTTACGTTTGCAAGTTTATGGGTATTATGAAATATTGGCGGTATTTTTTAAAAAATCGTGGGATTTTTATAGAATTATCCCAGCTCTAGACCTAGGATGGCGGCAGCGCGGAGGAGGATATCACGTTCGTCAGAAGTGGCGGAAGAGAGGCGCCGCTGGAAGAGTTCGGTGGTTTCGGGAAAAGTTAAGTCCACAACTTCGAGCGAACGGGCGGCGCCGGGAATTTTGCGCAAAGCACCTTTGGCGACAAGATTGTCAATGTGCTCAGCCACCGCTGAAACAGAGCTTAAGCCTAACGCGGTGCCGATTTCGCGAAATGACGGTGATTTTCCCTGTCGATTCGTATATTCAGTGATAAATTCGATAATTAATGCTTGTTTTTTAGTTAATTTATTCTTCATATGCTATAATTATTATAGATTACGAGGTGAGTTAAGTCAAAAATGCAAAAGAAGACATCAATTGACGGTTTAGCTGTGCGCACGCCTGATAACAGGCGCGTTTCTAGCAGTGTGGGTGCGCGTGGACATAAAGTGATGGATGTAGCGGCAAGACCACGACGCATAGTTAAGAGTAAAGCCTCTGAACAGAAGTTAAGTCAATCAACAGCACCTGGTGTGGATTTAATGTCAGGAGATACTTTAACACAGAGTCCTGATGATTGGTCAACTCTTGTAGACGAAGTAAATCAAGCGGAGCTTTTGGAAGGTTTCACAGACAATGAGATAGAAGATGATAATTCTTTGGTGGGGGGTGACGAAGAGGATATGTTGACGATTTTCGAGGAGGAAGAAGAGAAAAAGGACGACGAACCTAAGAAAAAGCAAAAAGAAGGAAAAAAAGAGAAAAAGCCGAAGAAAAAAGATAAACATCGTAAACGTAAAATTATTTTAATTGTGATTTTTAGTTTGCTGGCAATCCTGCTCGCGGTAGCAATGATTTGGGGAGATTGGATTATTTCTAAATTAACTGGAGGGAATTCGGGGATTTTTGATGCGATTGCTTCCCTAGTTTCAGATGCAGTACCTTTTGAAACAGATGAGAATGGACGTACGAACGTCTTAGTTTTTGGCACGGAGGGTTACAATATGGATGGTGATACAGGAAACGGCGGAACACATGATGGAGCAGATCTGACAGATTCAATTATGATTATTAGTTTTGATCAAGAAACAAAAGACGTGGCGCTAATCAGTTTACCACGAGATTTGAAAGTGCGGAAGGCATGTTATGTTGGGAAAGTGAATGAAGTTTATACTTGTAATAATAGTAATGGCGAGAATGAAAAAGCCGGCGCAGAAGCGTTAGCGGAGCAGGTAGGTGAGATTTTTGGGATAGATTTCCAGTATTGGGTGCATGTAAACTGGGGGTCGCTAGTGGAAATTGTAGATACATTAGGTGGAATTAATGTAACGCTCGATGAGGATGTAAATGATAAATATTACACGGGGATAGTTGCAAAAGCAGGTGAGCCGATCCACCTAGACGGCGTACAGGCCGTAGGATTAGCGCGTGCACGCCATGGGACCACAGGGGGAGATTTCTCGCGCGGGAATAGTCAACAGAAAATTTTGATGGCGATCGCACAGAGAGTGGTCGACCAAGGAATTGGCGTGACAGAAGCGTTCAATTTGATTAATATATTGGGAGATAATTTACGTTCGAATTTTTCGACAGACAATTTTAAATCTGGCGTATATTTACTCTCTGGTTTTGATCCGAACAGTATGCGACAAGTGCCGTTAGTAGATTACGAAAATAATATATATTACGTCAAAACAGCGACGATTAATGGGATTTCATATGTCATTCCACAAGAAGGTGAAGGGCGATATGCAAATATTCAGGCTTATGTAGATAAAATGATTAGTAGTAATCCGGCGATGAGAGAAGATGCAACAATTGCGGTTTATAACGCCACGGAAACCGCAGGGGTAGCCGGAGCGGAAAAAGAAAAGCTAGTAAATGAAGGTTATGATGTGGTTATGGTTGGCGATGCGGATGCTGGAAGTTGCGATGCAGAGTTTTGCATATACGATGTATCTGGCACAATGCCTGCCACCGTCAAAGCCATGGAAGATAAGTATGGTGTAAGCGCGCGCGGAGCAGAAGAGTTACCAGCATCAGCTGCCGGAAGTGGGGCGGATGTAGTGGTAATTATTGGAAGAGTAGTGGAAGCGGAGTAGTGGGGGGAATGTTTACTTATGATTATTATATCTGGCGCTAGGGTTAGGGTTAAGAAATTTTTTCAATAATTAGTTGTCGTTCTCTACCTTCACCCTCGGAGTGAGTGGAAATATCTGAGTAATCTTGAGCGACCTTGTGTACTACGCGGCGATCAGCGGCGTTAAGATTGAGACGTCGTGAATGACCAGTGATGCGCACCTCGCGAATCCATTCTTCGGCCTGT
The DNA here is from genome assembly GCA_964413835.1 of uncultured Candidatus Saccharibacteria bacterium. GTDB lineage: Bacteria > Patescibacteriota > Saccharimonadia > Saccharimonadales > Saccharimonadaceae > Nanosyncoccus. Next base: position 17,179 of record CAYPTT010000001.1, read on the forward strand.
TCAGCGATACGTTCAGCGCGTTGGCGCTTGTAATCCGCTACGTCTACGTTAACGCGAATAAGCTCTGCTTCTTTGCTAACTAAGGCCTGCGAAACGATATATTGCAGAGCGCGAAGATTGTTAGCTTCCTTACCAATCAAAAGTGAATTCATTGAAGTTGATGGGATTGCTAACTGAATAACTTCATCATCAACTGTAGAATCCACGGCAACATTAATACCAAAGAAGGATAATAAATCCTCGAGATATTTGGTGGCGAAGCGAATCGATTCATCTTTATTCATATTTTTACTCCTTATTTATGACTTTTCTTTGGCTTCCTGCGTGCACCACCCTTACTTTTTGCACTGATTTTAGTAATATGCGTACCGCCAGCGTCGCGAGACGAAGCGGCTTGACGACCGGCGCGTGATTTTTTTGAGTGTTTGTTATCAACCAATTCAGCCTCTTGAATTTTATTGAGCTCACGCACTACAGCTTTGTCAGCAGAAGCTTCCATTTCGGACTCTTTTTTCGAAAGGATGTATTTTTGTTGAACACCATTAATGGAGGTACTAATTAAGTAGTAAAAGACCAGTGCACCTGGAAGGTTAATCATAAAAAGTAGCATGAAGATTGGGGTGATTTTTGACATCTGGTTGGACATTACGGCATTTAATTCACTTTGATCAGGCTCCTTACCATCAGCAGCATCTTTCATGATTTGGCGAAAACTGCGAGATTTTTGAGATTTTTTGGATGGTAACTGATGTGATAAAGTGTAATATTGAATAAAGGTGGAAGCTAGAGCGAATACCAGCATAACTATGGCACTAATCGAAGTGAAACCTGGGCGAGGGTCGAGATCAACTACGCCAAAAAGTTTGGGATGAAAATCGTACTCAGGCGCCATAAGATCAGTGTTTTCAGAATCTTCTTCTTTGTTCTGATTATATTCAGATAATTTATCAAGGTAAACTTCTTGTGAATTAATCACTTCATTTACGCGACCGATTTCTCGAACTACCGGATAGGCGCGAATGCTGAGGTTGTCCGACGTGGTTGGAAGCACCATGACGCGTACTGCAGTATAGAGAGCGATAAAAATTGGTAATTGAATAATCATCGTTAGTACAGAGCGAAATGGTTTGATGTTATTGCGTTTATAGAGATCCATCATTTGCAAAGATTCAAGCTGACGATTGCCGTTGCAATTCTTTTTGATCTCAGCAAGCTGCGGCTGAATTTTGCGCATGAGGCGTGTTTGATGAAGTTGACGTTTCATTAAAGGCCAACAACAAATTTTAACTAAAACAGTAAACAAAATAATCGCTAGGCCAAAATCACCCACTACGCCATAAATAATAAACAAAATATTCGTGATCGGACGAACAATCAACATGTCAATTAACTCAAACATAGTGCTATTATAACATACCTTATCAGTTAATAATACTTAACTTATGAGACTACGCTCTAATAATTCGTGAATGAGGCGGCGAAGCTCACGAAAAGGCATGTTTTTGATTGACTGATTAAAGATTACAAAAAGGCAATCCTGCGGACGGTTAAACTGCGGTAGCTCGAGACGAATTGCTTCATAGACGCGCCGACGAATACGATTGCGGCCGACGGCGGATTTGAGAACTTTTTTGGATATAACAACACCAAAACGTTGATAACCACGTTCGTTGGGTGCAAAAACAAGTGAAATCAGTGGCGTACGAATGGTTTTCCCTGCTTGATAGGTATGATTAACACCACCACGCGAGTGAAAACGATATTTTTGCGAAAGCATATTTATATTATAGCATTAGGCAGCAAGACGAGCGCGACCTTTGATGCGGCGGCGCTTAATGACTTTTTGCCCAGCTTTGGAACTATTGCGCTTCATCTAACCATGCTAAACAATGCGTTCGCGTGGATGGGGCTGATAAGTACGTTTTGGCATAATATTTAACTCTTTCTATGTAATTTAACAAATTCTTGTTCTAGTATACATTAGATTTCCACTTTTTTCAAGAAGTTTTCCACAGCTAAATCAGGTTTGTGAAAAAGATGGTGGAAAACTTTACCCCTGTAGATGTTTTTTTTATTATAACATATTTAAAATGTAATTAGAAAGCTGTGGAAAAGTCGGAAATGTTTGGTATAATAGGGGTAGTTAATGATTTGTTAGAGAGGTAAGGAGGTTTCGTGGCTGACGTTTGGAAGTCGGTGTTGGCAGAAGTTGAAAAATCGATTCCGAGCGAGCAGTTCTCTACTTGGTTCACCGGCTCAGCCTTGGTGTCAGTTGAGGACAATATAGCAACAATCGGAGCTCCAAATGTCTTTAAATTAAATCAACTCAGAGCAAAGTATCCCGAGGTACTAAAAACAGCTTTTAAGAAGTGTGGGGTAGAGCTGCAGGATATTACATATGTTGTGCAAAGTAGCGCTAAACCAAAGGCGGATACACGCGAGATGAATATGCAGACAGTAGCGACGGTGGCACGCACAAATCTACAAGAGAAGCGGATTGAGAAACCATTCCAGACGGGGTTGAATGCGAAGTACAGTTTGGCAAATTTTGTAATTGGCTCGAATAATGATCTAGCGGTCAGTGTAGCACAGAATATCATCAGGCAGCCAGGCGTGGGATATAATCCTTTTTTTCTGTACGGCGGGCCGGGATTAGGTAAAACACACTTAGTGCAGGCAATTGGTAATGAAATTCTACTAAGAGACCCAAGTTTAAAAGTGTATTATACGCCAATTTCGAGTTTTTACGCAGATTTTGTAAATTCAATTAAGGCGCGGCGAGGTGAGGAGTTCCATCAAAAGTTTTTGAAGCTAGATGTTTTGATTATTGATGATTTTCAGATGATTGTCGGTAAAGAAAAATCACAGGTAGAGTTTTTTGACATTTTTAATGAATTATATCAATTAAATAAGCAGATCATCGTAACGTCTGATCGGATGCCGGAGCAAATTAGCTCGATTGATGCAAGATTAGCTTCGAGGTTGAGGTGGGGTGGGGCATACGATCTACAATTGCCACAATTTGAAGACAAATGCGCAATTCTAAAATCAAAAGCCGAGTTTGCGGGAATTGAGATTGAGGATGCGGCGATTGAATACTTAGCAGAAAATGTAAAAACTAATATTCGAGATTTAGAGGGCGAATTTAATCATCTGCTAGCGGTGGCTGATCTAAAAGGTATGACGCCACTCGAAGTAATTAACGAAGGATATATTAGTACCAAAAAGACCGGCCAGAGCAAGGTGGCTTCCCCGCGGCAAGTGATTGAGCGGGTGGCGAAATTTTACCAGATGACACCCAAGGAAATGTGTAGTAAGAGTCGAGTTTCGCACATCAAGAACGCTCGACAAGTGGCAATGTATATTTTGTCAAAAGAACTCAGAATGAGTACGCCAAAGATTGCATTAGAGGTGGGTGTGAAGGACCATACTACAGTAATGCATGGAATTAAGAAGATTGATAATGATTTGAAACTAAATTATGATTTGCGAGAGCAAATTGCAGAACTGAGGGAGCAAATATATGGCTAGTAACAGAGCTAAAATTATTTGTTCGGTTTTTAGCAATGTTCGGGTTTTAAGTTGTTCGGGTTTTAATGGATTGACTAATTTACCATTTGTGTTGAAAAATATGTGCGCTGATAATGTTTGGCGTTCGGTTTGTTCGGTAGATTTTGTGGAAAAATTGTGGGAAAGTCTGTGGGCAAGTTTGTGGGAAAGGTGTGAAAAAAGTTGCGAAAAAGTGCATAATGGGGCGTTTGAGAGTGTTTTTACACATATTTTTGCACGCCTTGTGGTTGGTTGGGGAAAAGTTTTCCAGGAGATTTACACATGGTAATAACAGAGAGAAATGGGAGGTTTTGCACATTTTCCACATAGCCTACTACTACAACTACTAAATATATAATAGAAAGGATGAATAGGATGGAAGTTAAATTAGGGCAAGATAAGTTAGCTAAAGCACTAAGTAATGTAAGTAGGGTAGCCGCTGGAGCTAGAGCAACTTTACCAATACTTAATAATGTTTTAATTAGGGTTGATAATGGAAAAATGAGTTTAACAACTACAAATCTAGATATGGCAGTAGTGAGTTATTTACCGGTTGAAGAAGGTAGTGATGGAGTAGTAACGGTGCCAGCACGGTTAATTGCGGAATTTGTAAGTAATTTACCAAGAAGTGAAAAAGTAGAGATTGTAGCGGAGGGGGCAAAAGCAACGATTAAGGCGGGCGGATATAAATCTGTTATTAATGGAGCTTTGGCGGATGATTTTCCGGAGTTGCCGGGGATTGACGAAAATAAGGCGGTAAAATTTGTCATGAAAGCGGAGGATTTTAAGGCAGGAATGTCTCAAGTGATGGTGGCCGCAAGTAATGATATGACCCGGCCGGCGTTAACAGGAGTGTATTTTAATACTTTTGAGGATGGGCTTTATGTGGCGGCGACGGATGGATATCGTTTGGCGGAGAAAAAGTTGGTGGAAAAGGTGAAAAATGAGGTAACGGCGATTGTGCCAGCTAGTTCCCTGCAGGAAGTTTTGCGGAGTTTGAGTGATGATGTGGGGGAGGTAGAGATTTTGTTTGATGAGTTGCAGGTGCGGTTTAGGCTAGGAGATTTGGAAGTTACTTCGAAATTGATTGATGGTTCGTTCCCTGATTATCGGCAATTAATTCCAAAGGAAACAGATATTCGGTTAGATTTGAAGCGAGATGAGCTGGTTCGAATTACAAAATTAGCAGCCTTATTTGCAAAAGAAGTGGGTGGATCGATTACCTGTGAAACTAATGTAGACTCGGGGATGTTTCAGGTGGCATCGGTAGCGAATGAATATGGAGAAAACTCTTCGCAGATTAAGACTGAGGTAGAAGTGGATGGTCTGGTGACATTAAATTCGAGGTTTTTACTGGACGCGCTGAATGCTTTGGGTGGCAAGAAAGTGATTTTTGGTTTTTCGGCGAGATTGGATCCAGTAGTACTGCGAAATGAAGAAGATGGTAGTTACGTACATATCATTATGCCACTGAAGGGTTAATATTTTGGCTACTACTTCGTTAAAAGCTGCGCTACTCGGTCGACGTATGTTTAGTGTGTCTTTGAAGCTTTGGCTTTTGAGGAGGGGTGATTATGGTGATTAAGAGGGTGAAATTGCTGAATTTTCGGAGTCATGAAGGGTTTGTGTTGGAATGTGAACCACAAACAACAAAAATTATCGGTGAAAATGGTTGTGGAAAAACTTCAGTTTTAGAGGCGATCTATGAAGCTTTGCAAGGGAAAAGTTTTCGGGCGGTGGATCGTGAGATTATGCGGCGGGGGGCGGATTTTTATCGAGTGGAACTGGAGTATGATGACGGGCGTAAAACCGTAGTGATATATGATGGAGTAAAAAAAGAGTTTCAAGTGGAGGACAAGAAGGCGAGGAGGTTGCCAAAGAAAAATAAATATCCAATTGTATTGTTTGAGCCGGACGATTTGAACTTGGTAGGAGCTAGTCCAACGAGCCGGCGAAATTATTTTGATCGGATGTTAGGGCAATTATCGGAGAGCTATAATGAGGCGTTGAATCGATATAATAAGGCTCTAAAACAGCGAAATGAACTGCTAAAAAATGAGCGATCGGGACGAGCAGATTTGTTTTCTTGGAATATGTTGTTGACGCGGTATGGGGTGGAGCTAATGGAGGCACGTAGAGAAGGGATAGAAAAGATTAATCAAGCGGTGACGGAAACGTATCGTTCGATTGCGGAAAATAGCGATGAGATTGAGTTGGATTATATTACGGGGGTTGAGGGTGAGGATGATTTTTTGCGGATATTAGAGGAAAATTTTGAACGAGACCGGATTTTGGGGCATACAAGTTATGGAGTGCACCGAGATAATTATGAATTTAGCTTTAATGGGGCGAAGGCGGATGGTTCGGCAAGTAGAGGTGAGGTGCGTTCGTTGGTAATTGCACTGAAATTTATCGAAGCAGGAATGGTGGCGGAAAAATTAGGAAAAAGGCCAGTAGTGTTATTAGATGATGTGTTTTCCGAGTTGGATGAGGTGCGACAAAAATGTTTGGTGAGAAATTTTCGGGATTCACAAATGATTATTACTTCGGTAGGAAGTCTGGATGAACTTGGTGAGTGCGTGAGGCTGAAAAAGTAAAAATAGGTGGAAAAGTGGAAAAAGGGGTGGAAAAGTTTTAGCAGATAGCAAAGTTGCGATTGCGGATGTCGGCAAAGATGTTTGAATGACGAGTAATGATGGCGGAGGTTTGTGTTTCGAGCTCTGTTGGAACCTCTGAGCTGTATATTATATGATTATTGTTATTTTCGACACGAGAGATCATGGTACCAGTGGGGATAATCATCTGGGTTGATTCCCCGTCCATGGCGATAGTGGTGGAAGCGTCGTAATCGTTGAGGTAGCTGCAATATTGAATAAATGCAATAACAGATTGTGAATCATCAATTGATAGACCTGAGATACGAGAAATCATTTTATCGAGTGGCTCTTCGGAGAGTGGAGTGGTATTGCCGTATTTTTCGGCATAAGCGAGAGCTACGCTTTTAGTGTTACTGAGGTGAGCGGTAATACGATCGTCGGCGAGGAAGAGTTGGTAATATTTGAATTCGTTATCCCAGCGGGGATTGGAGGCGGTATTCATGCAGTATTTACCAGATGCCCAGAGATATGCTGGGTCATTTATACCGTTAGGGTCGACCACAAAAGTATCTTCGGCTCTAATGGACGCGTCTTTAATATCGCTTGTACTGAAGAGAGCATCGAGAATGTTGACATCGAGGATGCCATAAGGTGAAATGCGATCAGCACAGAAATCTTTGAATTTGCCAAGTTCGCTACCTTTGATAATATTCCCATTGCCGTCGAGTTGGCTAGATATTAAATTGACATAGGTGCTATCGTTGATAGCGGTGCTACTAATTGTATTGTTGTCGAAAGTACCGGTTTGTCCACAGAAAACGTCGCCTTCGGCGTCAATGCCATTAATGATACTACAGGAGTCACCAAAGGTATCCCAGTAGCTGGAAATGTAGCCGTAGTATTTGCCCGTTGCACTGGCGTTGTTTCCGGAATAACTGGCAATTTGTGAAGCAGATTTAGATGTAACGTTGGCGATAGTATTAACATTATTGGTGATATTACTACCAGGTAGAAAGACTGGCATAATTGAATAAATGATACTACCGAGAAAGGTGTTTCTCGAGCTTGCGTCAAGTGGATTACGGTTAAGTCGATCTATTTTGGCATCTTGCATGGTAATTTTGCCAACGGTCTCGCTATAGGCTTTGTTGGCTTCGGCGTCGCCTGGGGATTGTCCGCTACCGTTGATGCCGATGTTGGTGCCTCCAGAACGGAACCCACGGGCGGTATGTGCGCCGAACGCTAGGCTGCCGGTAATATCCCAACGATTGGAGAACATAATTTCAGCGACTAGCGGTACTAGAACAGTGAAATCGCTACCAAAGAGGTAGCTACCAAAAGAATCAGTGTAGCAGGCCAGGCTAATGAAGAATGAGGTGAAGACCTTAATGATACCACCGACGACTGGCATTTGAATGGTGTTTTGTGCAGCATACTCTGCGTAACACTCTGTGCCGGAGAAATCGGGAATCCCCATGGCCTTGTAGATAGCTGTGACGCCGCGTTCATAGGAGTAATCATAGCCATCGTGTCTATCTAGTGGGGCGTCAGAGAGCATACTCAGTAGAGTTTTTTCTTCTAATGGCGCACCGGAAACAGTTTTGGTAGAGATTTCTGTTTCCATGTTGTTAGCAGATTTCATGTCTAATATCTCTGCGGTATCTGGAGTGAACATTGTATTAAGAAGGTTATGGATGGCAGATTCGGAGCCGTATCCGGCCATGGTTTTACTCATGTTTTCGGCGATGGTAGTAGAATACTTAACTGATTGGAGTTTTTCTAGACCATAAAGTGTGGTGGCAACCATATTAGCCATACGGAATTTAAGACAAGTTTTAGAGGGGACTGTATTGCTGCGTCCGGCTGGATACCAATCATTACCGGTAACCATTTCGCTGGAAGCTTTTTGGGCGATGGTTTGTAGGTAGCTACGAGCTTTTTGCTTAGATTCTTCGCTAATAGTGTGATTTTTACTAGTGGCGCCGCCATTTGCGGCATTACGATAAGGACCTCTTTCTTCTACGCGTGTAGTAGTTTCTGTTTTAGTCGAACCATCTTCTTGTACGACTTCTTTAGTTTCCTTGATTATTTCTAGTGTTTTGTAGGTTAAAGCATCGTTATTATTGGTGGTCTCAAAAAGTTTTTCCATGGTGTCGTTATAGTTCTTTTCGTCGGTTTCAAGATTATCAGTAATACGGAAATTTTTGAATTTATTACGTAAATCACCACCTTCACTGCGAATAGCGTAATATGTATTAGCAAGGTCGTCATAGTATCCCATAGCGCGGATATTGCCTACGTTGTTGAGTCGTTGGCGATAATCATCACGGTTTTCGATTTGTTCTTCAGTGATATTATCTGGGTCAATATCATTAGCTTCTAGATTGGAGTTGTATGAGCTAGAATTAGCGACGCGATCGTAGATGGGGAGAGAATTCCCTTGACCGGCGCTAACACCAGAAGCGATTTTGTGATATCGGGCGAGGTTTCCTGGATACTGTGTATCGGAAACATCAGTAAGATTGCTCATCATCATGCCGATGATATTAAGAGGTGACGAGGCGACGAGGGCGCCGGCACCAAAAAGCAGTAGAAGCATAATGAGAGCGGCGGCGACGAAGCCTTTAGATTTGCGGCCTTTGAAGGGGTTTTTGCTCTTGCGGGGGGGTTCGGTGTCGTTATGATAGAGTCCACCTTCGGAGCCGTTGGAACTGTTGTCTGGTTGGATGGCAGAGGAATTGTTTTTGCGGGCTTGGATAGCGGCGCCTTCGGCGGCGCGAAGCATGGTCTGGGGGTTCATTAGATATTGTCTCCTGGTCTAGTAGTAATGAGGGCTTCTTCGGTCTCAGAGGCGATGATACGAATATGAACGTGGCTGGGACCAGCAAAGAAAAGTCCTTGGCCGACTGGGAAGTTGGCGAGACGTTTGCGCTCTTCATTAGTAAGTTTGAAAACATCAGATAGAACATCGACGGCGGAGCTGGATTGTTTGAGAAGTAGCTGCATAGAGGAGTTGGTAACGATAGCGCGACCCATTTTGCTACTCATAAAGTCTTCTACGTCTTGAGTGATAGTAGTGAGGCCGAGGTAGTATTTACGAGCACGCTTAGCGAGACTGAAGAGGAAGTTGGCGGAGTCGTCATATTGCATGAGTTGCCAAGCCTCATCAACGATAAGAAGGCGTTTTTTCTGTTCGGCGCGAATGACGTTCCAAATATGGCTCAGAACGATATACATAGCGACAGGACGGAGTTCGTCTTCGAGGTCACGAACGTTAAAAACGACCATTTGGTTGTTAATATCAATATTGGATTGTTGGGAAAAGATACCTGCAAAAGTACCAGAAGTGTATTTACGCAGGCGCTGAGCGAGCTGAGGACCGGTACCACCCATGTGAAGTAAAGTATCATAAAGATTAATAACGGTAGGTGGAGTGCTTTGGTGGGTGAGCGGATCGCTAGTAATGCCGGCGCGAGCATAAGTGTCGATTAAAGCTTGGTCGAGATCAGCTTCTTCATTAGCGGTGAGGGCGGGGACGACTTGACCGTTAGGACCAACTTGGTTCCCTCCTAGCATGAGCCGGAAGAGGCCATGTAGAGTGACGAGATTGGCGCGTAGGGCGTCATTAGCGTCTTCTTTGTCAATAACTTTTGGCAGGTCGAAAGGGTTAATACGGACATCAGAGTTTAAACTAAGACGAATATAGCTGCCGCCCACAGCATCGCAGAGGCGTTGATATTCGTTTTCTGGGTCGATAATCAGAATGTCAGTGCCGATCATCATGGCGCGGACGGCTTCGAGTTTGACCGCGAAAGATTTGCCGGCACCAGACTTTGCGAAGACGACTTGGTTAGCATTTTCTAGAGAGAAACGGTCGAAAATAACGAGGCCACTGTTGTGCATATTGATACCATAAAGGATACCGTTTTCTTGAGTGAGGTCGGCAGAAGTGAAAGGAAAACTGGTAGAAATAGCACCAGTGTTCATATTGCGACGGATTTGGAGTTGGTCGGTACATTGAGGGAGGCAACTGTTCATGCCTTGCTCTTGTTGAGAACTGGCAACTTTACTGAAGACCATTTGCTGACCGAGCATGGTCTCGATTTTATTTTGGACGAAGCTGAGTTCGTCGAGTGAGTCAGCCCAGAGGGTAATATAGAGGCCAAAACGGAAGAATTTTTCGGCGCCGACTTGGAGCTGGTCACGGAGTTCTTCAGCGTCACGAATGGCAGCTTCAAGCTCTGGGTCGCGGACTTTGCCTTTTTCTGTATTAACATTATAACTAGCTTCGAGCTGAGTAACTTTTTTGCGCAGGTTTTTCATGACGACGGTAGTTTCGACGGGATAAATATACATGGAGACATCCAAAACTTCATCAACGTTGATTAATGGTGAGATCCAACCAGTAAAAAGAGTACGTGGATAAGCATAAACGTAAATCGTGCGACCGTATTTGGTGCCAAGACGGAAATAACTAGAATGAATTTCAATTGAACTAGGGGAAATTAAGTCGCGCAGAGTGGTAATTCCCTGTTCAAAAGCTTGCTGAATCTCGGCTTCTTCAGCAGCCTGGGATTGCGCAGCGATGTCGGAAGCGCTGAGTTTTTGCTTCTTCTGTTTTTTTCTTCTAGGCATTTCTTTCTCCTTTGCGAACATAAGTGGTGGCTATTTTAGTAAAGTCGACTAATGGTTCACGGACAGCAGTGTCGGGGTTGTTAAAGTTGTAATAGAGTTGGCTTAGCTCACGGGTATTAAGGCGAGCAGATTGGATACCAATTTGGTAGAGGCCAGCAACGACGGCGTCTACGCGGTTATTAAGTTCGTCGATGGCTTTGTCGTAAACTTCGCGGTTAATACGAGTAATTGCAGGACCTTTATTACGGGTAAAGGTTTTGAAGAAGTTTTTAGTTTCTTGGACAAGTTTTTCGGCATCGGCAGAACTATAATATGAAATCACGATAAAGAAGGATTTATCCATAATATTAGCTTCTTGAGCGAGAATGTCGATGAAGTTGATATAATCATCCATGAGGACGCCGAGGAGCATATTATCATTTGTACGGCGACGTTCGGTGAGGCGTTCGATGTAAGGGCCGATATCGACGCGCTGGGAGCGAGCGAGAATTTGGATGGTAAAAGTGAGGGAGTTGAGAAAGTTTTGATAACTATATTCAACGCCTTCACGTTCAGTTTCGGACATAAGGTCGAAGTTGATGGATTGACAAGCAACGACAGCACGGAAAGAACCATCTTTCATAATGACGAGGCCGTCGCGAAGTTCGGAAATAAGGAGAGTGGATTGGGTAGAGATGGGATTATCTGGAACGGCATTAGTAGGAGCAGGGATATTTTGGGTAGCAGAACCAATGGATTGTGGAGCGTTGGCTTGGGGGATGCCGACTGGTTGAGGATTGGGCTGAGTCATAGGTTGAGGTGGTTGGTTGAAAGCTTGGGTGGATGGAACTTGAATTGGCATTTGTTGTTGCATGCTGGCTTGTTGAGCGCGGGCAGCAGCTACCTCATTGAGTGGTCGAGCAGTAGGTTGACCTTGCGGAATATTGCTAGGATTTGGCGCAAGGTTGGGTGATGGGTTTGGCATGGGTGGTTGATTTGGGTTCATAAAATTACTAACTCCTTAATGCAATGATATATAAACTTCTTTTTCGTTTTCTTGGCGGATACGATCGGCTTGTTGCTGGATGGTTTGGACGCTGTAATCTGGATTGTAGGCGAGATTACCCATTTGTTTGACGGCGGTAGGGTTAGAGAGTGGTTGAATAACAGCGGCGGAAGTATCCATGATATGAGGCGGGGTTTCAATAGTGGGGTTGGCGGTGAGACCGGCGTTGTAGGCTTCGGGATTGATGTTTTGGGCGACGAAATTAGCGCTGGGTTGGATAACATGACGATCAAACGGTGTAGATGTTTGTGGTTGCGCGGCGGCTTGAGTGGCTTCGGAATTCTGGATGGCAGCACGCATTTGATTGACAGCGGCTTCGTGGCGTGCTTGCTGTTCTTTGGAAATTAGGTTAGTGAGGCGGTTGGTATTAACTTGGTCAAACATATCAGTAATACCATTGGCTTCGGCATAGAATTCGTCACGGACGGGGCTACCAGCGCTTTTAATAGCATAGCCTTCGGTATCAATAATGCCGGCGAGGAAAGAAAGGCGATAACCAGCTTCTTCCCCAGTGATATTGCGCACGCGGGTAGGCTCGACTTTTTTGGGGGCGACAATAGTGATGGTAGATTCACGCTGGCCAGGAATCCAAAAACGGCGGTTTGGTTTTGTATAGAAAGAAATAAGTGCGGCGAGGTAAGTCTCCATGGGCTGGTCTTTTTTGATGGGGAGAGCCATGATGACGAGAAAGAAAGCGAAAGGAATAGGGATAACGGCAAGGAGCGGGAAAATTTGAAACAAAAACACGGCGAGAGTAACGAGCCCGAGTGCTATCATAACGTAAACAAATTGACGAAAGGAGAGCGGACCGAGCAGCTTGTCGTCGGCTTCGACGTCTTGCGGAACCTTATAAGTAGCCATAATTTTATTTTAACATAGAATTTGTAGAAAAAGTGTATATTTCCCCACCAAAAACGACACCTCCTAGGGATAGTATAGAGGAAGATGTCGAGATTGGCAAGAGCTAACGGGCAAGAATTTGACCAATATAAGTGATTAACTCAGTGTAAAGTTCGTGGATAAGCTCATCTTCATATTTAGCGTAGTTTCGTACTCGATTAAGGACATCTTCTTGGCTTTTAACTTGTTCTCCTTTGCGATATTGCTCAATGATTGAACTAATATGACCCATAAATGGTCTGAGTATTGTGCGTTCACTGAGAGTGTCGTAGAGTGAATTACATATATTGTCTAGATTCATGCCGCTATTACAGATATCATAAATGTCATCGATAATATTTTGGAGGTCGTTTTGGCTAGCGACTTGTCCATCGTGGTCGAATGAGCGATTAAGAGCTTCTTGGATTTGACTAATGCTGGCGCGTGTGCCGTTGCGGCGAGGGTTTTGAGTGGAGTTGGGGTTTGAGTTATTTGAAGTGTTGGATCTAGAGTTGCCAGAATTATTAGAGTTACTAGAGTTGCTGGAGTCGCCGTTGGATTGACGATTCTTTTTGTTTGGGTAGATTGGTTCGTCTGGGATGGGTGCGTCCCATTCTTCTTCGCCCTGGATGCGGGCGCGGATAGCGGAACGGGTGTTGCGAATCATAGTGCGTAACTGGCCAGGTTCAGGGGCGTCGAAGAGGTTGAAATCTTCGTCGAGTTTTTGATCGATGGGGATGTTGGGGTTCATGTTGTCTAGGCCGGCTTGCTCAAGGGTGTTGAGGAGGTTGATGAGGGCGCTTTGAGTACCAGGTTTCTGGTTGTCAAGAATACCGGATGAAAGATTGCGATTCATCATGCCGACAAGTTTTTTGGCGACGGTAGGGATTAAACCGTGTTTGACATAGTTTTTCCGGTCATTAAGGGTGATTTTGGGATCGGTACGGTCGATTTTTTCCCAGAATTGTTCTTCTTCGCCGTTTGCGTTAGTACGAGTATTAAGACGTAGACCATGAAGTGGTAGACCGTTGACGTTGAGGAAGGTTTCGACGTCGGGGTCTTGGATAAAATCTTCAAATCTTTTGCCTTTTTCGGTACTAGTAACGCTCTCGATGAGGCTTGTCCAAGTTTTGATGGCATACTCGTCGTTGATAAGAAAGGAACCTGGTTTAGTGGCTTTGGCTAGACTATCAAGGGCGCCGATATAGAATTGTCCGGTGGTGTGAATATAACCGTTGTTAGCTTGAGCCAGGAGCATTGGGGTCATGGCAGCATCATGGTCTTTATATTTAGTACCAAGGATTTGCGCACTGATAGTGCTGTGATAGCGGCGCAAAATACCTGTGGAGTCGATGCGATCATTATAATCATCTGGCAGGTTGACGTGATATTTGTCGCGTAAGACTTGTTTTTCTTCGTCGGTAAGAGCTTTACCAATGGAGGTGACGTAGCGACGGGTAATAGGATCACCCACAGCAATGTCGTCGTTGATGGCTTCTTTCATAAAGCCGGCATCGGTAGCATAGATTTTGGAAACGATTTGACCTTGGTCGTCGGTAATCGGGAGAAAATTGATACGATCATAGTCTTTGCGTGCTTCTGGTGAAAGGGCGTCATATTCGGATTTGGTGAGTTCTTTGCGGGTTTTTCGATTAACACCGATATAATGTTGCCAGGTACGATGCTTGTGATAGCCTTTGCTAAGATCGTTGGGGTCAATAGGAAGCATTTTATAATCATGTCCTTGGATGACGTTGCCGTTTTCATCAGTTTCGTAGCCGTCGTCGTTCATATATTCGCTATCAAAAAGCATGGCGCGGAGTCTGGGTTTGGAATGACCAAATTTATTAAGAATAATGCGTGCTTCCCCGCGGCGACGTTGCTCGATGCGTGAGTTTTCGGAAATTACTTGACCAATAATGGAAGATTCGCCAAGATAACCGATACTACCGCTGGCACTTTTGAATAGGTGATTAAAGCCGTATGGATTAGAATCCTGAGCGCTATAGGCTTCTTTGAAGCTTTTGAGGAGGAAGTCTTGGTCGCCCTGAGCAATATTGGCGGCACGGTATTGTTGCTTGGCGAGTTCGATGAAGGCTTGACCGGAGCGTTCACTGATAGCTTTGGAGGTCTTGTCTTCGAAGTGTTTGCCGTAATCTTTGATAGTGTTTTCGTAATCGGACTTAGCAGAATTAGAGGATAGATCGTAGCTAGAAGCCAAAGCGGCACGTCCAGTGAGTTTGTTGGGTTTTTTCTTGTATCTGTCGGTACCATCTTTGGCTATGCCATTACGAGAGGCGAGTTTAGTGTAGGCTCGTTCAAGTGCCTTCCCCTCACGGATACGAAGAGCGTTGGCAGTATCGAGTTCGCGGAGTTTGCGGCGATAATCAAGTTCGCGACGGGCGCGAGCACCATAAGAATTAGAGGTACCAAGATGAACTTGGCGACTGCGTTCGGCGTGGGAGCCGGCCCAGTTGGCAATGCCAGCTTGGGCGGGGCTGAAGAGCTTTTTGAGGCCAGAGCTGACGCCGCCGAGAATAGTATTGGACATTTGCATGAGTTTAACACAGGCGAAGAGTGGTAAAACTTCCACGGCGAGACCGATAATAATGCCAAGGGGGTCGCCATTAGCGGCGGCGATCATAGCGCCGCCGGCGAGTTGTGAACCACCGAGTAGGAAGCTGAACATGGGGTAAAATACAAGCATACTGGTGAGAGTTTTTTTCCAAAGTTCGAAGAAACGTTCGGTATTGGGGAGAAGATAGGCGACGAATGCTAAGGGTGAGACCATAACTAGGAGGAGGACGAGGGCTTGGCGAGCAGCAAGAGTGATAAAGCCGATGACAACGGCGCCGAGGGCGCTGAGGAGGAGCGGGATAAAGACCCACAGAAGCCAGCCGAGACCGCCAACGGCGTTGATGACGATGAGGCCCGCGGCGCCGGCAATCGTGACGCCCGTTAGGGCAGATACTACATCAATCCAGACTCCGCCATCGCCGGCATTATTGCCGAGGACGCTTTCTTTAATGTTCATGAAGAATTCATATAAACTATTACCGATAATATTGCTAATATCAACGGCGAACATACAGATAATATAGCTAAGATTAATTAGAATGACGGCAATAATGAGGCGTGGGAGGATACGTTTGACGCCATAATTACTCACGCCTACACCGGTGAGTTGTGAGTAGAGCACTATGAGGAGAACAATGATAAAAACGATATTGGTGAGACGACGCATATATTGCCAAACGAGAAAGATAGGCGAATCATTGGATTGCTCGATAGGGTCGACATCTAAAAAGCCAGTAAGATGATCGTAGATGGCATCGGTGGCTTTGGCGACAGCGATAATGACAGGGCAAACGATCCAAGAGAGGGCGCCAGATTGTTCTTGACAGAGGCCAAAGCCGCCTTCTCCGGTTTCGGTAGCGGCGCTGGCGTCGATATCGTTGGGGTCGAGTTCGGTTCCGTCGTATTCGGGGTGATAATCTTCGAGATCGCTAGGGTCAAAAGTAGGATCGAGGACACTTTCGTCTTCGCCGGGAAGGGCTCTAGCGGTAGGAAAAACAGCAAAAACAGAGGTCAAAATGAGCACCAACGCAATGGCAGGCAGCATAATCAGTCTGATAATTCGCTTTTTCATAGAAATATTACATCCCAATAGAGACCTAAAAATAGGCTATAGCTTAATTATAGCACACGTGGGCGAAAAAATCAAGACTTTTCTGTGGAAAAATTGAGAAATGTAGCCAGTGAATAAAAAAAATGGTAAGATTAGGGTATGAAACGGAAGATTTTGGGATTTTTGGGAGGGTTAGTATTGGTTTTTGGTTTGGCATTAGCGCCAAAAACAGCTTTAGCAGCAGGAGACTGTGGGGCGCCGCATCCGATGGGATTTCGGCCATGGTTCGATGGGTTGTGTGAGGGGTCGGGTGAAGGGGCGACTATTCAGTCGCCGGATGGCACAAAGGAGGGTATTGGAACTTTTGTTTGGACAATTGTGCTAAATGTGGTGTTTGATGTGCTTTTGGTGGTGGGGTATTTGGCGGTAGGTTTTGTGATTTATGGTGGGTATTTGTATATTGCGTCGCAAGGGGATCCGGCAAAAGCAGCCAAGGGTAAGCGGACTTTGATGACAGCAATTATTGGGGTGATTATTGCGATGGGGTCGTCAGTGATCGTGAATACAGGGACGACGATTTTGGGGATTGATCGATCGAAAGGCTGGGAGCAGCAAATGACCGACAGTCAGTTTAATGAACAGATTCAGAATGCGTTTAATTGGGCTTATGCAATGGCAGGACTAGTGGCAGTGATTTTTATTGTGTATGGTGGCGTGACGTATTTGACGTCTCAAGGCGATCCGGCGAAGGCGAGCAAGGCAACGAGAACGATTATTTATGCGGTGGTGGGTTTGGTAATAGTGATTTTAGCATCGTTAATTACGGCTTTTGTGACAGAGTCGATAGGAGGATCGATTAAATGAAAAAAATCTTGATTGGTTTGTTGAGTGGAGTGCTAATGGTGATGTTGGGTGTGGGGTCACCAATGGTATATGCGGAGAATTCTGAAACGAATGATGATTTGATTTGCGATTCTCTAGAAAGTGAAGAATTAAAAGCAGCAGCGGGTTGTGGTACGAAGGGCACGGTGCCGGATGTGTTAAGTGTGGCGATAAATGTGGTGATTTCAGTGATGGGTATTGCAGCGGTGGTTGTAATTATGTATGGTGGTTTTTTGTTATTGACAAGCACGGGTGACGCAGCAAAGGTAACTAAGGGACGGAGAGTGATTATATATGCGGTAGTGGGGCTAGTAGTAGCGATTTTGGCCTATGTGATTGTGAACTTTATTAGTAGTGCAACGGCGCCGATAACCTCTTCTGGACAAACAGCGGTAATAATGTATAATAGTGATGTTGTATAAAATATATAGAAATATATAGACAATTTTTGTGAGATAATTTATAATAAAACGTAACTAGAGTAATCGAAAGGGAAAACTATAATGAAAAAAATTGCATTAAATGTGATCGCTGCGGTGGTGACTGTTTTAGGATTGGGCTGTGTGGCCTCGATTTCTCCAGCTTATGCTGATGGAATTAAAGACTGTGTTGGTACAGTGGACTGCGATACGATTAAGGGGAGCGAAGAAGGTATCTTTGGTAAAGGGGATTTGATGGGGATTTTGACTGTAATTATCAACGTAGTGGTTGGTGTAGTAGGATTTATTGCAGTGGCTATGATTGTGCTAGGTGGTATTAACTTTGCGACTTCACAAGGTGATACTTCGAAAGTTACCAAAGCGCGCAATACGATTTTGTATGGCGTGGTTGGTTTGATTGTGGCGATTCTAGCCTTCTCGATCGTGAACTTCGTTTTGGCTAACGTATTCTCTGAGTAAAGATACTGGTTAAGTAGAAGAGAGGTAGCTGGAAGATGAGGAAGATGTTCGTGGGGGTGATGATGGTAGTGTTGAGCTTGGTGATTGCAGGCGTAATGGCTGGAGGTGAAGTATGTGCGGCTGTGTCTTGTCCGCCAGGCTCGGCAAGAGAAAATGCTGATACTTATGCGCAGTGTAATATTCGAGAAGAGGATGTTCAAGCGGTTGGCAATGGTGATATTTGGGGGACTGTGAGTACGGTATTAAACGTGGTTGTGGGAATTATGGGTATCGCAGCAGTGGCGGTAATTATCCTGGGGGCGTTTAATTTCTTAACCTCGCAAGGAGACGCGGCCAAAGTTACAAAAGGTAAAAATACGATTATCTGGGGGATTGTGGGGTTGATTGTAGCAATTATGGCGTTTGCAATCGTGAACTTCATTCTAGATTCGTTCTTTGGTAATGGGGCTGGGAGTGGTACTAGTGGGGGTAGTAACTCTGGTTCGGGCGGAACTTCGCAGCAGAGCACGCAGTCGGATGGAACAGGTACTTCTGGGAATTTTTAGAGATTTGTTCACCGTAAAAATATCGCTTGAGGGTGAGGGGAGGCGATATTTTTTGAGACGTTTTTTGGGTTTTAGCATTGGTTTTGGACTGATACCAAAAAGGCTCCTTCTGGTGAGGAGCGATTTTGGTGTGTGAGCTAAATAAAAATGGAATTTGATTGTCAGGTGGTTTACTGGATTTGAACGGTGCGAACGTTAGTGGTTTGCTCTTTGTCAAAGGTGATGGTGAGAACGCCGTCTTTGAGCTCAGCTTTGACAGAGCCTTCTTCATCCTTGACTGGAACAGGTAAAGCAATGGTACGAGAAAATTCGCCCCAGTAACATTCCTGAATATGCCAGGCGGTGGTGTTTTCATCTTCCCCGCCGCTGAGGATACCGGAAATGGTTAAAATATTATCATTAATTGTGACATTAAGATCAGATTTAGAAATGCCGGCAGTGCGTGCTTTAACCACGAGTTTGTCGGCTGTTTCGTAAACGTCAACTGCCAGTTGTCCCGGAAAATCGTCTGATACTGTTACCCACTCATCTTCGTCTGACGGTTCGTGTCCGAGGTCAGCTTTTTCTTCTGGTGCGAGCGACGTGGTCGGTTCGTCCTGAAGGAAAGCGGCTGCTAGTTCATCTTCCATCAACATGTCTTCGCTATTGGTACGAGCCATTGCTTGAATTACCTCCGTTAGATACTGTTATGCTTTATTATAAAGACAATTTGCGTTAAAATCAATAGTAATTATGGGTTTTGATGTAAAAAATACAACAAAATGTGGGATATTGGATTTGCTGTGCCCGTACACCTGTATGGGTTGCGGTCAACTGGGAACGATATATTGTGAATGTTGTAAAAAAAACATGCTACAAAATCAGCAGAATATTTGTCCTATCTGTAAACAAAAGCTTGCGAAAAAATGGAAATGTGATGATTGTGAAAATAAATTAGATGGAATGTTTATAGCTGGGGTGCGGGAAGGTGATTTGGGTAAATTAATAAGTGAATATAAATATCACGCAGTGCGAGCGATTGGTGAGGTATTGACAGAGATGATAGATGGAGTGATACCGAGGAATTTTGCAAAAAAACAGGCTGGAGGGGATTTTGAGGTGGTGGTAGTTCCCTTGCCGACGATTGGTAGACATGTGAGGCAACGAGGAATAGATCATACGTGGCAAATGGGTAAAAAGTTAGCTCGGCGACGAGGGTGGCGTTGTGAGCGGGTTTTGCGGCGTGCAGCGGATACGGTGCAGGTGGGGACTAAGGCGGCGGAGCGACAAACGCAGGCAGAGCGAGCGTATGAGGTGGTGGGCAGGGTTGATAAACAAAAGAGGTGTTTGCTATTGGATGATGTATGGACGACTGGCGCGTCGATGCTGGCGGCAGCAAGAGTGATGCGGGAGGCGGGAGCGGAGGAGGTGTTTGGGGTGGTGGTAGCGGTGTCGAAGACGAAATAAATAGCAACTATTGTGATTTATTTTTCCATAGCTCAGTTGTTTTTTCGACACGGCGTTCTTCCAGCCCGTCTTTACGGGTGGAAGCCGCCTCGTCCTCGCTAGCAAGCTGCGGATGGTCTCAAAATAACTGAACTATGGAGAATAGCTAAAAAATTGCTATTTATTGAGATTGTACGAAAGTGGGGAGTTTTAATGAGTTTTAGGCCTTTGTGGACACCGAGAGATTTGTAGGTGGATGTGGTTTATTTGGCGACGCAGCGGATGGAAAGACTATTGGCGCGGGAGGTATCGTAATGGGAAACCCAAGCATTGCTGTTGATGGCGCCGGTTTGGAGGAAGTAGGCTCTGATGTTATCAGTATAGGCGGTGGATTCCCAGTAACGCCCCATATTGCCAGCGTTGGTGAGTGTAGTGCCCGAGATAGCGCCGCTATGAGTAAAGTAGAGAGGTGGAGTGGAGAGAATATCAGTGTTGTTGACTTTGGTAGGGCCAAAAATTTTGGTACCGTCACTGAGGCTGCTATGGGTTTTCCAGCCTGCGCTGATAAGGAGGCGATAATAGCTGGCGAGTTTATCTTCGCTGGCTTTGTCATTCATGCCACTTTTAGGCAGTTGCCAGCCTTTGGGGCAGATAGAGTTGGGGGCGTCGGCGGGATTGTAATTAGTGACATTGGTCCCAGGACTGACTAGATCGTTGCCGCTTTCAAGAGTGGCAGCGGACCAAGAATAATAATTCCCGACTAAATAATGTGCGTCATAGGATTGAAGAGCTGAATCTGCGGCGACAAGATCGTAGTTGGAGTCATGCCAGGTGCCGGGTGCGGCAGAGAAAGTGTTTTGCCAATTAGTAACTGCCTGGAAATTGGCGCAGTCAGCGAGCGTGAAGTTATAGAGCGAGAAACCATAGCTGGAATCACCCAGGAGACATGCGGTGGTGTCAGTGGGAGTGGCGTAGACGTATTTACCTAAATCCCAAGAACGCACCGTGGTGTTGCTGGGGTTGGGAGTAGGTGTGGCGGAGTTAAGATCGGATTGTTTAAGGGTGCTGGCTGATATTTGCCATTCTGTACCATTATTTATATCGGTTTCTCCATTAGTTAACGTCTTTCCGGCTACTAAATCGTAATCCAAATTTTGATTCATCCAACACTGGCCATCGACCATTTTGCCGATCCAGTAAGATTTGCCATCGCGGACGTCGTAGAGCTGTTTGGTAAAGCCAATCTCGGCTGTATTGCAAAGACTAGGTGTAATATCTTGCATATAAACTAACTGGCTAAGGTTAGTAATTTGCAGAGGATTGGCGACTACAGAAATTAAAACAGAATTACTATATTCCCCAGCAGGTAGGGCTGTATCGACTTTAGCGCCAAAACTTAAAGTATGTGTGTCTGCTTGGGTCATAGAATCTGTGGAAATAAGCTCAGTGGCGGTAGTTGAGATGCCGTGATAATTATTGTCGTTAAAAGCGTAACCCCATGTGTTGTTAGTAAAACCGGCCGGTGCGGTAGATGTGGAGAGGGTAGGCACGACGGTGGTAATATGGGAGTCAGTGCTTTGGAGGTTGGTGGTAGAATCAGAAGTATTAATATAGGCGGTGTAGCCTTCGGGGTTGTTGGTGGCGATTTTTAGGGTGGTAAAGCTACTAGTAAAGGTGCCGGTGCTGGTAGGCGTAACATCTAGATTAACGGTAGAGTCTAAGGCAACGGAAACCGTGGCGGCGGCGTGGAGGGCAGCACGGACTTCGGCGGTGCGGGTGGTGTTGGTGAAAGCGTCGGCAGTGCTAGCGCAAAAGGGGCAAAGTAAAGTAATAAGTAACAGTAGTAACGCACCGCCGGCCGTGCTGCCCAGCAGACGCGATGAGTTTAAGGTTGTTGGTTTGGTCATGTTTACCTCCATGGAGTTTAGGTCACAAAAAACTAGGCTTGACCGTGGATAACACGGAGCGGAGATTCTTGTGAGGGTTTTTGTTGATCACCGGCGGTGTCGCTAGGGCTAGTAAATATAAGGTCGCATTTACTAATCATCTACTAAGTAAACTATGAAAAACTTGAGTAGGATGAGTTTAAGCTATTTGATTGCTGAAATAGGTTATTTTGCCAATTCTGCCAGCGTCAAACACAAAAAGCGACACCGCAAGGTGTCATACTTCCATTCGTAACCTATCCCTAGAGCATTGCTGCTCCGAAACCATGTTACTTATGCGGTGCCGCTTAAGTATGGCTTCGTTTTTAGGATAGGCGTGGAATGATATAAAATACTACCAAAAACTGGTCACGATATAAAAGTATGACATTTTTATTATAGCATAGGAATTTTAGAATGGATGAAAAATGTGAGGAAAATTTGAACTTGTACAGCCTGTACAAGTTCAAATGGGAATCTTCCCTGTTGTTTAGGCGAGAAGAGTGGTGAATAAGAGCGAAGTTGACTCGGTGGTTTCGGGAGAACTGACGCTGCCGATGGCATTGAGGACGAAATTGACGATAGCGAAAGCTAAGATGGCAACGATGAGGCCGATGATGGCATAGAGAATGGTGTTTTTGGCGTCGGTGACTTTTTTGTTGTCGCCGCCAGAGAGAATGTAGCGCAGACCACCCCAAATTAACATGATGACAGAAATGGCGCCGATGACATAGAGGGCAATATTAGTAAATTTAGTAAAGACGCCGTCGGCACCGATGAGCTCGGCGGGCATATCGTCGGCGCGGGCAGCCTCGGCACCTTCGCGGACGGTGATGGCCATGGCTTTGCCGGCACAGAGCGTGGCGGTGGTGCTGATGGCAGCGACGATTTGTAAAATATTTCTGGTGAATTTTTTCATGCTAAAAACCTATGATTTAATTATTTTACACTTCCCTTGTGTTTTATTATGTTCATTATAGCACAATTCGGCGCCGTGTAGTATATTAGAAGGAAGAAGTGAGGTATTTATGAGGAAATATGAGACGAGAATAGCGTTGGTGATTTTGGTGCTGGGACTGGTGGGGATTATTACATGTGGAGTGATAGGCATTGGTCAGGCGCAGCGAGAAGTTGTGGCGGTGGCGGAGATAGTAGAATTACCAAAGCCGGAAGTAGCTGGGGGAATGCGGGGTGAAATGGGGATTGATGCTCATATTAATGAAGAGACGATTGATCAGTATTTGGGACGTGAGGATGCTGTGTATCGAGATATGCGGATGCTGGTGGACAAAGCAGATTATGAGAGTATCGGGGGTGATTCGTATTTGTCGGGTTATGTGGAAGGGTTTGAAGTGGTTCCCTACCCGATGTTAGTGAATGTGACAGGGTTGCCAGCAGCGGTAGGTGAAACTTATACGGGGGAGACGTTGTTTACTTATGTGCCGGAAAGTGATGAATATCGGGCGAATTATGCAGAGTCGATGGCGATTTTGGAATATTATTTCCCGAAAGATAAGGTGATTTTCTTGATGTGTGGTGGGGGTGGATATGCGGGGATGATGAAAAATATGTTGGTGAAATTGGGGTGGGATGAGACGAAAATTTATAACGTGGGCGGGTATTGGTATTATGATGGTGAGCATAATGTGGAAGTGAAGCGTGAGCTGTCTGGGGGTGAGGTGACTTATGATTTTTGGAAAGTGCCGTATCATGAGATTAGGTTTGAGGAACTACACAAATTATGAAAAAAGTGTGGATAGTTGGGGGAGTGGTAGTAGTATTGATCGCAGTGATATTGGGGGTTGGCTGGGGGAGCGGTTGGTTTGGCGTTAGTGAAGAATGGGTGGATAGTACGGAATCGGGAGGTTTTGGTGAGGGGATAGAAGAGAGATTTTTCTTGAGTGATGAGGCAGTGAGTGGTGAAGGTTTGAAGGATATTAGCTCGGCGGAATATGAAAAATTAGTGACGGAAAAGAAGAATTTTTTGGTGCTACTACATATGACGGTGTGTCCGGCGGAATTTCCTTTGACGGATACAGCAAGGCAATTGGCGAAGGAAGATGGATTGACGATTTTTGCGCTGGATGAAGAAGAGTTTAAGAAGACGGATTTGGCGGAAGTGGTGAAATATTTGCCGTCGCTTGTGGTGGTACGCGGGGGCGAAGCGGTGGATTTTTTGGACGCGGAAGCGGATGAGGATATGGAAGCTTATAAGAGTGCGGCGGGGCTGAGAAAGTGGATAGGGAGGATGGTGTTGAATTATTAATACAGTCTTTTAATAATCTTTACGTCACTTACTAGCGACTAGGTAACGCTCTTTGGAGCGAATCCTCCCTGCGGGAGGCCGTGCTCCAGACCCGCGTTAGCCTGGGGCGGAAGCCCATGTCGTACGTAAGCGACGTAAAGATTATCACAATGTCGTATTAACAATTCAAAATTTTGCGGAGTGGGGTTAGCGGGCGAGGCAGCGGACGGGAAAACCGTAAATTTGGTTTGTTAGATCTGATGGGAAAATGGTGGTCTTGGCGAACTGGAAGCTGTAGATTGCATAATCATTCGGGGCGTTAGGAGATATGGTGGAAGGCCAGAGGAGGTTTGACATGCCTGCAGCGCGATAGGAGGCGGTCCATGTATTAATCATACCTCCGCGTGTGAGATATATTGGCGCAAGTGCTGGATTTTGGTGTGCGATTTTGTTACCTGAGCCTAATATACCGTTGAGCATTTGGGTGTATGTGTTATTTTCATTTGTATACCATGCACCGAGGGCAGTAGAATTATTTGTGGTGGTGGTATTTTCTGGGTAACCATATGCTAACAAGAGTCTGTAAAAACTATTCTTTCTGTCAAACGGGACTCCGGTAACGGTGTTTCGTCCGGTAGTGGGTAGAGACCAGCCCTTTGGGCAGATGGAATCAGGGGCTTCTTTGAGTTCGCTAGGATCTTGTTCTGCTCCGGTGCTAACTAGTCCACTACCGCTACTGGCAGTGGCAGCATTCCATTGATAATAATTTCCGATGAGATAGTGGGCGTCGTATTCTTTGGTTTCTTTATTTATAGATAGTGGTCCGGTGTAAGTATATGATTCTATGGCGCCAGTAGATGAATTATAGTTGGTGCCGGTCCAGATTCCTTCAGGAGTGTTACTTGAATCAAAAGTGGGTTGCCAGTTATTTTTTGCCACATTGATAAAATCAGAACAGTTTTGTTCGATGGTTTGACCAATACGCACTGAGTTAAAAGGATCTGTGTTGGTTGAATTAGTAGTTGGTGCTGAGTTGCAGCTTACTCCTCTAGTTGGCGTAGTCAATACGTATTCTCCAAGATTCCAGGAATAGCTGGTGGCGCGGTCGATTCCCTTTGGAAAAGTTAACGTTTCTGATATTATTGTGCTTGCTGGTGTCCAAGTATTTTTACTGTTTAAATCAGTATCCACATTGGTTAGAGTTTGACTGGTTTTGAGGTCTAATGCGAGATTTTGGGTCATCCAGCAGTTGCCGTCGGCGAGTTTGCTGACCCAGTAGGCTTTGCCGTCGCGCGTGTCGATAAGTTGTTTGGAAACTTCGCTACCCGGTTGACCTTTAATGTCAGTGCCATCGTAAGCGACAGTGTTGCTGCAGACGGAACTAGTCATGTCTTGCATATAAACTAAGTCAAGGAGGCCAGTAATATAAATAGGATTCGCGATGGCGGAAACAACAAGATTATTGGTATATTGACCAGCGGGGAGAGAGGTGTCGATGTTGGCGGCGAGGATTAAATTATATTGATCGGTGCTGGCGGCGAGGCTGGTTTTGGCAACTTGGTTGGCAGTGAGTGGGACAGGCTGGTAGCTGAGCTGCTGATAAGAAGTGTTGTTTTGATTTTCGGTGAGATGGAAGCCCCAAGTGTTGTGGGTTAAGTTGGTGCCGAGAGTGTCGGGACTTGTGGCGGTGATTTGAGAATCATTAATCGAGTCGGTGTTTATGAGGGCGTTAGTGTGATCGTTGGTATTGAGATACAAAGTATAGCCGGTGGGGTGAGTACTATGAACAGTGAGGTGGTTGGTAGCGGCTTGAAAGGTGCCGTTGGCTTGGGGAGTGATGTCGAGAGTGGTGTCTTGATCGAGAGCGATAGCTAGGCTGCCGTGAGCTGGAATGTTGGTTTGAAGCTCGGAGGGGGATAGAGTGAGGGCGTTAGTATTGGTACTGATGATTGGGCAAAAAATAATGAAGAGTAAAGATAGTAAACAAACTAGACTAATTGGACCGAGGAGTTGAGCGTGTGAACGTAATTTAAGATTGGTGTAGTGTTGCATGAGACCTCCGTTTGGTTTAGTTTTGCAACTCGTTGAGGCTTGGGGCGCGGGAGATAAGTGAAGAAAATTCGCAACCAAAAAGGGTGCCACGACGAGTTGAACAAAGCTACCAACACGAACCTATATGACAACATATATGAACTTGTTAGGTGTGTCGTGACACCCTGATTATTCAAATATGTTGTCTAAGTTCGCTGGTGTTTTTATTCAAAAATACCAAAAAATGCGTGTTGAATTGTAGCTTTGTTCGCTTCTAATTATAGCACAGTTTGTGGAAGCGTAAGCGAATTTTTGTATGGATTATTTGTTGGGATATTTGGTGATTTTGACAGTGAGTGGAGATTGGTCGATGGAGTTGAGGAGTGGAGCTGGATGGTCGAGCTTGCCAAGATAAGTGTATTCATAGGGAGTGGTGGAAGATTCGTAAAAAAGGACTAGGCAATTATCTTCAAAAAGCATGAGATTGCCAGCGGTGACGGATTGGACTTTGGTAGGGTTGTTGGGAAGAGGCTCGGAGAAATAATAGTATTTCTCGCCGGTGAGGTCGGACATGGTGATTTCGAGAGGGAGTTTTTGGTAGAGGGCGCGTGTGGTAGGATTGTCCTCGAGCGTGATGAGATAGTCGAGATTATTAGCGGTGAGAACAATACGAGTGGAGAATTCGGGCTCGGGCTCAGCGGTACTAGTAGAACTAGAGGTATTGTAATCTTCGATGTTGCTGGTGAGTTGGTCGTGGTAGATTTTGAGGGCGACGAAAGGCAGGATGATAATTAACGCTAAAATAATAATAATGAAAATGATTTTTTGGTTCATAGGGATATTTTAACATAAGAGGAGTAATACAGAAAAAGACTAGTTGATTTTGATGTAGTTGAGGTATTTTTTGGATGGCTTGGCGGAGTTGTTTTGGATGTTCGACTTTTTGGAGTTTGGGGTGAGGTGTGGTATAATGGCTTTGACGGAAGGTTACCCAAGTGGTTGAAGGGGACGGTTTGCTAAATCGTTAGACTGGGGAAACCTGGTGCGAGGGTTCGAATCCCTCACCTTCCGCCATTGTAGCGAAAAATCAAGATACTTTTTCCCTACAATGAACTAAAAGATTCACGGGGCTTATAGGGAAAAAGCTTTAGTTGGATATGGCTTCGTACTAGATCAGCCAAGTTCCTTTGTCCGTGGGGGCGATGTCCATCCCTGGACTGGTTCTACGCGGGATCTAGGCTGCAGTAGCTCCTACTGGTCTACTACTGCATACCCTGCTGCTTCATATGCCTACTATCAGGCTTTTAATAGCGCTAATGTCTTCCCTTCCTATTACGGTTACCGTGCCTACGCTTTCTCCGTCCGCTGTCTAGCACTGTAGGGGGAGGGATAAATAATTAATTGTGCGTTTTCTTGCTTGCGTGATTTATAGCGAGGGTATAAGGTTTTTGATTGCTTGACTTAGGTTTGCTTTATTTAATTCCCCGTTGGTTTTTAATTCTAGGAAGATTTTTGCAATAGAGTCCTTATACTTATCGGTTATTTTATATATTTTCATGGAATTATCTGGTTCAGTTAGATCAAGCTTGGAAGATTCTAAGGAAGAACTGATAGCGTGATAGGCGAGGTATATTTTATCGTTTTCTGATAATTCATTTTTATATTGCATGAGGTCGATTTCAGTTATTGGTAAGTTCATGTCTTCAGCTAAGGCTTTGGCGTTTTGATAATTAGTATTAATTTCACCCTCTCCTAAACCCAGTATCGCGATGCCGCAGGGTTTGGCGTTGATAAGGATTTCATTATAACAGGTAGATGAATATAAATCTTCACCCTTGTCTTGCGCTCTTTTGATGCCGATACGTTCAATAATTTTAGGAGTCGCTAAGAGTGAACCTTTTTCTGTATTTCTAATGCCCATACCGAAAACATTTGAACCTAAATCATATGCGCTCATCATCAATATTTCAGAGTCGTTGGGGTAGATAAAACCAATTTTACTAGTAGTAGATCCGTAAAGTGCGACGAATTCGGAACTAATTACGTTGGCGGAAGATTGCTCTGGTCGATTTAATAGTAAAATTGCGTGTGATTTTAAATCATTGCCGGAAATGTTGGAAAATAGCATTCTAAAATGTTGGTTTTCGTCTATTGTATTTGATAGAGAATTTTGCCAAATTTGTTGAATTATACCTTTATACTTCTTTTCTAGTTTTTTAAGATAACGTTGTTCATCGTTGTTTAATTTTATGCAGTCTGTTAGGATATCGCTAATTTGATTTTTGTCAAGTAGTTTACGATATTCATCGTTGGTTATTAGGGATTTTAAAGATTCTAGAGCTAAAAACGCACTCTCTTTACCCCATAAGTTTTCATAGTTATTTTGGATAAAATCGAGGTTTTTGACTTGTTTGGTGAAATTGGTATATTCTGTAGAGATTTGGGCGTATTCGTCGATGATATTTTGGTCGGTGAGCGAAGTATCGTCTATTTGTTTTTTGAGATCTTGAAGTTCTGGATTCATATCAATAATGTTGCTTTCGAAGCCATGCTTGAAGCGGATAAGGCCGATGCTTGACGTTAGCTTCTTATAAAGTGGTTTTAAGTTCGTTGAATTGGCCGTTTTGATTTCTTTGAGAAAACTATAGAAGTAATCCATGTCGTTAAAAAGTTCTTCGCTGGAGCCATATTGGTAACTTTCTTTTATAAAATTATTGAATAATTCTGCTAAATTTTCTTGGGTTATTTGAACGGTTTCACTATTTAAGTTTTCTGTATATTCATTAAAATCGGGGAATTGCGAAAGTTCATCCCAGCCTGCTGTTGGCTGCGGCGCTTTATTAGCTTTATTGTTAGAGTCTTTTTCGGAATTAAGTGAATGCGTGGAGTTGGTCTCGTTCATTTTTAAATTATAGCATTAAAAGGGCTTTCCTTTCTCAAGAAATTATGTATAGCGCTTTTAGTTTTCTTGTTTGGATTTTGTGGTATAATATAGCTATTATGGCAAAGACAATTACTTGGGAGGCGGAAGAATATATCGTCCGCGATAAGACGAAATGGTGGTATGTGGGGTTAGTGGCAGTAGGATTGGCTTTGTCGGGAATTGCAGTTTGGATTCAGTCTTGGACATTTTTGGCGGTGGTGCTCTTAAGTGTGGTGGCGTTGATTGTGTATGCGTTGCGTCCGCCGCGGATTTTGAAATATACTTTGAATAATAAAGGACTGATTGAGGATACGCGGGAGTATAATTTTGACCAGTTCAAGGCGTTTGGGATTTTGAATGAGAATAATCATTATGCGATTGTGTTGACGCCGCGGAAGCGTTTTTCGCCAAGGTTGACGGTGTATTTCCCTGCGGCGCAGGGTGAGGAGATTGTGGATGCTTTTGGCGCGAGGTTGCCAATGGAGACGGTGCAATTAGATATGCTGGATAAATTAATAAAGTTCTTGCGTATTTAGGAAAAGTCCTGTATAATGGGGGTTATATACGTGTAAACAATGGTAAACATTAATAGAAGGTGGGAACCGAAATGAATCAAAATCGTAACAAAGACAACGATTTGCAACGCGCAATCGACGAGATCACCCAGAAGGGTGGTTCTAACAATGGCAAACCAGCTCCGGCTCCGGCCCCAGCTGCGCCTGCTGGACAGGCTCCGGCGAATATGATGCCGCCAGTGCAGCCAGCGGCGAATACTATGAAATTACCGACTCCGCCGATGCCACAGCCGGCAATGGCAATGCCTGGTGCGGCGATGGGTGGCTTTGGTCGTGCGATGGGCTATGGTGCGGATATTTCAAAAGTGAAGGAAGCGGCTTTGAAAGAGTTGTTCCCTATCATGGATCGTGTAGAAGTTGAACCTGAGAAGCGCTTCTTACTCTATCAGGAAATGTTGAATTCGATGCGGGATAAGGCAGTGATTGCTCCAGCCTATGAAGCAGCTCGCCAAATTCGTGATGATAAAATTAGGGCGGATTCGTTGTTGTATCTAATCAATAGTATCGACGAAATGTCGCTTTAGCGAGTTCTCTTGACGAATTACTTCGTTGAAAGTTCCAGTACGCAGAGGCAGGGCCATAAGCCCAGCCTCTTTGCGTGCTTCACTTTCGCCTCGTACTTCATTCAAGATAATCTCGTTAAAGTAATTTTCTTTTGCGATTCTCATCTTTGCCTCGAACTATCTCGCTACTAATGCCTTAAAGCGTAATATACGTTCCTCTTGCGTTACTCAATTTTGCCTTGTATCTCATCTCAACTAACTGCGTTAAAGTGCTTCTATAAGTTCTCATCTTTGCCTCGAACTATCTCGCTACTAATGTTTTAAAGTGAATATCTTCGCTTTGTATTTCTTTTAAGATAGTTTTGTTAAATATAATATTATTTCTCCCCTCTATAACTGGCTACGCCATAATCTACTGCGTTTTCTCAAAAATATATATTGCTTCCCCTCCCCTCTACTTTGTGCGTAGTGGATATACTAATACTCAAACCTCAAATTTACGTTACTCTGGCAGCGTCAGCTACCTTTGGTCATCAACTAGCGAACCACAACCAGAGAATGCCTTCTTTTTATCTTTTGACGACACGGAAACTATAGTCTCAACCACTGGACATCAACGTTTTTATGCTTTCCCCGTGCGTTATTCTTTTTGATTCGTAGTAGAAATTAAAGAAAAAACAGATATAAAATATGCTTGAACTTGTACATTGCGTACAAGTTCAAAAAAGTTAAGTTAATTATTGGTGAAGATTGAGGGTGAGATTTTTAGCTTTATCTCTCCCCCCTACAGTGCTAGACAGCGGACGGAGAAAGCAAGGGCCTGATAAGAGCAGTCGGAGGGGACGACATTAGTATTATTAAAACGCTGAGTATAGGAAAGTGAGGCGCTAGGGTAGGTAGTAGGCGCCCAATAATGGCTAGTATAGCTTAGATGTCTTGAGGACCCGTACCATGGATAAATGAATCCCCCACGGACAAAGGAAAAACAGCCTCTCGGATGAGGGGCTGTTGGGAGAATGGAGGATTATTTAGATAATTTCTTTGTTGGGGAGAATTGTAGTATTATTGGTTGACACGGCGGAAGTATATTTCTAGTTTATTGAGGTTGAAGCGATTGCATGGTATTTTGGTGAAACTCTTGACGCCGATAGCTCTAACATCTGGTAGGTCAAGGTAGATATATGGTCGTCGACGGACGAGTTCTCCGCCGAGATCCTTGATCTTTGGGGCGTATCGCATGAACTGTTCAATATTAGCATTGTAGTCGGCGTAAATGCGCAGATTATACTGATGTTCATCGAGGATTTGCTCATACAATGCTTCGAGTTGGGCTAGAATAAAGCATGAGCAATCGCTGATTTAATGTTCCCCTCTTGGTAGAGTTCCAATAGATTGTCGATAATCTTGTTAGTGAAGGTCTCGTAAAACTCGGCTAATATGAAACTGGGATGCATATTGGAATGTTGTTTGCCGAATTCTGTAAGTTCTGTGCTGATATAATGAAAATATGGTTATATACGAAATTTTGAGTAAGAGATAATTACTGATATAATAAAGAGAAAGATTGAGGAGAAAAGATGAGTAGTATTTTTACGCAAATTGTGAAGGGCGAGATTCCCTGCTATAAGATTTATGAAGACGAAAAGACGATGGCGTTTCTAGACATTGCGCCGGAAGCGCCGGGGCATACTTTGGTGATCCCAAAGGTGGAAGTGGACAAGGTGTATGATCTGGACGAGGAAAATTACACGGCCTTGATGAAGACCGTCAAGATGTTGGCAAAACATCTTGACAAGGTGTTAGGAGAGAGGACAATGATTAAAATCGTCGGGACGGATGTGCCTCATACACATGTGCATCTTTTGCCGATTAATGAGAATTGGGCGGGGGAGCGAGAGTTGAAGCCGACGGAGGAAGAGTTTAGGGAGATGCAGGAGAGACTGGAGATTAAATAAAATATATAAAAACAGCCAGATAGTATAGATTTGATTAAAACCCATTAAAAACAGCTACATAGTATTTCTCAGACACGATGTCTTCACATCCCGTCGTTACGGGTGTGAAGCATCTCGTCCTCGGTCGTGACCTGCGGATGGTCTTCGAAATGCTCTGTAGCCGTTTTAGTGATTTTAATAAGTCTCTTGGTTTATTGGATACTAGGTGTTTCTAGCGCTTCTGTCGCTTCGGGGGTTTCTGGGGTATCTTCGAGGTCTTTTGCTAGTTCGTCGGGATGCTCGGCATAATAATTGTCGACTTCTTGGGCTTGGTTTTGTTCGGCTTGTGCCATAGCTTCGAGCTCGTCGTTGTTAGCGGGGAGTTCGATTTCTTCGGAGGTCTCAGAGGCGATGACTTCGGGGGTGGAATCACCGTATTTTTCGGTTTCGATAGTCTGAGCTTTTTCTTCGCTGTAGAGGTCGCCGTCGGATTCGGGGCCGATGTCGGTGCTATCTTCAGGGTTATTATCAGCGTATTCATTAGGGTTGGTTTCTTGGAGGTTTTCCCAGGCGTTAGCTTGGGTGACATTTTCGAACCGAGTTGGTTCATCAAGATTTTTTGGCGCGTTGGGGTTTCCCATGTGTTCTCCTTTTGGTGTTGAATGTTTATTTTTTGCGGTGACTGCGAGGTGCACCGGGTTTGATGTGCAATGATTCGGAGGAATCATAGTGTCCGATGGTGAGAACGATGCCGGACCAGCATTTTGCGCTTATGTATCCAGTCTAGCACAGGTTATGCTTTTTGTCAAGAGGGTTTGATGTTGCTTTTAGATTATGCGTAAGTCTTTGAGCGCTAGCCATGATCTTAATAAGCTACACAGCGGACTGAAAGTCCCGTATGGCCGGGGAAATTGTAGACCGGATAGACCGAATTTTGCTGATAGCTAAAAATAAAGTTTTCTCCATCTTTATAACTAGCTGTTGCAGTTTGATTGTCACCTGTTAGTCCTAGGTAACGCAGCGAATTTACCTCCATTGCGCCGCTACGCATAAAGTGTAGCGGACTTTTAACGATATTTTGGTTAGCGCCATTGATTTCTCCATTGAGAATGGGGGCTGTTGCGATAATATTACTGGGATGAGGTTGATAGTTCCCGGTTGTAGGATAGCCGTAAGCGTGTAGAAGTTGATAAAAGCTTTTATTGCGGTCAAATGGTTGGTGTGTGGTCGATCCTCCGCCGCTGACGGGTAATTTCCAACCCTTCGGACAAATGGATGAATTGGCATCTTTAATTTTCGCCGATTCGTATATGTCGGTCGCGGAGCTGACCAAATTGTTGCCGCTACCCGCCGTAGCAGTATTCCATTGATACCAATTTCCCAATAAATAATGTGCATCATATGTTTGATTTTGAGAATTAGCCGCTATTAAGTCAAATTCTTCTTGATGCCAAATACCAGCTTGTGCTTTAAAATTTGGGGTCCAAGTTTGTATATTCTGAATATATACACATGTATCTAATGTTTCGCCGGGTTTGAAGCTATCATAGCTATCTTTGCTCGCATCTGAAATACAGACTGGCTTAGAGATGTTTTCCGTATATACCTTGTTCGGTACTGCGAGTACGTATTGACCTAGGTCCCAGGAGCGTCCGTTGTTATTATAGTTATCTGAGGGTGGTGTTTGTTCCGTATAACTTTCCGGCTCCCAACTAGCAGCTACATCACTCGTCTCCGGCGTAAGTGGTAAAGTTTTCTCATTCAAATCTAACGCCAAATTCTGCACCATCCAACAATTCTGGTCTGCAAGCTTAGAGACC
>CAYPTT010000002.1:0-44890 GCA_964413835.1 uncultured Candidatus Saccharibacteria bacterium
ATGATGTGCTTCACTCTGCGACAATCTTTAGCAATTTCGTTCCACATCGATTCAACAAGGGTCACCAAAGACCATGTTTTGGTATATATGTCAAATATATATTAAGACATGGTTTTTTGATGTGGCGAGAAATAGCCCAAATGTTGATAGCATGAGGCTTTTCCTTTGTCCGTGGGGGTTTCGTTCTTCAGCCTTATGGCTCATTACGATATTCAGGCGGTAATAGCTATTACTGGTCTGCCACCGTCTATTCCATGATTTTAGAAGCTTACCGCCAAGATTTTAATAATATACTTATTACCTCATCTCGTAATAATACGCGCGCTAATGCTTTCTCCGTCCGCTGTCTAGCACTGTAGGGGGAGGGATGAGTAGAAGGTTCTGTAAAAACTTTCTGCTGGTGACCCATATGAAAAGCTGGGTTAGTATGAGTTTTCACATCAAGGGGACACGTTCTGAAGCGAATCGCTAACGCTCCCGTGCTTCAGAACTGTGTCCGCCTAGGTCGCGGAGGACCGTGATGTGAAAACTTATACTAACCCAGCCCATAAAGATTACCAGTAGGAGGTGTTCCAGAACTTTATGGATGCTTTTTGACGGACGGAGAAAGCAGTATATTGGTAGGTACTATTGTTATTTAGCACAGTATTAGCACTAAAGTTTAAAATATAGACTAATTGATTACCATTGAGTAAAGAGCTGGCAGTTGATAGTGCTAAATTGCCCGTACTGGCCGCATCAGAAATTTTGCCAGGATTCGATTGCAAGACTGTGGCTATTCCACTACGCACAAAGTAGAGGGGAGGGGAAGCAATATATATTTATATTAAACTTTATCTCAGGCTGAATTTGGATAATACTTGAGAAATTTTCTAGTGCGCGCTTTGCTTTACTCATGTCAATATTAACTTTATAAATTGCTGAACTGGTTTGTTCTGACCTAGCCATTAACAATTCACCCCAACTATGTTATAATTAAAGGAATTAAATATTAAAAATGAAGGTTTTTCTAAAAACATGAGTAACATTGGCGATATCTTTACGGCACTTATTATTTCTGATGCAGTAGATAAGCATCGACAGAAAAAGGCCGAAAAACGCGCTAGGGATATAAAACTTTTACCAAAAATCGCCCAAAGAGCATATGAATTTAACGAAATTACTATGCTGGAAAGAATGAAGTATCGCCCCAAGCAATTCTGGATTACTATGGCTATATCCTTAGTGATTACGCTTGGCATTTTGTGGTTATTTTTGGGTGATTTTATCATGTCATATTTGAAGTAATAGCTCATCCTCTCGCCCTTTTCTCAAACGGCTTCATGCTTTGATTAAATGCCTGGCTGGGGTGCTTCATACCCAAAGCCAGTTAATGCATCCGTAACAATATCGGATGTCAATGCTAAATCTGTGCCACTTGCCGCAGCTAATTGCAGAACGCCATCAATGCCATCTAACGACTGCTGGGTATCCCACCCGGCCATCGCCATATAGGATAAGCCATCGGCCACTTCAGAGGCAGAGAATTGCGTATTTTTACCTAGATCACGAGCCTTGTTCGTTAATGCTTCTAGGTCTTCTCCAGTCGCTCCGCCAATTGCGGAGACTTTAGCCATAGAGCTCTCAAAGTCAATTCCAGTTTGCAAGGCCATCTTCCCGAAATCAAGACTTTTAGAAATTGCTTTATTAAAAGTATTTATAACAGTGGTCTCAATGGTTCTTTTTGCAAAGTCCCACGCCTTACTGGTCTGCTGCGATGTTTTTTCGC
Source organism: uncultured Candidatus Saccharibacteria bacterium (assembly GCA_964413835.1). Lineage (GTDB taxonomy): Bacteria > Patescibacteriota > Saccharimonadia > Saccharimonadales > Saccharimonadaceae > Nanosyncoccus. Next base: position 1,769 of record CAYPTT010000002.1, read on the forward strand.
TAGCATCGCTAACTTCTCCTGCTGCGTTTTTTGTCGTTTTAATAATTGAAGACAGGGTTTTATTTAATTTCTTTTCTGCAGAGTCAGTTCTTAACTCCAAATCAAAATAAACTGATCCGACATGTTCACTACTACTCATTGCAAAACCATACGTTATTTGTTATAATCATAGTAATGAGTAATCTTTTCGATTCTGTCATAGGAACGTATTTAGCTTTAAGATGGGCCGAAGAAGATAAGGCGAAGGCTAAGACACAGAAAAAGCAGCCCACCGTAGTACTAACCAAGGCTGATGTACAAAAAATTATGCGTGATAAGAATGTCAAGAGTGGAGATAAGTTTGATTTGTATTTCGAGCTCTCGTTCTTACAAAAAATATTGTGGTGTCCAAAATGGGCATTCTTACACATATCTGGTAGTCTTCTTGTCTCATACATAATCTGTCATCTCCTTGGGATTATCTAGCGTTATAATTCCGCTCTCTTTGCATAAGTATCCATCTGCTTTTTGAACGTTTCTGCTGGTTTTTTACTCATTACACTAGACGTCGCTGCTAGCGAGCCTCTTGCCTGATCCACTACTTTCCCATACCATATCTTATGCGCTGCCTCGACTAACAGCCGGCATATCCTACAAAGGCTCCGTCGACTTACTGAAAATCAGTTTTGGGTAGGTGAAGTCAAAACTACCAACCCGAGGCTGGTAGTTTTCAGGTGTTGCTGAAAGGCCTTAGCGTCCCAGCCCAGCTTTGTCCGAGATAAGCTGCATCCATTTGCGGCGACCGCCAAGCCAGAATTTATATTTTTTGACTTTATCGGTCTTTTTATCATAAGCAGTGACCTGCATACCCATCGGCAAGAGGCCAGCGAGCTTTTTGCGGACTTCACGCACATCACCATAACCAATCGCAAATTGGTTCACGCCAAAGGTCGTCATAAAAATCAGCTTTTCTTTCGTAAAAACTAATGTACCTTGACGCCAGTTGCCGATAGGGCCAAGGTTGAATTCCGCCCATTTCGCTACGACGTAGGCTTCGACTTTGTCCTCAGGTGAGATGAGATTGAGCTCGGTGAGCGCCTTTTGCCATTTGCTGATTTGCTTTTCTTTATTAGCCATGTTCCCTTTCTGCTGATGCGATAAATTTTAAGCTTGCTTTAGGGTTATTTTAGCACAAAAAAGTCTGAACTGAGTAATTTGCGTTTTGAGGAAAATTTTGTTAAAATATTTTTGCGGCCTCATCGTTCAACGGATAGGACATAGACCCTCTAAGTCTACAATGTTGGTTCGATTCCAACTGGGGCCACCACAGGGTTTGAGAAAAAGAAAAATGGAATCTCTTGGATCCGCGCCGTGGCGCTAAAGCGCCGGGCGGATAACGATTCCAACTGGGGCCACCACGGAGATAAAAAATTCGCCCTGAACTCTAATGTTCAGGGCAATTTGTTTTTTGATAAACTTTGTCGGACTGGCTTAACGTAGCAGCTTAATATGCCAACGTTGGCTGGCGGCGCGATCCAAGATAGTACTAAAATTATCTATTCTAACACACTTGGCGAAATCATCATCCAATCGACGCCGGTATTCCGCAATCCACGCCAGATAGTTCGACAGATCTTGACGAGCTTGCCAACAAAAGCTAGCCGTGTCAATTTTGTCGACCCGCGGGTAGGCGCGCCCTGTCCAGTCATACAGTTCGGTAATCGCGCGTTCAAAAGCGGCAGCAACCTCTTGGTGATCCTCCGGTCTGGGACGGGAATCTAACACAGTGTCGGCAAAATGCCGCAGGTACTTTGGCACCCAACCGATGCGAATGCGCTGCATTGTCTGTTGCTGCGCAACTTTTTGTGCTAAATACGCATCATCAACCAGCCCCAACTTAGTATGCAATGCTGGGCAAACTTGCCGAAGTTGGTGGCAAGCTTCACGCCAGCGCAGTTCAGCGCAGACGATTTTGTCTGCAACGTATAGGGCAGCCGTTTCGCACCGCATAGCCCGGACTTTATCCGCTTGATGCAATTCTTGCGCCAACGCCAAATCAGTCTGGTCTGTCAAACCAAGCCAGCCCGCTTCTTGGTGAGCTAGTTTGAGCGCCTCCCGACAGAACCAGCGCGCCAGCGGCTCGATTTGCGGGTCGACAAGTTGAGCTAAATTAAAATTCTGGCTCAACAATTTTAGACCCAATAGATAGTCTGCGGTCAAGGCTGCCGAATCGGCAAAGATCTCCACATTTTCTTCCTTATTCATTATAAATACCCCCTTTGCTAAAATAAGAAGAAGACGGTGAGCTGAAAGTTTATCATGTAAAGAACCTAAACTTGCTTGGCGCTTCCATGATTACCTCAAAAAGCTACCCGTCAAACGGTTTACTTCCCTATTGTAGCACGGATGGTTATAATTGTCAAGCTTTTTCGGCGAAATGGGGCGTTTTACCGCTGGAGTCAGTGAATTTTTTGGCAAATTTAAGTGTAAAAGTAGTAAAATTATGCGTAGATTCGGCGCTCAACTGCCAATTTTGCCGCTCGGCCAAGGATTTGGCAATCGCTAAACCTAAACCTACGCCGGCGGAATTCTTGTCGGCTTGATAAAAACGCTCGAAAATATGCGCTAGGCGGTCAGGTGGAATAGTGGAACCATCATTTTTGATACTGATTTGGTCGACATGCAAAGAGATAGTAACCGTAGATTGACCATATTTAATAGCATTGTCTAGCAGAATAGTGAGAATTTGTTGAAAGTCGGCCTTGGCGAGGCGAATTTTGGCGGTTTTAAGCTTGGTCTTAAGCTCAAGCTTGATGCCTTGCGCGGCGGCTTGCGGAGTAAATGCCGAAATAGTCTCTTCGACGAGAGATTTAAGCTTAAAATTTTCAGGATGAGCGGCAGGTTGGCTACCATCATCGGCTCGCGCCAGCGTAAGCAAAGATTGATTAAGCTCGGTGAGAATTTTTACCTCACGCGAAACATTGTCGATCCAGTGATTATGCTGAATATCGGCAGCTTCGAGATTGGCATTGATGACGGCGAGCGGAGTTTTAATTTCGTGGCTGGCGTTGGCGATGAAGGCTTTTTGATTTTCATAAGCCTCTTGGACGGGGCGGATAGCAATTTCGGCAAGAAAATAAGATAGGGCGGCCACGAAGATTTCTACCAGAAGCCCCACACGGATTAAGTTTAAGAGTAATATCGAGAGGTTGGCCTGTCGTTCAAGCTGTACGCGCTGATAAAGAATTTCCGACCATCGACTAGAGCTGCCGTCAACGGTAATACCGAGATTTTCGGTAACCCCCGCAGGAGAAACCTCGCGGCCACCAGCGGCTTGAGCGGCCAATAGATAAATCATCGAAAATGCCACCGCCAGAATCACCGTGGTAACGGCGAGATTAATCAAAATCAGACGATTGCGCAAACGCGAGAATAGGCGATGCTTTAGAATGGTCATGCGGCGGTGTCAACTAATTTATAACCGAGGCCACGGATGGTTTTAATCTTGGTGCGAGAATGGCTGGCGCGCAACTTTTTGCGCAGATAACTAATGTAAGCCTCAACATAATTATCGTTCAATGAAGCGTCGCTACCCCAAACGCGCGCCAGGAGCTGCGCTTTGGGCTGCACATGGTCGGGGTGACGCAAGAGAATTTCAAGAATAGCGGCTTCTTTAGTGGTAAGTTCTAGACCATTCAAAGTGCGGTTGTTTGGGTCGTACACCAAATCCGCAAAATTAATCGTTTGCTCGAGCTGCAAGGGCGGACGACGCACCAAAGCTTTAATCCGTGCAATCAATTCGGCAGTTTTGAAAGGTTTAGCAAGATAGTCATCTGCGCCCAGCTCCAGAGAATTAACTTTGTCGTCTACTTCGCTCAGAGCCGAGAGCATAATAATCGGCACTGTCAACTTATGCTGACGCACGCCGCGCAAGATATCTACGCCTGAAAGCTCTGGCAGCATAATATCTAATACTAAGCAATCGTAAGTATTATTGAGAGCTAATTCCAAGCCAGTACGACCGTTTTCCGCCCAGTCTACCGCAATATCGGATTTTTTCAAAAGATGAATTACCGCGTCAGCGAGATATTTTTCGTCTTCAACATATAGGATTCTCATGGCAATATTATATAATACGAAACTTAAAGAAACTTAAAGAAAGTTAAAGATTAGAACAAATTAAAATATTGAGTTGATCAATGATAATTATTTGACTAGCTTATAGTAAATCGAAGGGGCAAAACGAATAGGGGCAAGGATTTTTTGGGCGGATTTTTCGAAACGGATGAGATTTTTGGTGCCAAAAATCTGCTTAAGCTTGGCACTACGAAAGTTAGAGACCGAAAGTACCTCGTCGATCTGAAAACCGGATTTTTTGAAGATTTCCTCAATGTATTTGGGATGATAATTGTAAAATTCGCCAGCATTAAGCTCTTTGAGACGAGAAACTTCGCGGCTAAACGGATTGACGTCAGATTTTTTGGTCCAATAACGCACCATTTTGGGCAGAGTTTTCTTATTGGCAACTTCGATTACCGCAACGCCGCCTGGCTTCAAAATGCGGTAAAGTTCATCGGAAACTTTCTGCATATCCTTAAAATGGTGAGTGGCGCGCACCATCATCAGCGCATCAAAACTATTATCCTTGAAAGGTAGCTTGTAAATATCACCGGCTTTGGTGTGAATTTTGTCGCCGTAAAGCTCTTTGGCCTGCTGAAGCTCGGTTTTGGAATAGTCAAACAGTACAGCTTCCCGAGCGCGAGGCAAATATTCGTCCGCGAGGCGGCCATAGCCGCCAGCGATATCGACGAATTTGTCCATGTTTTGCGGCAAAAGACGACGAATCGCCATGCGATCGGCAGCATCCTCATACTTACGGTCGGCGTCCTCCCAAAAGATCTTTTTGTAATCATAGCCGTTATAATCAGCAACAACATCCGTGGCAGACGATTTGGTTTTGGCGGTGGAAGTTTTTGGTTTGCTCATAGTAGTTTTATTATAACACAGGGCGATATAATCTGAGCAGAAAAGAAAAACAAGGAGCGTGAATGACGTTTATGTATAAAATAAACCAGAGTTTTTGGGAATTAGGGTTTTATTTTACTAGACTTTGTGCTATAATTGGGAAGTACTTGACATGGGTCGGTAGCTCAGCTGGTTAGAGCACGGGCCTTTTAAGCCCGGTGTCGAGGGTTCGAGCCCCTCCCGACTCACCAATAAATTGGTTCGTTAAGATTTTGTTTCACAAAATCTTCGTTTTCTAACGAAAACGGAGGGCCTCTCTTGGATCCACGCACTAACGTGCTAGGTGGATAACGAGCCCCTCCCGACTCACCAATAAATTGGTTCGTTAAGATTTTGGGGCATTAGCTCAGTTGATTAGAGCGCTTCGCTGGCAGCGAAGAGGTCATGAGTTTGAGTCTCATATGCTCCACCATAATTTTGAGATTACTGGAAATATCTTTTGCAATATATTGCAAAAGATATTTTTTATGTTTTGGAATAAACATTCTAAATAGTATAATTGGTACATGAAGAAAAGTGGTAAAATTATTATTCCTGACGGCGCCGATGTCTGGCCGCACGAGCTTGAATCTGCTAAGGTATTAATTCGGTATGGATATATTGTTGAATTTCTTAAAGCCATAGATCAAAAAGGCAAGCAAACCGCTGATTGTTTGATAGATGATATTACTTGGGAGATGAAAGCCCCGAAAGCAAGCAATCTCAAAGCCGTTGAAAGAAACCTCAAGCGTGGTAAGTGGCAATCTTGCCGGATTGTATTTGATTCTCGTAGAATGAAATACGTCCCCGATAAAGCTATAGAACGAGAACTCAGAAAACGCTTTGCTGAGATTAAGGAAATCGAGAAGATTAAATTTATAAATCGCCATGGCCAGGTGATTGACATTTCCTAGGAGTTTGCTATAATAAAATTATCGAAGCTTCTGCACGGTGCGTTAGTCACCTTCCGTGGAAGCTTCTTTAGGACGTAAGTCTAAAAGGCCGATAAAAGTTTTAGCATCGTAAACGTTTTCAGCTAATTAATATTGTTAGTGATTTAGAACCTACCTTACCATAACTTTGAATCTATTGGAAATATCTTTTGTAACATTGTTGCAGAAGATATTTTTATTTGACCTCCGGAATACGCTTGACCTTATCGACGATGCAATATATTATATATGTAAGTATAGGAGGCTGATTGATGGGGTCGAGAAATGTTCGACAGAAGATTGTTAAACGTCGTGTTTATGCGGTGTCGCGTGTTGTAGCGGGGGTGACTTTTTTAATGTTAGTGGTGATTGGCATCTCTTCGGTTGTCAGAGCTATGTCACTAGAGTCCGTCGAGCATGAGGGTGGTGTGCCGACGATTTGGCAGGCTGCGTCACTCGGTGAGCCAGATTCAATTACGCTGCCGATTAAGTATTGGGATCAAAAAGCTGATGATTGCAATGACGAAAATCGCCAGTTTGAGTGGACCAAGTGCAACAGCTATCATACTCATGGCGTACTGATGGGAATGATCAAGCCAGGATTAGGTGCGGATCGTTTGCCGATTCCGGCCTTTACAGATAGCGAAGCTTCTTGGAATGCGCTGCACGATGCCTTATCAGCCAATGTAACTGGGCACGATCCGGTGGCGGAAACTGATAATTTTTATCGCTGGTTTCATGAAGTACCAACGCGTTCCAAGCGCATTGACGGCCGCACGGTAACTTTCAATCGTGCCGGCAAACGAACTTACGTTTATGGCGGGCAAGACATTTATCCGCTCGATGATGTGGCAGGGCTAGATGAAGCTGATGTAAAATTAAAAGATTGGCGTGGTCAGCTGCATAATTTCGGTTTTACGGCTCATTTGGGTTTCGCGATCAAAGTTGCAGCTAGTGGCGATGAGCTTTTTCAGTTTTCGGGCGATGATGACGTTTGGGTGTTTCTGAATGACCAATTAGTGCTCGACATTGGCGGATTGCATGGTCCAATTTCGGGTTGGTTTAAGATAAATGACGACGGTACTGTGACTACTTTCGTAGAAAAAGTAAACGACCTGGACAAGCGCAACGGTGAATGGGCTGAATGTATGCGAATACGCGATTTGAAATACGCAGATCAAAATTGCGTTAATAATTATAATCGTATTATACGAGAGAATTTTCGTAATGTTACGGCAAATAACCTTGATTTTGGTCTGAAAGCTGATGATGTAGTAAATTTAGACTTTTTCTACGCTGAACGGAGTACAGACGGCTCAAATACAAAAATCACAATTAGCAATATGAATTGGCCAATTTCGGCTGATAGCAAGCTTAATGCCAAGGTAGCAAAACGGATCGAAAATACCGAGAGTAACTTGGTTGAATTTAACTCCAGCATCGTTAATCGTGACCCCGAGAATGACCTGAATATCGAGCGCATTGCGGCATACATTGAAGACATTACAGAAGATGGTCAAAAAAATACCGGCTTCCTGCCTTTATCATCAAAAACGCTTTTCTATTCTGCTAATCCTGAAGACAAGGATTCTTGGCAGGCGGTCGAGATTTCTGCGCCGGAAAACTCTTCGGATGGTTTTAAACTCCAAAACCCGCTTCGGCTGGCTCCGGCGGGCACGGACGGCGATAGACTTTATTTTCGTTATTTCGGCGAAAGTGCGGGCTTGAACGGTGAGATGTCGAGCGTAATTAGTTATTACACGTCACTAGGTGGTAATGCTGGCGTAACTTATGATCATGACACAGTTGAATATGTGGCGCCTGAGGTAGATGAGTATAGCCTAATAATTAAGTATATTTATGAGGCAGATGGCACAGAAGCTGCTCCTACTCATGTAGAAGTCTTAGCCGACGGTGCCACTTATAATGTTGATTCGCCAGAGGTGGATGAGTACACGCCAGATCAAGCAAAAATTGTCGGAACGATAGAAGGTGCAGATGTAGAGTATACTGTAATCTATCGAAAAGATAGTGCGACCGAGCCTGTTCCACCCGTGGACGAAAGTACAGAAACTCCGGATCAGCCTAATACCCCAACTTTCCCTGCCACAGACATTATTGAGGGCGATTTGACTTACCTTGCACCACTCGGTGTAGTAGCTTTCGTTCCAAATACTGGCATCGTCAGTTCTGTAGCCGCAGGGCTCTTGGAGGATTTTTTCGCTGCCACCATTCTGGCACAATGGTTCGTTATGGTAATGCTGTTCGTCTTTGCGGCAGCATTTGCACTAAGCTTCACGACGCGTAAATACGCTCATTTTGAAATAAAGGAAAAGTCTTTGGATAATGCATCTACAAGAGCTAAAGCAGCATCACAGAAACAGGACACCCGAAGGAAGAAAATGCAGAAGGCTAGCATGCAAAAGACATCTGTTCGAACGCGGAAAAAGGCTCCAATAGCCACCAAAAAATCCCCCAAGCAATAAGCTAGGGGGATAACTGGCGTCTAGCGACTGGGGCTTAAAGTTAACTTTAAGCTATGTCTTTGGCGCTTAGCGACGATTGTTTTTGCGACAAATCAGGTAAATCGCAAAACCAGCCACGGCGCCGAAAGCAATTAGCCCAGTTAAGAGATAATCAAGTCGAGAAATGTTAAGACTCTCAAGCATTGAGCCGGTGTTTGGCACATTAGGAGTTTCGGTATTTAGAGAATAGGTAAACGGAATGGTGTCGATGGAAAGAATTACGTCATTCTCATCATAAGTTACCACGACGGCTCGATAGTCGCCCTCTGGGACGCCGTACTGCTCAAATGGTAAGTCAATGAGTAGTTCGCCAGTTTCTGGATCAATGGCGCTTTTGTCGACGATAATCGGCCGCTCAGTACCGTTTTCGTCTACAAAGACTGGATTATTGTCTTTATCGTAAACTTGGACTTGAATTTTGTCGACTTTTTCGTTAACTTCAGCTTTTAGCTGCGGATCTTTATTGGTATCATTTTGCCCATTGTAATAGACATTGATGGCGCGATAAGCGAAAGCCACCGTATCCTCGCGTTGCGCACCGTTATTACCATAGGCAACACTTGTGAGGCGATAATTATTAAAACCGCCGTAGCCATCAAGATTAACCGCAAAGGTGTTAGTACCGGAGTCCTCTGTTGGCGCAAATGAGCCAACAGGCACACGTACCTCTTGACCATCGGCATTGTTATAAGTCAAGAAATATTCAATCTTGGTAACCTGGCTGTAGCTGCTACTAATCTCTAGCTCCGGCTTGACGACTACGTCGCCATCGCGCGGGGTATTGATGCGGTTGTTCATGTTAGGTTCGCCTACCATGACTTGTACGTCAACGTTCCCTTCGGTAGCTGACGCTTCGGGCGATGGGATCCCATACGCCACGATCGTTAATAGAGCGACCAGCGCTAAGCCAACCATACCCAAAAAATGTTTTTTCGTTTTTTGCATATCCTACACTCTTTCTTAGTTTTATTTTTGTTTGAATTCGTACGAGCTCCGTCTCGCAGAATACTACTCGCAATAGTATTACGGAGGCTCGACGCAAACTGGTTTACTCTAGACGAGTAGCCGTGATTTGCGCTCTTTACGCTTTCTGATTATGATTATAATCCAGATAATTACGACTGTCAACAACAAAATTAACAAAAGCATAATCGGAATTGGCATAATCACGACAATATGCGTTTCGGCAGTTTCAGCATTTGCAGCGGTAACCTTAAACTCAACTTGGAAAATACCGAGATATGGCGTGTTGTCCCAGTCAACATCAACATGATATTCAATGCCAGGATAAGCAGCAATCTCCCCGGAACGTTCGTCAAGCACCTTGCCGAAGAAAGTTTTTGCCGTGTAATTGTAATGAGTCGTAAAATCAGTATTCCCGGTATTTTTAACAGTGGCGTGCGCAGTCAAATTGCCGCCAAGCGAGAAGCGTTCAAAGCTGTAATCACTAATTTCGGCCGTCTGACGCGTATCACCGATCGAGCGACCAGCAATTACAGTGGCAGCACGAGCTACGGTATTAATGCCGGTACCGCTAGTGCTACCGCCGCCAACAACTTCCGCCCAGACCGCAGCTTGTTGCATGCCACCAGGGACATCCTCTGGCACGGTAACGCGAAAAGGAATCTTAACTGCCTCATCCGGCTTGAGCTCGTAATAAACTTCATCAGCATATTTGCCATTACCGTCATCGAACGTCACCCAACGAGCAATCTGCGTGTAAGTGGAATTGGTGTCGGTAAAGCTGACCTCGTTATTCTCGCCAGTGACGGAATGTGGCGTGACGTACATACGGAAGCGGAAAGATTCGGTACCGATATTTTTGACCTCAATATAACAACCGTATTCCGAACCAGTAGTACAGCGGCGGGAGTCCCCCTCGAGCACGTCACCGCCCTGCATGGTGACAGTGATGGCGGCCGGCGAAACTTGAATCCATTTGGCCGGAGTGGAATTTTCCTCTTCGCCTTCAGCGTAAACTGTACTAGGGGCGACGACCGCGCCGAACAGCATAGCTGCGATAGCAAGTAAGTTAATAAAAGTTTTTTTCATGATTTTCTCCTATTTATTGCGTGTACGCACACGATTAACAATCCAGAATACCAGGGCGAAGATGATCAGAAGAATGATGAATAAGAACCAGATTGGGCAAAGAAAAACGATTTTTTCGGTGACTGATTCTTGGTCAAGGATGGAGACAGTTTGCTTAACACGGAAAATACCGAGCGCGGGTGCACCTTCCCAAACTTGCGTATTGAAGCGGCTGGTATCTGGAAGTACCGTGGCGCGAATAGGATCTTCTTCGTTGGTATAGATTTCTTCATCGCCAAATAAGCCAAACACTTGGAGGACGTAAGCAGCTTCAGCGTGGACATTACCGGTGTTTTCGACTACTGATGAAGCGGTGATGGTAGGATTAAACGAAATTGCAGGGATTTTGTTGTCGCTGATTTTGGCACTCTTAATGGTATTACCTTCGATTTGAGAGTAAATTACGAAACCGATTTGCTTAGAAGTACGTATATTAGAGCCATCAGACTCAGATTCTGGCTCTACCATTTGAATTAAGATAGCCGCATATTGACCGCCAGAGGGTGCATCGGCCGGGACCTTAATCGAGTATTGGACGATTGCTTCTTCGTTGGGGGCTACGGTACCGGTTTCGGGTGTGATAGTAAGCCATTTCGCCATGTAGCTATAGTCACTATCGGTTTCAAAATCTGGCGTGTATTTATTATCGGCAGTATTGACGGTATAAGACGCAGCGATGGCCTTGTAGTCAAATTCTTTAGTGCCAGCATTTTGGACTTTTAGCTCACCGCTGTAAGTTTTGCCGGGAATAAGTTCACCAATTTCGGCCTTAGCGGGCGAGATACGCATGCGGTAGGCATCACCTTCGGCGGCAGCCATACCACAAAAACTACTCAAAGTTAATATTGTTGACAGAACAAGTGCACTAAACACTCTGCGAAAAGTTCTTAGAACCTTCATTTACCTCCTTCACTTCAATCTGTATTTTATTATATAGCAGAGAAAAAAGAAGCGCAAGAGGTTTTATGGTGTCGACTTTGGATTAGAGAGATGAAATTCGCAAAACTACAGGCAATTTAGTAGTAAGCACCCCACGAAAAACACCTCCGGATTGGAGGTGTTTTCGTTTGCGCAGTGAAGCTACTTATTTAGCCGTAGCAGTCAAAGTGACAGAACCTTTGTAGGTATCTGCAGCTTGGTTTGGTGCAACAGAAACGGCGAAGCCGAGATCGTACTTGTCACCAGCTTGTGCAGAGACCGCAGAGGTGCTAGCAAATTCTTGCGGAGTAGTGCTAGCGGCGATGTAGTCAGTAATCGAGCCGATTTTGTAACCCCAAGAAGAAGTACCGTTGGTTGGAACGCCGTTAACTGGGATAACGTTGGAAACGTCATTTGTACCTATCAAGCGGCTGCCATCTGCCTTAATCGTAGCAGTATAACCCCGCTCGTTATTGGTATGGACTGTAATAGTGGTGCCGCCTTCAGCCATAGCTGAGCTGGTAGCAGTACCGAGATCTACGGTTGTCGAATCGGCGACAATTTCGATTGAATCACCAACCTCAACAGTAAAGTTGACGGTTTCTGAGTCTTCGAGGGCATATGAACTTAGCGGCATAGCAACGACGCCAAGACCAGCGACCACACCCAAGGCAGCGATGGTTTTTGTCATTTTGGACATATTTTACCTTTCGTTTTTATTTATGACCTTTTGTGATTCTTATTATACACGAGCGTTTTAGCACGGTCAAGAGTTTTTTGGGAGATTTTTTTAGATTTTTATATAGATATATGCTGCTCGATTCTATCTGATGGAATAAGTTTTAACTATAAAAAAATACTCCAACTTTGCGGGTCGGAGTATTTAGTGTTAGCAACATTTCGGTCTATCGAGATGTTCTAACGTTCTTTGCGGCCACGAATGCGGGAGACGATCCAGAACACTGCGAGAAAAATCGCCGCTAGAATAACAATAATCAACCATAGCGGAATAATAAAAACGAGTTTTTCCGCAACACTTTCTTCGTCAAAGAGGGTGACAGTTTGGCGGACACGGAAGATGCCGATCGAGGGGGTGTCCTCCCAAATGAAACCGTTAAAGAATTTGGTTTCTGGGAAAATGACTTTCTGCTCAGGCTTTTCTTCGTTGGTAAAGATCTCTTCATCGCCAAAAAGCGGGAAGACCTGTACTTTGTATTGAGCAACGCCATAGACATTACCATTATTCTCTACCAGCGACGAAACTTGCAGATCGGGATTGAGGATGATTCCTGGAATATTATTCTCCAGAATCTTGGCATTTTTAGAAATATTACCATCGACGTTACCGAAAACCAAAAAGCCTAAACGTTTAATTGCTTCAAAACCTGTAGATTCTTGATTGTCGGCGTTTTGCATGGTAACCATGATAACGCCGGCCTGCAAGCCACCGTGCGCATCGGCGGGAACTTTGATCGTATAGTTAATGAAGACTTCTTCGCCAGATTCCACAGTCGCTTCGGTGATATCAGTAGTCATCCACTTCGCGATGTCATTATACTGGGTTTCTTTTTCGTAGTTTGGGTCGTAATCTTCGCCTTCGACGCTATAAGGTGTAAAATCAACTGAAAAACTAAAATCTTCCGTACCAGTATTCTCGACGGAGAATTTGCCGGTGCGGACATCACCAGGTTTCAGATCCTTCAAGTTGTCCTGACCTGGAGCGATGTCCATACGATAAGCTGGTCTTTCATCCTCGGCTGCGTACGCTGCGCCAGACAAGCCAGTAAAACTTACTACCGGAATCATAAAGAACGACATTATAATGGCGAGGCGCCGCCAAAAATTTTGATGTTTTTTCATTAACCTCCTTTATTTCTTTTTATTATACTTGATTTTGCTTTTTATCACAAGAAAAACCACCCCAGGTAGGAGCGGTTTTCTATACTTATCGTGAGATAAGATTAAATTATGGTTCAGTTACTTTTGGCGTGTTGGTAGCAGTAAAGGTAACTTTACCTTTGTAGGTACCAGCAGCTTGGCCGTCGATGATGTTAGCGCCAAAAGTCAAAGTAGCGACGTCGCCAGCAGCTTTGGTGGTAGTGGTGCTCTGCATAATAACGGCATCGGTGCCATCAGCAGCAGCTACACCTTTGTAAGCATCGCCAGCGGCAGTTTCAGTGCCACTAACGTTAGTAGCAACCTTGTAGCCCCAGGTTGATTTAGCAGTATCGGCAGATACCGTGCCAGCTACGATTTCGTCGCCTTTTTCATTCGTCAAACTATTAACAGCGCTAGTAGCCGTTTTGTTTTCGGTGTTAGTAGCCGAGCCGATCATGGTGAGTTTGTAGCCACTAGAGTTACGAGTAATAACCGTCACGGTCATATCATCAGCGTTGAAGAGACCTGCGACAGCGCCAGTAGTTGCAGGGTTGAATGTTACAGCGTTGGTGCTAGCGTTAATACTAAGTTTATCGGCGAGATCGAGCGTAAAAGTCGTGTCGTCTTTTACGGTACCATCTTTCGTATCTGAATTTTCACCGTCAATAATTTCAGCAGCACTGACGCCAGCGATTGGTAGAGCAGCAACGCCGAGTCCAGCGACCACGCCCAAAACTGCTAAGGCTTTAATTGTTTTCGTCATATCGAAATCTCCTTTTTGTTTTACATGACTTGATGTTTTTATTTTAGCGCACTGCGCAGAAATAAGCAATAGAATTTTGCGACAAAAAGCAGATTTCTTATTTGAGGTCATTTGGTAGAGTTTTGTTGTAAATTTTACAACGTTTTGACGGAATTTGGTGTTTTTTGGGTTAAAGCTATTGACTTTTTGAATGAAGTGTGCTATAATGGAAGGATAGACTAGTGTTAATCCTCGGTTTTGAGGATTTTTAGTTAGTTCTTTTTGAAAGGAGGAATATAGCAATGGGAGCTATATCAAAAGATGGAGCATTGCGGATTTGCGCAAAGGCAGGACTGGAGCGTGAGGATGTAGAAAAAATCTTCGCTCTGAGGCAAGAGGAAATTCTGCTGACTGTAGATGGTTTAGGCCGATACAGCTTAGACGTACTGAGGACGGAAGTTTTTTGTCAAGCGCAGTCACAGCTGGAACAACAATCGGAGCGGCGATTAAATCAGGCGGCGTTCGTGGAATGTTGTAAACTGGCGGCGCTGCTACTGCAAGGCAAGCCATATAGCATTGCGCTTTTGCAGGAGGAAGTGCAGGACGGGCAGCGCTTTCTGGACTTACTGTCACCACGGCAGGATTTTGCGCAAATTAACGAAGAGTTACGAGCCTTGCTCGGCAGACACTTCACAGAAAGTGAGCAGCAAATGTTAATCTTACGCATCTGCGATCGGCAAAAACCGCAAGCCATCGCGAAACGCTATAGGTTGCGGCAGAACGCAGCCAACGCAAAGTTACGGAGTCTGGCGACTAGGCTCAAGACTGAGGTTGATCGCGAGGAAGTTCTGAGAATTATCTTCCAGCCGAAGGCCCCGAATATCGTTACGGGGTGATAGCTTGGGGGCGCCAGAATGGCGCCCCCCACATTTTTTGACTTTTGCCGCGAGCATTGCGGTACCCGAAGCGCAGGGCCGGCGCCCTGAAGTATTATGATAAAATATAGCACTTCAGGGCGCCGGCATGAGACCTAGAGCAAATCTTTGAGGAACTTTCCGGTAGGCGTATCGGCTTTTTTGGCCAACTGTTCCGGCGTGCCAACCGCGCAAACTTGGCCACCCTTCTGACCGCCTTCGGGGCCCATGTCAATTAGCCAGTCAGCTGATTTAATGACGTGCAAATTGTGTTCAATAATGATCATGGAGTTGCCACCGTCGACTAATTTGTTTAAAATACTCAGCAACCGCTTTACGTCGTCGGTATGCAAACCGGTGGTCGGCTCGTCGAGAATGTAGAGAGTCTTGCCGGTGCTACGTCGCGCTAATTCTGTAGCCAATTTAATGCGCTGAGCTTCCCCGCCGGAAAAGGTGGTGGCTGGTTGACCAAGCTTAATATAGCCTAGTCCAACTTCTTGCAG
Organism: uncultured Candidatus Saccharibacteria bacterium; assembly: GCA_964413835.1. Lineage (GTDB taxonomy): Bacteria > Patescibacteriota > Saccharimonadia > Saccharimonadales > Saccharimonadaceae > Nanosyncoccus. Next base: position 17,255 of record CAYPTT010000002.1, read on the forward strand.
AGTTTTAAGTTTAGGAGTAATGCTGGGGATATTTTCGAAAAATTCTACCGCTTCGTCAATCGTCATATTGAGTACTTCGGCAATATCTTTGCCTTTGTATTTGATTTCCAGAGCTTCGCGGTTGTAGCGTTTGCCGTGACAGACTGGACAAGTGACGTAAACGTCGGGTAGGAAGTGCATTTCAATCTTGTTAACGCCATCGCCCTGACAATGCTCGCACCGACCACCTTTGACGTTAAAACTAAACCTGCCGGCTTTGTAACCGCGAAGCTCAGCCTCTGGTTGCTTAGCAAATAGCTCCCGAATCTGGTTAAATACTCCAGTGTAAGTCGCAGGGTTGCTACGAGGCGTACGGCCGATTGGACTCTGATCAATCACAATCGCTTTGTTTAAGTTCTCAATACCATCAATGCGCTCATGCAAGCCAGCGACGGTCTGGGCGCGGTGCAACCGCGCCAACAGCTCATTAGCCAGAATACTATTCACGAGTGTAGATTTACCTGACCCCGAAACGCCGGACACCACCGTCATCACGCCGAGCGGAAAATGCACGTCGATGTTTTTCAAGTTGTTCTCGCGGGCGCCGACTACTACCAGCTCCTTACCTGGCTTAGCTTTACGACGTTTTTTCGGAACAGGAATAACTTCCTTACCAGACAGATAGCGCCCAGTAACGGATTGATCATTCTTAGCCACTTCGTCGGGCGTGCCAGCCGCAATGAGGCGCCCGCCATTTTTACCCGCACCTGGCCCAATATCGACGATGTAATCTGCCTCGCGCATAGTGTCTTCATCATGTTCTACGACTAGCACGGTATTTTTCAAATCCCGCAAGTGTTTAAGCGTAGCAATCAATTTATCATTATCGCGTTGATGCAAGCCAATACTCGGCTCATCTAGCACGTATAGTACTCCTTGCAAACCGGAGCCAATTTGCGTTGCCAGACGAATACGCTGTGCTTCCCCACCGGATAAAGTATTAGCAGCGCGCCCCAGCTCAAGATAACCCAGGCCGACGTCCTGCATGAATTGCACTCGCTCGCGGATTTCTTTCAGAATTGGTTCCGCAATCATCGCTTCGCTCTCGGTGAATTGCAAGTCATTTTTTAGGACTTCTAGTGTAGCATCGACATCTAGATTACACATATCGACAATGTTCAAACCATGCACCGTAACGGCCAAAACCGCCGGCTTGAGTCGGGCACCGTGGCAAGTTTGACATTCATGCACACGCATGAAGCGTTCAATATCCTTGCGGATGAAGTCCGAGTCAGTCTCCTTATGGCGACGTTCCAAAGTCGGAATCACACCCTCGTAAGTCGACTGATAAGTCGCGCCGTTGCCCCATTTACCATGACCGCCAACGCTAACTTCATATTTTTCATCGCCGGTGCCATAGAGAATTTTGTGGATGTTTTTTTCGGACAGTTGGCCAATGGGCGTATGAATCGAAAAACCTTGGCGCTCGCCCACGGCAGCGAGACGTTTGAGCCACCAAGACTCCTGCGTGACGCGATTAAACGGTCGAATACCGCCCTCGGCGATGGTCAGATTTGGATTCAATACTAAACTCGGATCAATCTCCAACCGCGTGCCAAGACCAGTACAAGTTGGACAGGCGCCTTGCGGAGCATTGAAACTAAACAGGCGAGGCTCGAGTTCGGGGATTAGCTCGTCAGGATGGAGTTCACAAGCGTAACGCTGAGAGTACGTCAATATCTCCGTATTGTCGGATTGGCTCGGCGCTACCCCAGTCGACACGGTGGCGCTCCCCGAATCGAGCCCTAACGGGTCGTGATTCGGACCCGCGCCAGCCTGGTCATTAGTGTCTCCTGCGCTAGCGCCTGAGCCAATCCGGCCATGCGCTTCTATCGTCGTGCTGTTGTCGTTGATTTTGAGGAGTTTGATGATACCTTGGCCGAGGTCAAGAGCCTGCTCGATCGAGCCGGAGATGCGAGTCAAGAGGTCGGGCGAGAGGATGAAACGGTCGACGACGATTTCGATATCATGACGGTCATTCTTATTTAGCTCTGGGAACTCATCAAGTGCATAGATAATCCCGTCAATGCGCACACGGGAAAAACCTTTGGCTTGATATTGCTCAGAAATATGCTGAAAACTACCTTTTTTCTGAGCCACAATGGGTGCCAGTAGCATCAATTTGCTACCGAGCGGCAGTTTCATAACCTCACTCACAATGTCCTCTACGCTGCGACGATGGACTTCTCGGTGACAAATCGGACAGTGCGGCACGCCTACCCGCGCAAAAAGTAAACGCAAATAATCATAAACTTCGGTCACCGTGGCGACAGTCGAGCGTGGGTTACGACTAGTGGACTTTTGGTCGATCGAAATTGCGGGAGAAAGCCCCGAAATACTGTCAACATCCGGCTTGTCCATGACGCCGAGAAACATGCGTGCATAGCTCGAGAGGCTTTCGACATAGCGACGTTGACCCTCGGCATAAATCGTATCAAACGCCAAACTCGATTTGCCACTACCAGACAAGCCCGTAATCACGACTAGCTTGTCGCGCGGAATATCAACATCCAGATCTTTGAGATTATGTTGCCTGGCACCCCGAATTTTGATATAATCATCGTTCATTGATAGTATATTATATAGCAAAAATTAAAATTATGCAATAGCAGAACGGTGAATTGGGCGAGAAAAGACCCTAAAATTAGGGTCTTTAAACATAATCTTAACAACTCTACCCGAAACCGACGTAATACGAAAAATTTTACTTTATTCAAGCGAAATATCATGGTTACGGAAAATCTTGCGCGTGGTGGCCGCGAGATGCTCCATGAATTCTTGATATTGATCATAGCGCTTACGTTCAGCAGTATAGCGGACAAGCGACTCCAGCCGACCAGTATCAAGCTGCCGCACAATCTCACCTCGTCGAATATCGTCCGCGTTGACATATTCCTGACAAAGTTTGAGCTGTTCCGACGGCATATCCTCATCAAACCAGGCGAAGTTATCAGCGCGCGGATGTGAAAAACATCGAATCAGTGAATCGCCGGCATCTTGACGAAATTCCTGTTTGATAAGTGGTTCCTGGCAAATTCGCTCAATGTATTCGATGAGCGCAGTCGTGGCTTCTCCGCGCCAGATAGCGCTATCGTTCTCATTGCTCGGCAGAAGTTCCGATACGAATTTAGAAAATCTGGTCCACATGACATGAGAATCATTAGGTTTGCTTGCCCACTCCGCTAAATCAAGCGGTGTACACCAAGTCGGCGGATCAACTTCGATCAGCGTTTTGATATTCCAAGTCGGTACAGCATTCCAACCAAAGAATAAAACAATGATATAATATGCTAGCCAAAGCACAAACCAGTCAAAATCAGTTATCCAATAGCTAATAGTACCTAGCCTATTCAGAATGTCACTCACTATAATACACGCGGTTAACGTCACACATCCAACGGCCCAGAACGCCCTCCGCCGACTACGCCGAGCCATGAGCTGTTCATAGAGGCACTCTTCCCGATCGACCGCAGGCACAAAACCGCCGAGCATGGAGATTGGAATAGAAATAAAAGCCGTCAACCCCACTACAAGCAGGATAAGCATCTCACTGAGTTTCGATTCTTCCTGGAAGATTTGCACCATTCGGGGCGAAAGTGTAAAAGCCAGCGGCCCATAAAAGCCCATAAGCATCATGAGACAGGGGAAGTTAATTGCCAAGACGACAAGTACGAGCAAGACTTTCAGGCCAAGACGGACCGCCGGCTGATCAAAAAATCGCACTACACTTTGCCCTGCATTTTGCTGGGCGTTTTGAGATTTAGAATTGTTCTTAAGGTTCATCATTTTTCCCTCCTTGAAAATGAAATTTTGGTTTCGTCCCCTAAGTGCCGATTGAGGTGAAATGAATAGATAGGGCAAAATAGGAGCTTATCTTTCTATTTTTAGCACAGATTAGTTAAAAAGTCAAGAGAAGACACGTCCAGCAAGCTAATATTGCACTTGGGGGATGAATGTAGGCTAGCGCTGCGATCGAGAAGCTGGATCTAGAATCTAAGACCTAGTTTAATCCACTATAACATTGCCGTCTTGATCGCTGCGAACATTCGGACGCAGCCCCCAATAGCCTGGCGCGGGATGAAAGAAGTAATCGTCTCGGCCATTGTAGGAGCGTAGATCGCTGGAATGGGTTTGCAAAGTATTGCTAATGACAGCATCGAACTGCTTGGGGATTTCAAGATCAGGATATTTCTGCAAGCGAATAGCCTGAGCGCGGTCGACTATCTTATGAAAATGTTGCACTCCGCCTAGTTGCTCCAGGGCCTGCACGGTAAGCCCCGCGTTATTCACTACAGGCTGACGCGAACCGGATTTGGCAGCAAAAACTAAAGAATTATAATCAATTTTGGTGGGATATTGCTTAGCGTCACCAGCATGAACGGATTGCGTAGCTTGGTCAGAAAGGTCGTCGAGACTAGTCATAGGGGTTGAGTCAGAAGGCGAACTTTCAGCGACGGCAATTTCTTCAATACCCTGTGCAGCTAGGTAAGCTGAGGCAATTTTTCGGGCCAGCTCGGCACGGTCGTCGGTGAAATTAATAACCCCAATTAATTCCTTATAAAATTGTTTGCCCAGGGTAGCACGGCGATAAGTCTGGAGCTCGTCCGCGCCAGGAAACAATTGCTGAACTTTAAACTCGTAGGCTTTAGCAAGATAAACTACGATCGGCCATTTTTGGGGGCCAATGTATAAATCGTAATAATAACCCTGCATCTCGTCAGCATAGTCCGTACTAAGGTAAGCGGGACGATTATGATCATCTTCGATACAGTGAAATTCCGCATCTACAGTCCAAACTCGCAAATCGAGGCTCCGATGTTCAGGATTGCCATCGCAAGCAACGGCGTAATCTTGCAGAATACTTTCAATATCCTCCGGATTAGCGTTCATCGCCGCTAGACTGTCGCCCTCGTTAAATAGGTTCTGTAAAAGCGTAGGGTTGTCGGTCTTTTTGACAATTTTAGCGCAACGTTCAAGATGCTTACGCAAAATGGCAAAGTTCAGCTCCTCACTCTTAGCCGCAACATTATCTTGATAATCAACGTAGCGATCAAGCAGGAGACTCATCATAACATTACCAGAAACGCCATATATTGTAGCCTGCGAGTCAAAAAAAGCTTGCGTTTTTTCGTTAATGCGGAGAGAGACCGGAAGAGTCTTCTCGTTAATAGTGCGTGCCATTTCGGCAGGGCTGGGAAGCGTGTCGATTTCCGGGGTAAAACTTTGATAATTCATCTTATTCCTTTACGGTTTAAATTTAATAAATTGGTCTAATGTTTTGCCATTAAGGCCGGGGCGGTCCGACCGAGCGCAATGTTAAACCCGATCGGACCCGGCTTCTCCAATTAGGCAACCACACGCATACTTTACCTTGTATACCCCTAATTGGAGGGAAACTATTATGGAGACGGGCAAACATAACTACAAAAATTTGCCCTCGTTAGAAATTACAAATTGTATTTTCTAACTGTTACTATTGTAGCGCACCAAAAATACTTTGTCAACAATAAAATTACAAAATGTCATTTTTAGGGAGAAATTAAGGCTGGGCTAATCTATGCTCCAGAGAGATTATTCATCGCCACTCTGTAGGCTTTGATACCAAAGCATCAATTCTTCGGCAAAAAATTCACATTCGCTAGCGGGGCGACGATTAAATGTTTCGCCTTTGGCAAGCTTGGTACGGATGTCTTCAAGCTCTTTGAGAAAAACTTTAGATTGCTGTTCGAGGCGCTGGCGACGATAAGCTTCCCAGCCGGCAGCCTCGTCTTCGGTAAGGACGTTGGGGAAATTTTTGGCTTTGTAATGTATGAGCAAGTCTGGCAAACGTTGATCCTGAAAATGCGGATGAAAATCCCGCAGATCTTCGGCACCGTTATTGCGCACTGCCGAACAAAGAATTAAATCATCCTCTGGAATAAAGCCACTATAGAGCCCTGATTCTGGGTCACTGGCGGGCGGAAATTCAGAATGTTCCTCGGCTTGCATCTTAGCGGGGAATTCGGGATGACGATTGAGAATTTCGATATTTTTTTCGATCTGTTCACGAGTAAGGCCGAGGCGCTCCCAACCGTCATTTTTATCCAGCACGCCCAGCGGAGCAACGGCCGGACAGCGATTATATTGCAATGTTTTGACAATGGGGAAAAAGCCGGTGCGGAAAGAATCTTTGCGACGCTCAGTGTGATGGCCGCGGCCGAATTTTTCATCATAAGTACCATTCTCGGCCGCGGCCAGCATTTCATCCAAATTGTAACGCAAATCGAAGACGAGCACATTACCATTTTTGGCTTCGGCAAACGGATAGGCTACGGTAGTCTTCTCAAACTCGCTCGGATAGCGCCCCGAAGAGTAGACGAAAGGCTCCGGTCGTTTAAGATTAACCAATTTTTTCACGGAGCGTTTCATACGCATTTTGTAAAGATAATCATAAAGCTGTGGCTGTTTCTGCTTGATTAATTTCGTCACCTCAATCAAAGCCGTGACATCCGCCAACGCGTCGTGAGCATTTTCGTGCGAAATACCGTTAAGCTTAGTAATTAATTCCAAACGGTTCGTGGCGTGGCCATCTTCGGTCATTGGCCACTCAATACCTTCTGGCCGCAGCGCGCGCGTCATCCGCACTACGTCGAGTAAATCCCAGCGACTCCGGCGTTCCTTCCATTGCCATTCATAAGCGTCATAAAAATTCCGCCACAAGGTGTTACGGATAAATTCATCATCAAAACGCACGGAATTATAACCCATAATCGTCGTGCCGGGAGTCGCTACTTCATCAATCAAAAAACGACAAAATTCCCGCTCCGAGATGCCATCTTGGCGCGTCATTTGCGGTGTGATACCCGTCACCATGATGGCGCCAGGGCTCGGCAAAGTGTCCTCTTCTAGCTCAACCAGCAGATTAGTCGGTTCGCCGATCGGCCGCAGGTACAAATCAGTGCGCTGCCCAGCAAATTGCATAATACGGTCAGCACGCGGATTTAGACCCGACGTCTCCAAATCGTAGAAGTAGAAAGTTTGGTACATGGGTTAATTATAACAGGTCTGAGGAATTTTGCGGATTTTTGGATTTTGGAGTTTTAATTTTTGGGAATTTGAGGTTGGGTTTTTGAAATTTTGAACAATTTAGGACTGAATTTGGAAGTATAAAAGCCCGCCGGGGAAGGCGAGCTTTTAACAAAGTTCAAGAGGTTTTGCTCCGATGCTCTGGAGCAAAATTATTTTTAGGGTTACGATGTCCGGCGGCGGCGATGGCGACGTCTCACGTCTACCACTTGCAGCTCCGGGTACATAATAATGTTATCATGCACCACGCTGATAGCCGCAGGACCTTCGTCAGCAGGTACGGTCGCCTGTGATACCTCCGCCTCTTCTGCTTCTGGCTCTGGCTCTGGGAACAATTCCCTGACGCCGGCCGGCCTCAGCACACTGGCGGTCTCCCGGATCAGCTGCGCCACACCAAGGCCCGCAATTTCATCCTCCGGCAGATCCTCAGCGTCGTTCGGATCCAGAATTTCATCATCTGGATCATCTGCGCGAGTCGTATCCGGCAACGCAATCGGATTCCTCGAAACGCGGTCTCCTATCGCTCGCACCGAAGATGACGCCCGGCTAGCAGCGTACCGCAATGCAGTACGCTTCCGGTCTTTCAGCCGGCGGACAGTACGCATGCGCGTGTATTTTAACATAGCACAGAAAATCGCTGCAAAGGCGACCCAGCACGCAGCCGCCACGATAATAGCAAAGAAGCCCGTCATTGCTACGCGCCCTAACCTAGTTAGGTTGGGGTTCTGCTGCGCACCTTGCCAGCCGACTACTAGTGTGGCACTCAAGATAAAGGTCACCACCAGCGCGTTGCAGCGCAGCCAGCGCCGCAACAGAATATTATTGAGACGAACCTTGTATCTGTGGCAGTCCGCCTCTACTGCCTGAAAACCAAACCCTACTGCGAGGATGACCCCCGCGAAAATCAAAACAAATACTCCTGTCATACTCTCTCCTCCTTATCTTTATATTCCCCACGTCTCGGTGCGATTATACGTACATTTTCGACGCACCTTATCAGGGGTATGACAGTTTTGGCAGGCTCCCCAAGCCCACCGGCTACTAAGGTGGATTTCCTCTCTGGACCCACCTTCTGCTTCCATTATAGCACACATGCTTAAAAATGTCAATACTATTTTTGCATAAAATGCAGAAAAAGGTATTGCTATTGCTTATTTTAGTGAAAAAGTAAACTTTTTTGCGTAATTTTCCGGAAAATTCAAGGATTTTCGTAGATTTTGGGATATTTTTGACGCTAGTTTGGTTCTGTTAGCTATTCATGATTTCTGGAGGTTAGTTGGGCTTTAGTTTGGCATCTGACGAAGAAAATCAGCAGCGAGGAGGGCGGCTTGGGCGCCGTCCGCACACGCAGTGATAATTTGGCGGACGGCGCCCGCACGCACATCGCCCGCCGCAAACAGCCCCGGAATAGCAGTCTTCATCCCCGGCGCCAGCAGGTAGCCGGTGGAGTCAAGCAGCTCGCCGACGGGTGAGTTAATAGCAAGTCGTCCGTTGGCACACGAATCGTTGGCGAGTGACTCGTCGGCATGTTGGCCACTTACACGTTGGTCGCCTTGAATATTACTCGCGCTTAATTCCTGCAAAAATCCCGTAGCCGGCGTACGGCCAATATTGACAAAACAATAATCATATTGATTCAGCAGGGCGGCGGTGGGTTCAACATTTTCGATAATTTGAACATTCGGACATGCACGTAGGCGCTTCTGTAATTCAGAGTCAGCTTTGAGCGAAGAATGCGAGATCAGCGTAACCGAGGTTGGTTCATCACCTCCGGATTCTTTCAGCTGGCCGACTAAACCGGCTAGGTAGAGCGCTTCTTGGGCGGCGGAGTTAGCGCCGCCGACGACTACAATATGCTTCCCTGCGGCTAAAGTACCATCGCAAAGCGCACAGTACGAAATGGGAATGTTAAGCTCGAAGTCGAGGCGGCGCGGCACGGAGCCGGTCGCGACGATGACGGCGCGAGCCAGAATAGGCTCGCCATCAATAGTCAGCTCGAAATGTGGCACGGGCGAAGTTTCGCCCGTGCGCGGAGCGACCGGCTCCGCTGGGGGCGCCTGCATTTCTCGCGAGCCTAGATTCGCCGGCGCCCCCACGTACCGCAAAGCGGTACACTCGCCGTAGGCGAGGCTGGCGCCAGCCTGGACGGCTTGATTTTTCATGATTGCGGTCAGGCTGGCGCCAGACCCTTGATACCCAGGATAATTCTCCAGCTGAGGGATTTGATTGAGAGTGCCGCCCACGGCTTGACTTTCATAAATCCGCGCGGCTATGCCGGCACGTCCGGCATAGAGCGCCGCACTAAGGGCCGCTGGCCCGCCACCAATAATTACTAACTCATGCTCCATTATTTATAATATCTTAATACGCCGCACTGCCACCCGATAACATATTATATTGCAAGTATAGACTATTGAGCTCTTCGTAAAGTTTTGCAAGCTCGGCATCAGTCTCGACCGCCATAACGATAAACTTCAACGGAGAGCCGGTGCCGCCACAAATCTCGCGCGTATCGCCATACGCCAAGTCGCCATTCATGGTAATCTCACGCACACCACCGAGTTTCATACCAACTACACCCTCGCGCCAACCGGCGATAGTATTACTAGTATCTTCTAGGGGCGCAGAGAGACCAGTAGGATTATCGACGTCATTGAGTGACGAGTCAAAAATCTCACCGTCGGCACACCAGCCGATATAATATGAGAAATAATCGTAATCATTCTCTTTCAGCTGTTTGCCGGTGCCTTCTTTGAGGTCAACAGTCTTGAGACCTTCAGAATTAGCTGTATTTTTGTTATAAGCCTTGACGTTAGATTTGTATTTAATAAAAGTGTCAAAATATTTATCCGACAAGGCTTCGGCGCGCGCACCGGCCTCGGCAACTTTAGCATCATATTTTTCTTCTAGCTCCGCTAGCTTAGCGTCGTCTGCTGCATTATCACCATTCGAACTACCGCTCATCACGATAAAAAGATAAGCGAAAACCGTTGATCCTAGCAGCAGAACTGCAATCACAATGATAATAATCCTCTGGGTTAAACTGGTTTTGAGTGATTTCTGGTCCATTTTCCTCCTTTATACAATTTCAGCACCAATAGTCGCAGCCTCGGCGGCAATTCTTTTCATTATAACAGATATTGCTTGAGGATCTAAGGTTTTGCTCGGGTCGGAGAAACGAATGTGGAAGGAAAGATTCTTAGTAGCAGCGTCGGGCTTAGCCTGATAGACCGAAAGTGGCGTGACTTGATAGATGACATCTTGATTAGCTAAAGTCTGCTCAAGCAAATTCAAACTGCGCCAGAACGGCGAATCGGCAGCAACTTTGAAGGTTAAATCGCGTTCTACCGATGGGAACTTCGAGATTTCAATATTGGCCGTCGTCTGGCGTTTGCAATTCAGTAAGTTATCAAGCTCGATTTCGCAAGCACTGACTGGAGCGACCAATTTAAAAGCACGCAACACACTGGCTTTTAGCTCACCAAAAGCACCAATCACTTCTTCGCCCAACAGAATTTCGGCTGAGTGAGCCGGTTCAAGATACGGGAAGCGCTCCGCACTGGCAGATTTGGGTGTCATTTGAGCATAACCAAAATCAAGTTTGAGCTCTTTGCGCAACAAAGTAAGAACTGCAAGTTTCAGATGATAAAAGTCATTCAAAGTGACAATACCGAGATCAGTTCGCATAAGCGGGACGTTTTCTGAAGTGAGACCCAGGGCCTTGTGGGTGACTTGGTTCACCTCGTACAAGCTAAAATCGCGGTGACCGGCCTTGAGATTTTCGCGTGCTTTGTCCAGCAGGCTAGGGACAATTTGCTGGCGAAAACGCTGCAGTTCGGGCGAAATTGAATTAATAATTTCATAACTCGCGGCGGGATTTTGGCCCGCTTTCTGTAATAAATCACCACTAACGAACGAGTAAGTCAAAAGTTCATGCATGGCTAATTTATCTGACAAGCTGCTACGTATTTCACGCTTTAGTCCTATCACTTCGTCAATTACTGGCTCACAAAAATCCCTCTTTGGCAATGTTAATACAATATTATCATAGCCTAGTAAACGACCTACTTCTTCAATTACATCTTGCTTAATATGAATGTCAGTGCGCCAAACAGGGGCTAGGACCTCTAGAGAGGCGTTTTTAGCATGAACAGAATCCGGAGTGCGGTTTTCGCCGTTTTTGACCTCCATCGTACGAGAAGTGCCCTGAGAGGCCTCTAAGGCGATTTCGGTAATGACAAAACCCACATTCTGCAAAGTTTTAAGGATGGTTTCGAGGTCGTAATCCGTGCCTAATAACTGATTGATATCGCGTACAGATACCGTAATGGGCTTTCTGACGGGTTTTTGGGCGATTTCGACAATTTCGGCACTCGGCTCCACGTTCAGACGCATCAGAGCCTCTTCTAGCACTGGCAAAGTCATCGCTGCGGGCTGGCCCTTAGTAAAACGGGTGATAGCTTCGGAGAAAATCCCGTGCGCCATCTGGGTTTTGCGCAGATGATAGAGCGAAAAGGTGGCACTTTCGAGTACTACGCGCTGGGTGCTAGGGTCGATTTCGGTGTTTTTGCCGCCCATGGCACCGGCGAGCGCTATTGGTACATTATTTGAAGTAATGAGGATATCAGCCGGTTGACATTCGATAGTTTTGCCGTCGAGTAATTGCAATTTTTCGCCCGGCTTTGCAGCGCGAACAATGATCTTGGGCTGTTCAACGCCACCGACAATCACTAGCTTATCATAGTCAAAAGCATGTAGCGGCTGGCCAGTCTCAAGCATGAGAATATTGGTCAGATCTACCAGCGGGTCAATAGAGCGCATGCCAGCTTTGGCAAGCAAAATTGCGTCTTTGGTCAAATATCTGCTCGGCTGATTATCTGGTAAGTCAAACACTGCACAGGTATATTCTGGACAAAGTTCCGCGTCTTGAATCTCTACGGTAAAACCATTACCAGCGACCGATTTATTACGCTTAAACTTGCCGAACAAGCCCTTAGATTTGGCATGATCTTTTGCCTTGCTTTCTGTGGCTTGTAGATCAACACCGGCTACCATATCAAATGGGTTAGGCTCAACAAATTGTTGTCCTAAAATTCCAGCAACTTCCCGCGCAAAACCAATGAGACCGAAGCAGTCCGGGCGATGCGTGAGCGACTTATTTTCGACGTCTAAGATTTTATCATTTAAATCGAAAATATCGCTCAACGCATCGCCCGGCTTGGCGTCCTTAGGATCAATTTCGGCAATAGCTTTGTGTTCGTTATCAAAGCCTAATTCATCGGCGCCAGCCAGCATACCGTTGGACTCAAAACCGCGCAGCTTGCGTACACTGAGTTTGAAATTTTCATTACCGTAAGTTTCCGGCACAATCGCCCCTGGAGTAATCCAAACTGCGAGCATACCAGCATGAACATTTGGCGCACCGCAGACTACTTGTATCAGACCATTTTCGAGCTGGTTAAACCTAGCATTATGCACACCAGCGTCAATTTCACAGAGGCTGAGATGAGTGTCCGGGATTGGTGTACAATTGACAACTTTAGCGATATAAATCCCTTGATATTTTGGGCCCCAATCATCCACACCCTCAACTTCCACGAGACGCGAGCCAATTAATTCGATCAAGGCTTGATCCGAGACATCCTCAGGAACTTCGAGATATTGTTTTACTAAATTAAGCGAAATTTTCATATTAAAACTCCTCCAAAAAATCAAGTTTGCCGGATTCAAAATAGCGAATGTCGTTCAGCTGATATTTTAATAAAACCAGACGTTCAATCCCGCCGCCCCAGGCGAAACCGCGATATTTAGTCGAATCGATTCCGGCGGCTTCGAGCACGTTCGGATGAATCATGCCGCAGCCAAGCATCTCGAGCCAGCCATCACCTTTGCCGCCGAGCGCAGCAGGCTTTTCAATCAAAAGCTCGGCGGAAGGCTCGGTAAAAGGAAAATAACCTGGTTGAGTTTTGATGCGGAGTGCTTGACCGTAGTAGGACTCAAAGAAGTGCTTAAGTACGCCAAACATTTGCCCTATCGTGGCATCCGGCGAGACAAAAACCCCTTCGCACTGATAAAAAGTGTGTTCGTGCGTAGCATCGACGTCTTCGTTACGAAAGACGCGCCCAGGAATAACAACGGCAATTTGACCACCTTGCTCAAGAGATTTACGGTATTGCTTCAGAGCACGGTGCTGCATCGTGGAAGTGTGAGCGGGAGGAATAAAACCTTCGGCAGTACGAAAAGTATCATAACCGTCGCGCGCCGGGTGATCCTTAGGGAAGTTCAGTGCCTCGAACATATGAAATTCATCGTCAAGTTGATTCGATTCCATCACGTTGAAGCCCATGCCAGCATAAATATCAATCACTTTGTCAAGCTCAGTAGCTAATGGATGACGAGTGCCGAGTTTAAGTCGGGGAATTGGCTCGTTAGGAGCTGCGGGAGCTGAAATATCAATCGGCTGCACCTCAGCGCTTTCGGCAGCACTTTCGGCTTCGGTAAGTTTTTGCAAAATGGCTTGCTTTTTAGCATTAAGCTCGCGACCAAAATCGCTGCGCGCTTCGGGCGGTAAGTCCCTGATTTTGAGATACTCAGAATTGAGCCTTTTTAATTCTTTTTTGAGCTGTTCTACATCCGACATACTATATATTATAGCACACTTTACCGAGATAGCGAATATCTGACACGCCTAGAGAAAAATAATGCTAATCAGCGAGAGAATTGCGAGGACGATAAGCACAATCCAAACCCAGGCAAAACGTCCGGTTTTTTTCGTGCCTTCAGCGTACTCCTCGGCAACGTCACGCTCTGGCGTATCGCGTACTTGGCGCTGCGTACGTGCGCGTAGGTCGGCGTCAATCCGGCGGCCCAGCTCAGAGTTTTTTTCTAGATCATTTGACATCATGATACCCATAATTTCACTTTCGTTAACTTAGATTGATATTGCTATGCTTAACTTCATCCTTACAATTGTAACACATCCGTGATATAATGAAGAAAATATTAGTTTTAAGGAGGTTTATAATGGCGAATCAGAAGCCGAAAAAGACCGAGAAGGCAGCAAAGAAGCCTTCGACCAAACCATCAAATCCTGAAACTAACAAGGAGACCAAGGAAGTCAAGACCGAGTTAGTTTCTCAGAATACAAAGAATACCACTAAGGTAGCAAAGTCCAACGCTCCGCTTTCTGGTTTTTTTGCACGCAAGTACGAAGACGGTGAGAATATCCTTACTATCTTTAAAACACCGAAAATTTGGGGTGCTTTGATCGGCGAATTACTTGGCACTATGCTGCTTACCATGATTCTTTTGACTTTGGCGAGCGTAGCACAAACCACCACGCAAGTTTATGTAGTATTCATCGCTTTGGCTGGTGTTTACACAGTAATGGCTGGGCTGTCTGGTGCAAACTTGAACCCATTGGTAACGGCAGGCATGATGGCGACTCGCCGCATGTCAGCTATCCGTGGCGTGCTTTATATGCTGGCGCAAGTATTGGGTGCCTGGCTTGGCTTAATTGTATTAAATGCTTTCCGCTTAGGCAGCGAAGCTGTGATTGAATTACCAATCATGGACGCAGTGGCTGGTGAAAATTTCTGGGCAATTGCATTGCTCGAGTTAATGGGCGCAATCATTGTAGGTTTTGCTTTTGCACGGTTACTACGTTACATCCGGAAAAATGTCTTGGCATTCTCCCTAGGAATCACCGGAATTATTTCTGCAGTATTCTTCTTTGGTTTGCTAATTGCCCAGGCATACTTCGGTTTGACCTTGGCTTGTATGTTTAATCCGGCAATTGCTTTAATGTTCCAGATCTTGCCAACTTCAGCGGCTGGAATGGGTGAGTTGGCTGGTTTAGCTGGTCTAGCTTTGGCGGCTTACGTAGTAGTACCAATTGTTGGTGGCATCATCGGATTTTATATTTCCGATTTTGCGACTCGCTTGGTCGGTAAGGGTTATAACTGCGAATTTGATAATCCTCATCACGACGCAGAATAAGCCAGATAGATAACTGGCAAAGAAAATCTTGGCGCAAATTGCGTCAAGATTTTTTAAGCATCGAGACCTGAGCAGGAGTCCGGAATGCTAAGTTTTTAGATAGATTTGCCTATTTTAGAGAAAAATATGCTAAAATAAGATTATTATGGCAAAAAAGACAGAAATCAACACGATAAAAACCGAAGTCAAGATAGATCCTATGCCGGTGAAAGATGTCATTGATAAACCACGTCGACAAAAAGCTCGTCGTCGTAAGCATCCTCGTAAGCCAATGCCGGTTTTTTTGCGGGTCGGCTTGTCGATGGTGTTTTTGCTGATAATAACTTTTATTTTTACTTGGTATATGATCAATGAGCAGTTCGCTCGAGATACACAAGATACAGGTGCTTTTTTGCAGGAACATGCCGTAGTTTTTCTCTATAATTACGTGCTAGTTTTCCTACTGACTGCCACGCTAGCAGCAATACTCTGGCGGCCTTTTTTGGCGGCCGGCATCATGTTTTCGATAATTAGTGTTTTTATGTATATTAATACGCAAAAATATCATTATCGAGCAATGCCGCTGCTGCCGGAGGATTTTCAGATGGTTGAGCAGGCCGGCGAGTTAGCAGAATTTGTGGACCCGTGGGGTATAGTTCGCTTAGTTTGTGGAGTGATTTTTGTGATAATTGGCACTGGGTTGATGGAGTTTTTTGCAAAACGGTTATTCGGCAAGGATTACAGTGAGGTGCGCTGGTGGGAACGCTTCGCTATTGTGCCGAGATGTAGTTTTGCGGCGATGGCGTTTGTGAGTTTTGCGTTGCTGGCGGAACCTCTATTACATCCTGGCGCTAAGAGTATTGAAAAAATTGATGGTTTAGGCGTAGATTTTCAGGCTTGGTTAGTGAACGAGAACTATAAGAATAACGGTTTTCTAGTGGCATTTTTGTATAATATGGGCAATATAGACTTGCCTGAACCCGAGAATTATAATCAGGCCACCGTAAACGAGATTGCGGAAAAATATGAAGACATAAAAAATACTACTGAACCGGAAGCGGATTTGCCAGCATTGAGTGAGGTCGTGGATAATGTGATTTTCGTAATGGATGAAAGTTTTTATGATCCGGCAGTGCTGGGCGAACTTTATGCGTACGCCGGTGGGGATGTGACGCCAAATTTACACAAGATTTTTCAAAAATATCCTAGCGGTTATATGTATTCACCCGAGTACGGCGGCAACACGGCAAACGTTGAGTTTGCGGCTTTTACGGGATTATCAAACTATTGGCTGAATGGAGTACCTTACGCCAATTTTGCTGCCAAGTTGCCAGCTTTGCCGGGAATGGTGAGCCTCGCAAAAGATAATGGCTTCGCTACTGCTGCCGTACATGCCTACAGTGGACGGATGTATAAACGGAATTTAGTTTATGCTCGCATGGGCTTTGACGAGTTTCGTGATTACGACGCGATGACGCACAAGGAGCGCGAGAATGGTAGTGGTTACGTAAATGATAAATCAATTTATCAAGAGGTTTTGGACATACTGGGCGATAATAACAGCGAAAAACATTTGGTGGGAGCAATTACCATGCAAAATCACACGCCTTACGATGCAGCATTGTACGATGGGCGACATTTTGAGTTAAAAAATTACGTTGAGAATGCTTATGACGTAACTTCGTCTTATGAAAGTTTATACCATGCCGATCAATATTTAGGTGACTTTATTGCAGAATTAAACAAACTAGAAGAAAAAACTGTTATGATTTGGTTTGGCGACCACGCCGCAGGTGTATTAGGAGATTATGTAGATTCTGACGACCAAGATTTGATTAATCTCGCACATTTAACACCGTATTTCATTTATGCTAACTTTGAATTAGATAATGACTACACCGCAAAAGAAGTAACAGAAATTAACGCCGAATCGGGATTTAAGTTTGCTACGCTAGGGGTAGATTTACCTACCGTGACGCCAAATTGCTTGCCAAATATTCTATATAACTTGCTAGATATCAAGAAACCGGCATTAATGTATTTGCTTGATACGGTTTGCGAAGAGACACCGATTTTGGCCCCGATTTATTACAACGAAGAACTACCAGATGAGAGCAAGGCTCTGAAAGAATATGAAATTATTAATTACGATTTTTCGAACGGCAACAATTATTGGCTGAAGCGCTAGCTAACGTGCCTTAGGGAAAAGTGGAGCAGCTGGAGGAACAATAACATCTGTCGTGTCGAAAGTCGCATAGATTTTCGCGGCAGTATCCGGCAAGAAAGGTTTAAGCAGTTGGGCTACGCGCAGGAGCTCTGTCACTAAATCTCGCAATACTTGCTGGACTTCAGTAGTCTTGCCTTGCTTAGCGAGTTCCCAAGGTTTTTGTTGATCAATGGACTTGTTAAGCTCTTGAACTTTAGCCCAAGCATAGTCGATAGCCTTAGTAAATTCGAATTGTTGCATCCGCCGATGATATTGCTCATCCGCAACCTTTTCCTCAAACCGTACACCGCTAACTTGATTCTTAGCACAAAGTGTCGCCAGACGCTGGACCAAATTACCTAAATCGTTAGCCAGCTCGTTATTATAGGCATTTTCATATTTTTCCCAGGTAAAATCCGAGTCGGCAAAAGTATCAACGTGACGGGTAAAATAATAGCGCAGGGCTTCTACTCCATATTTATTCAATACTTCAACTGGGTCAATGACATTGCCAAGACTTTTGCTCATTTTTTGGCCGTTAGCAAGGACAAAACCGTGCGAAACGATGGTCTTTGGCAGAGGTAAACCTAGACCGAGCAAGATTGCTGGCCAGGTAATAGCATGAAAACGCAGAATATCCTTACCCACAAATTGCGCTTGAGCCGGCCACCAGTCAGTAAAATCAGGCTGGTGTTCAGTATCGGGATAGCCGAGTACGGTGAT
Organism: uncultured Candidatus Saccharibacteria bacterium; assembly: GCA_964413835.1. Lineage (GTDB taxonomy): Bacteria > Patescibacteriota > Saccharimonadia > Saccharimonadales > Saccharimonadaceae > Nanosyncoccus. The sequence goes on from CAYPTT010000002.1 coordinate 35,265, forward strand.
ATAATTAGACAAAGCGTCCAACCAAACATACATGACTTGTGATTCATCATCTGGCACTGGCACGCCCCAACTGAGTTCTTTGCACGGACGTGAAATAGAAATATCAGGCGCGGTTTCGATTAATTTTAATACTTCTTGCTTGCGAAATGCTGGCAAAATCTGTAGTTCATCCTGCTCAATGGCGTTGCGAATTTGTTCTTTAAAATCTGCAATGCGAAGGTAATAGTTTTTTTCGGAAAGTTTTTGGTAAGGCTTTTGATGATCAGGACAGCTACCGTGATTTTCATCATATTCAGTCTGCGTCACGAAGCTTTCGCAACCCTCGCAGTACCAGCCATGATATTCGGCGGCATAAATGTGATTCGCTAGCCGGCGCCAAATTTCTTGACAGCGCCGTACGTGGTCGGCGTCGGTAGTACGGACAAAGTCTGTGTACGAAACATTCAGTTTAGCAATAAAATCGCGAAACTTATTAGAATTCTGCGTGGCATAAGCTTCCGCAGTTAGGCCAGAATCGAGCGCTTTACGATAGACTTTATTGCCGTGCTCATCGGTACCGACTTGAAAGCGCACTTCGTCACCACACTCACGGCAGTAACGAGCATAGACATCCGCCAAAACATAATCCATCACGTGACCAATGTGTGGATTACCATTGACATAAGGAATTGCGGTACATAGATAAGTTTTTGACATATTTATATTATAGCATACTTTAAGAAAATATCCTCTGCGTGCGGCAAAGGATATTTTACCAGTATAATTAGTGGTTAATCTAGGACTCTTCGCAAACGTAACCGACTGATTCGTAATTATTGCGAACAGATTCTAGAGCAGTGTCGACTTCGCCGTCAACCGTCGTGAAGCCACCAAAAGCACTTTCAGCATTTGAAGCATTCAGCTGATTAGCTTTAGCTGAGACGGAATATTTTAGAACGCTAATATCGCCGCTAGGCTCGATATTGTAGGCAACCGTGAATGGCTCTTGGCTGATCTCAGCAAGCCTTAGACGCGCTTCACGTTGCGAAACAAAAGCATCTTGAGCAGCCTGCGCAGCTTCAGGCGTACCGTAATTATCCGTGGTACTGAGAGTAATAGTATCCAAACTATTATCAACATACTTAGCAACCAGTTCGTTGACTGTTGCGCCACCCTCAGAGTTGGTAGCCTCTTGCGTACAGGTGAGGTTTTTTACGGAAGAAGTCGTGACATTGTTATTATTAGTCATTGGTGGCACCTGAATAGTTTTAGGGCTATTGAGCGCCTGAATATAGAGGATAATAAAGACAATGGTGCTAATTGTAGTAATCGCAAGAGCAATACCAAGAATAATCATTAATTTGGACGGTTGTTTACTGCTACCGCCTTTGGTACCCGCAGCGGCCTTGGCCGCGTTCATTGCAGCAGAGGGAGTGGTTGCGCCAGCAGTGGGAGTCATTTGATGCGCGGTACTAGAGGTTGCAGCCCCAGTACCACTAGCTTGAGATGTGGTCGAGGTTTTGTTGGTATCCTTCGCAAATGGGTTATATGGTTGAGTTGTGTTGCTAGTTGTGCTTGCACTAGTCGCACCAGTAGTACCAGAGGCAGGCGTAAACATATTGCTACTCGTAGCAGTATTTGTAGTAGTGCCAGTCGCGGTAGAATCATAAGAACCAGTAGTGCTGCCGGCTGGAGCAAAAGTTGGCATAGCCGAGCTTTCGGGCGTGGCAACTGGGGGGACGGAAGTTACGCTGCCAATCGAACCAGGAACCGGAGCGGCGGGGGTTAGAGGCCCTTCCGACACGGAAAGCTGCGGTGTAGTATCCGTATTAGAAGTAGCAGAGTATTGATTATAACCTGGAGCACTAACGCCGTTGGGGTTTAAGCCGGCGGCGGCGTTCAAGGTGTCTGCTGCCGACGTAAGGCTGTCGGAAGCTGGAGACATAGGGCTAGCAGTATTACCCATCGCATTAGTTGTGCCATAGTTAGGATTTGACATGGAGCCATAAGAATTTGACGTCGTGCCAGCTCCAGTACTTGAGAATGGGTTGTTATTATCGGGGTTCATTTTGCCTCCCTTTTTTGCTCGGTTCTTTTATGTTAATATTTTATACTACTCTTAGTATAACGCTTATGAAATATTTACGCAAGTAAGTTTTTGAAATATTTTTGCGACCGTGCATTTTGTAAACTTTGCGATCTTTGGCTAGGTGGAAATCAGTGGATAGCGGGAGCGTCTTATGTTTGCTCCGTCTGCCGTCTAACATTGTGAGGGAGAATGAGGCAGATGATTCCAGAGTTCCTCCCAATCCCACAAATCTAAATCTTCGGCACGGGCGTCAGGATTAATGGAGTTCTGTCGTAAAATATCTTGCCAACTAGCTTTCGAAAGATTAATATCCGCGAGATTGGTGGCAAGTTTTTTACGCGGACTGTTGAAGCCACGTTTGGTAAGTTGGAGAATGGCGGGGTCAATTTGCGGTTGATCGTAGGGATCTAAAATTAAGACTTGGCTGTCGACTTTGGGCGGCGGAGTGAACTCCGCCGCCCGCACGACCGGTCCCAACTCCACAGCGGCCAGATTCTGGGCAAAGAGCGACAGCAAAGAATGTTTTCCTGGTTCTGCTGCAATCCGCTCAGCCACTTCTTTCTGCATAAGTAAGACTATGCGTCGCGGAGGCCGGGGGAGAGTCAGCACTTGACGAACGATGGGCGAGGTAATGTAATAGGGAATATTACCGACGATAACAAATGGTGCAACCGGGCGCCCGGAATTAGTGATCCCCCGAGCTTTTTCTGAGCCGAGACTATTGGATACATCAGTACTATTCTCGCCAGACGGGCGCCCGGCATTGGCAATGAGTTGATTAATGTCGGTACGGAGAATGTCGGCATGGACAACTTGCAGATTCTTACCGGTGAATTGCCCAGGCAGTTTGCGCGCCAAATCAGCATCATATTCTACCGCGATTACTGCTGGAAAGCGCCGCAAAAGGCTACTAGTAAGCGTACCAAGGCCAGGACCGATTTCCAAGCAAATTGTCGTCCCGTTGTCATGTCTTAAAGGCCGAGAAGGAGAATCGGCGGCTTCCAGTTTCGACGCTCCTGCAAAATCACTAATCGGAGGATTGGCCGCCAGCTCAGCAATTTCATTCAAGATCGCCCGGTTTTTGAGCCAATGTTGACCGAGGGATTTATTATTTTTCATAATGTTTCCTAGTACCAGCCATGCTCGTTTTTGTGCGCCATGGCGCCTTGCCAACCACCATAACGACCATTCACATAGCCAATCATCCAACGAATTTGCGTGACCGGGTTGGTCTGCCAGTCAGCACCCGCGCTCGACATTTTGCTACCAGGGCGCGGATCTTTTTGTTTATCCTTGGCACTATTTAGTGCTTGTGGGATACCATAAGCTCCCGAAGGATTTTGCGCGTCCACGCGACAGCCCGATTCGCGATAAATAATATTGAGAGCAGTCTCGAGATCAGCCTCCGACACACCGGCTTGGCGCGCCCACTCAGCACATTGCTGACGTTCCGGCGGAATAGAAGGTTTGGCGCCAACTCGAACAACTTCGGCTACTGGTTCGAGCACGGTTTCTTCGGAAATCAGCGTACGGCTTACTTCGCGGTTATTCTCAAATAATACTTCATAAGTAGTTTTGCGTCGACCATCTTCCCCGGCCTGCTCCAATACGCGCTCACCCTTCGCCATTGAAACATCGCGCTGCTCTTGCACTTCGTAAGGAATGGTTTCTTCGACCGTCACCAGACGACCACCGTTACGCTCAATCCGAAAAGTCGATACGGCGCCAGCCTCTAAGAAGTTGTGGTTAGTTTCGACTTTTACTTCGTCGCCATCATAGATCGTCAGCCCAGCATCGCGCGCTACCTGATAAGGATCAAAGCTGGCCGTCATTACATAGCGTCGATTAGCGCCATCAATTACGAGCGCCGGGCGAGCACGGTGAATATTCACCTTGAATTCACTACCAGAAACTTTCGTCTCTAGGCCTGGATCAACTAGGTCAGATTCAGCAATACTAATTTCGGCACGTTCCAAGACTTCCGCTACGGTAGCTGCAGCGGTTTTGACCGTCAACGTCTGTTCATCATCATAAATCGTGACGAAATGAGATTCGCCGTCTTCGGTGGCATCTTCCGCATAAACAATGTCAGTATTGTTATGTGGTAAGATAGTGCCCAAAGCCAGCACTGCGCCGGTAATAATCAACATTACTGCGCAACAAAAATCTCTCAATTTGTATTGCAATTTCATCATTGCACCTCTATTATATCAAACTAGAGCATTTTTGTCAAGATGTTTATGGCTATTTTTAAGGTTTTGGGGGATTTTTAGGAGTTTTAAGCGATTTTTGGAGTATTTTTGAGAGTATTTTTGAGGTTTTTTAGGGAATTTTGAAGGTTTTAACCTTCATACACGGGTAAATCATCTGGAAATGGGTCAAAATCCACATCATAGTTATTATTGTCAAAACCGTCATATTCGCCACTATCGCTAGCAGAACTGCTACCGAGACTACTAAATTCCCCATCGGGGTCGCCACCAAGAAGACCAAGGCCGGCTTGATCGACGCCAAAACTGCCAGATTCACCAAAAGCTCCAGAGCCATAAGGATTGTAACCGATTTCGAGCAGGAAGCGTGAAGGCGAATTATAAGTACGGCCGCCGAAGCTGTAACGTGAGCCGGCAAAAGTCAAGAAGAGATCTTTCATAGCGCGGGTCATACCGACATAGGCTAGGCGCCGCTCTTCCTCAAGTTCCTCTTCGGAGTTGTCAGCGCGACTACTGGGGAAAAGACCATCTTCTAGCCCGACCATGAAGACGACGGGGAATTCGAGACCTTTGGCGGCATGTAAAGTCATAAGCGATACGGTGTTACTACTAGTAGCCTCATCGGCGGAACTAAGCAGCGCGGCGTCGGCGAGAAATTCTTCGAGCGTTTCGTAAGCTTCGGCGTTGCCGGCTAAGGTCTCAAGGTTCTGCATCCGATCATCGCCTTCGGGCGTGCCAGAGTGCACAAGAGTCGGAAAATCAAAATATTGCACGATGCGTTCGACTAGGCCGGTGGTTGGGATAACTTCGTTCCCCGCTTCATCCCGCTCGGTGTCCTCGTGGACATTGTCGAGGAAATTGACTAGGCGCATAGCGGAGCTACGAGCGCGAGCGGTAGAGAGAGATTCGACGGCGCCGCGCAGGCCTGCGGCAGCATCGGTGGAGAGGTGTGAAAAAATTTTGTCGAGCGACGCGGCGCCAACACCGGACAGCACGTTTTTACACACACGCTCAAAACTCACGCGGTCAGCAGGATTAACCACCAGTTTCAAAATCGCGAGCACATCCTTGACTTCTTTACGGTCGTAAAACCTGACACCGCCAATGATTTTATAGGGGATGTGCGAAGCCATAAAAGCTTTTTCAAAAGCGTACGATTGCGCATTAGTACGATACAAAACAGCACAATCGCTATAATCTTGAATTTTGCGGGCAGTCTTGAGGCGGAGAATCTGCCGAGCTACGTAGTTCGCCTCGGCGTTTTCGTCCATGGTGCCTTCGATCGTAATCGGATCGCCATCGCCCGCCTCAGTGAAAAGGGTTTTTTCGGTACGGGTTTTATTTTCATTGATGATTTTCTGCGAGGCCGCCAGGATATTGCCGGTGCTACGATAATTTTGCTCAAGCTTGATCACCTTTGCTCCCGGAAAATCACGTTCAAAATTAAGAATATTAGTAAAATCCGCCCCGCGCCAAGAGTAAATCGACTGCCAATCGTCGCCCACTACGCAGATATTGCGTTCTTCATTCACCAAGCTTTTGACTAATTTATATTGCACAGCATTGGTATCCTGATACTCATCAATCAGAATATGACGGAAGCGTTGTTGCCATTTGGCACGGACTTCGGGGTGTTTGGTAAAAAGTTCCGCAGTCTTAGTCAATAGATCGTCAAAATCCAGCGCGCCGGCAGCGTGCTTCTCAATTTCGTAACGCTGAAAAATCTCCGCCACCTTCTTCTGATTTGGATAATAAGCTTCGCGCTTGGCGTCTTCCGGACCAAGGCCCTGATTTTGATAAGAGCTAATTAAGGTATGGGCAAATTTAGGCGTGAGAGACTTATCACCGCTGAGTTTCATAGTCTTCATGATACGACGAATTAGCGTCAGCTGATCTTCAGAATCGTAAATCGTAAAGTTGCGTTCTACGCCAGCGGCTTGATATTCAATATGTAGCAACCGCACGCAAATACCGTGGAAAGTCCCCATGTAGGGCATGAAGGTCCGAGGAATTTGGGCCGCGCCAGTAGACTGAGGCGTGGCGGTGTGATCTGGCGCGGCGGAAGCCACGTCAGCAATCAAGTCAACAGGGCGCTCTGAGCCGGTGCGAGCCGATGATTTATTGGTGTGATCCGCCGCGCCGGGCAATGCGACTGAAAGTTTGGCGGCGGCAACTTCCAAATCGCGGCGCCCCGTGGCGGACTCGTGCTGGCGCTGGATCAAGCGCCAAAGGCGCTCCCGCATCTCTTTGGCCGCTTTGTTAGTAAACGTCACTGCCAGGATTTGGTCCGGCCTGACACCATGCGCAATGAGATTGGCGATGCGGTGGGTCAAGACCTTGGTCTTGCCCGATCCAGCGCCAGCCAACACTAAAACTGGACCCGACAAAGTTTCGACGGCTTCTTTTTGCGCTGGATTAAGACCTCCAAGAATTGAATTCATCTTTTGATTATAGCACACTGTATTAGATAATGTTTTTAGATTTTGGTGAGTAGCGCATCAACGTTGGATGGTCTAAAATTATCAAAGTGTTTTCGTAAACTTTAATCATCCGTAGCTGAAGTTATTGACACGGTAAAAATGTTTTGATAGAGTAAGTACAGTTAGTTTATGCATTATCGTCGTTTCCGTTTGGGAGCGACAATAATTTCAATTCTGAGTCTTAAGTTTATACTAAGCTTTGGTCCAAAATGGACTATTTTAAGAATCTTCTAGCCTTTTTGTAAAATAAGCATAAAATCTATTGACTTTTTGAACGATGTGTGCTATAATAGAAGTATGGACTGAATGAAGCGATTCCCCGATCAGATACGATTGAGGGTTTGTCTTTGTGCTAAAAATAATAGAGAGAATGGGTGAAAAACTGAGCGAAAAATTATTTGTGGCGGGATTGGTTGAGCGAAAGTTGATTGTCAATTTTTGGCGAGGAGGACTTGAAGAACTTTTTGCAAAAGCGGAATAGCTTGGAGCGGTAGCGTGGGTGGTGACGCAGATAAATCAGATAATAAGCGACAGTGATTTGCACGAGGGTGAAAATCACGGAAATACCCAGAATGTAAGGGATGCCATAATTATACATCCAGCCAGCGAAAAAGAGTCCGGTAGCTTCGCCCAGGTAAGTAACAACGTTTTTCACAGTACCATAGCGAAATTGGTGGTGATTCGGGATGATATTAATATAATAGCCGTCACTCACATCCTCGTAAGCAGTAGAACTGAGCAAAGTCCAAGTGATTGCCACGAGCATCATGAAGACATCATTAGAAAGGATGGCTACAAGGTAGATTAGCAGGCGAACGCCAAATTTGAAAAACATGGTGAGATAGTCGTTTTTGGGCGTGAAATATTTTAGTGCAACGATGCCGATTAGATCAGAGAGGAGCCCAACGACGAGCAAGAAATCAGTTGAAACACTAACAGAAAAATGCAGCTGGTTAGTCAGCATGAGCATTTTGAGTCCAAGGGCAGCAGCAAAAGAAGTGGCGGCTAGATAAGCATAAATCATATAGACGCGCTGGAGACGATCTTTAAGGATATGGTTTTTGACATATTTGAAGGTAGAAAGTCGGCGCGAAGGCTCACGCTCGGTCATGCAGGCGCGGAGATTAAACATGAGAATTGTCGCGATGAGCAGAAAAACGATTGAGACCACCAGACAACCATTATAACTCAGGATAACCAGGCTAAAACGCTGGCTAATCAGGAGGCTACCAATGAGAACGCCAATATCACGGAATAAATATTCGACCAATTTGCGGCGGCTGTAAACGCGGTTATTTTTGATAATCGTGGTAATTAGGGGATAAACACTGATAACGATGAGATTGGTAGTAACAACGTCAATGATCAGACAAAAAGTGATCCAATTGGGCATTTCGCTACCGTTTAAGATTGCCAAAACCGATAAAAATAGCGCTTTGCTAGCGAGAATGCACCCCATAAAAATCCGCAAATGGCGCATACGAAGAAAATTCCCCGCCAGAATAATGCCGATAACACTGACCACTGTGCCGATACTAGTGACATTACTGATTTCGGTAGCGGTAAAACCGTTCTTTTGTAGCCAGAGTTGACGGAAATTTTCCCACAAACTAACTGAAATGCTGAAAAAAGCCAGCATGACCAGAATGTGAATCTGAGCACGTTTCTGTTTAGATAGACGGCGATGTGCGGGAACGAAGCTTCCTAGACGCCGCGACGTGTGACTAGTGGAGTTTTTTCTCGTTTTTTGCATAGTCTTCCAATTTTTATTTTAGCATAAATGAAATAGAATTCTAGCGGGCGAGACAACGCACTGCCCAACCAAATTGATAGGCATTTTCGTGCGACGGTATAACTCTATCCGAGAAGGCGAAATAATAGGTAGAGTTTTTGGCAGCCGGCGATACAGTACTTGACCAAGTTGAACCGGTGTGGCCTAGTGCTCGCAGGCTAGCGTCATAAATGTATATATATCCGGCACGCGAATAGTACATTGGTGCTAAAGCAATATTTTGATATTTGCCAGTGAGGAGGTTGGTATATGCGCTGCCGGCAGCTGGGACTATCCAGCCATCAATGCCATTACCGATAGTGGTATTGTTCGGGTAACCGTAAGCATACAGTAATTTATAATAGTTTTTCTCGCGATCAATTGGTAATGCATAATAATTCGATGTTTTAACGGAATTTCTGCCTGATTTAGGTAACTGCCAGCCCTTAGGACAAATGCTATTTTTTGTATCCGTGAGGCTGCCAGTAACACTTTCGGATGTATTCATGGTGTCCGTGCCAGAGCTCGACCCGCCTGCCGTGGCCGTGGTCCACTGATAATAATTGCCGATGAGATAATGTGCATCATAAGTTTTATTATTTTTGTCGACAGCTAACTGGCCAGTATAACTATAGCTTTCTAGTTTTTCCGTGGTATGGTTGTAGTTCGTGCCAGTCCAGGTTCCTTCAGGTGCCAAGCTTGAGGCGAAAGTGGGCTGCCAGCCACCCCTACTAACGTTGACAAAATCCGTGCAGTTCTGTTCGATGGTTTGACCAAAACGCACAGAGTTGGCGCCATCTTCATGGATTGTGGCGTCGGCAGTGCGGGCTGAATTACAGGACACATTACGCGTTGGCGTGGCCAGAACATACTCGCCCATGTTCCATGACCGCGTTTCAGTGGCCGGCGGATCAGGATTACGCTTTGGAACAGCTGTCTCGGTTGTGGTGGCTGGACGCCAACTAGCGATGGAATTGAGATCCGAGCTCTCCGGTTTCAGCGGCAAAGTCTTCTCATTAAGATCCAACGCCAAATTCTGTGTCATCCAACAATTCCCCTCTGCAAGCTTTGCTACCCAGTATTCTTTCCCATCCCGG
>CAYPTT010000003.1:0-35235 GCA_964413835.1 uncultured Candidatus Saccharibacteria bacterium
CCCTACCCAAACTAAAGTCACTAAGACCGATACTATCAGCAGTGATACTTATACTCTAGGCTTTGGTGCCCGTACCGACCGTACTTTGCCCGTTGGTACTTATACTAACAACGTCATTGTCTCCGCCGTAGCTAATCCCCTCCAAGTCTCTAACCTCACCCAGCTCGTCTACATGCAGGACATGAAGCCCGAGTATTGTACCAATACTCGGGCAGCCAATGGTGACACCACTATCACTCCCGGCAATGAAGTCACCAAACAACTCATCGACATCCGGGATGGTAAAGAATACTGGGTAGCAAAACTAGCTGATGGGAATTGTTGGATGACGCAGAATTTGGCGTTGGATATTGATGCTACCCGTGGCGCTAAACATGCTGATGGTTCCGGCTATACCGCTTTAACTAATGAGAATACGGATTTGAATTCGAAGACTTTTTGGAATAACACTAGTAACGCTTATCGACCGGTTACGACTAGTAGTACTACTGCAGTGGTTACTTCTAGTGACACAGGAACTGGTTCGGTGAATTTTGGTGATTGGGTGGCAGCTATACCAAATGATTCAACTGTGTGTACTAGGACTGGCTCAGAATTGCTTGCGCACATTTCGCAATGTGGCGAGCATGGGTTTGTGAATGTTGATACGGGGTATACTGGCGGCTTCCAAGCACAGGCTGGAACATGGGGTGGCATAAATTATGATTTGGTGGCGATAGATGAAAATAATAAGACTTACGATGAACATTATTTGGTTGGTAACTATTATCAGTGGAATGCAGCTACAGCGGGTTCGGGTGGCACTCTCGCTAGCGGCGTAGCTCCAGATTCGATTTGCCCAAAAAATTGGCGTTTACCGGATAGTGGTGATGATACGACGAGCGGGTCATTTGGCCTATTATTCAGTAAATATGGTATTTACAATTCTTTGACATCGTCTTCTGGTAATGTTGGAGGGAAGACATATTATGTTACCGGAGCGCCATTTTATTATCTGCGTAGCGGTGACATTTATGCGCCTACTAGTGGTGGCCCTTTGAATGGACTGGGTGGAGTAGGCTTTTATTGGTCGCGTAATCCATATAATATTGCATCGCAACCATTGTCTGTGCGGCGATTGCGTTTTGAACGTGCTAAATTTGAACCTTCGAGTTATTCCGCTCGTTCAGCTGCTTTTCCGGTGCGCTGCGTGGTGCGATAAGATTACGTACTGATTGTGCGAAAGCTTCAGTGACTCGCGACGCTTTTAATGTCTTGGAGCTCAAAACGGTAAGTTTGGCCGAATTTTTGGGCTTTTTGTGGATCGAGCTTTTCCAGAAACATGGTTTTTGGTCGAGCGCAGAGATGGAATTGGCCAAATTTATCGCCATGATAAAGGCCACGGTAAATGACTAGTTCTTCGCCAGTTTCACTGTGCGTGGCGACGTCTTCGACGATATAGTAATCGCCTTTGTAATGCTTATATATGCCATGGATGACTAAATCTTGCATGGGATTTCCTTTCATATATATATATATATATATATTATACGAGTTTTAGAGCTTTATACTGCGTAAATGTTGTTTTTGGTCTAAGGTGAGACGGCGAGATTCGCAGGCTTTTTGGATGGATTTGTTATGAACGAAAGTGGAGAGATAGTCATGCGTTAAATATTCGAGACCAAGATCATAAAATTTAATCAAAATTTCGGCGACGAGCCACGCTTTTGCCATTTGAACATAATACAACTCAGACTGAACCGAATCGAGGACAGTGAAAATTTGGGGGAGGTATTCTGCTGACATAAAATGATCCAACATCATGACATACATGAAGCGCAAAGTATATTCGGCGTCGCTAGTTTGGAGACTGAGGAGAAAATGCCAATAAGATGTGAGCTCGGATGGTTTGGGTTTAAAACTGGCGCAAAAACAGTCGCAGATCGCCCAATTATTAATCATCGGCAGGAACCAAGTAAGATAATTAAGACGTTCATCAAAACTCATTGGTGCGGAAGCGATGACGATGCCGGTGACCATGATTTCTTCGTAATAATAAGGTTGAATTTGATCGAGAAATTCAAAATAGTTGGAATTTTTGACGATAGATTTGGCGATTTTACGTAATTCAGGTACGCGTACGCCGAGAAGATGCTCGGCTTGTGGACAAGTCTTGAGATGAAAATCGCGGTAAGCGGGGTCGCTGAGTGCTTCAAGCTGTTCGCGTAAGGTTAATTGATCCATGAGCTAGTGATTTTTATGTGAATTGATCAGTTCTTTGAAGCTCATTTTGGTGCCGTAGTTGAGAATCGCGTTGCTGTAAATTTTGATTGCGATGCGAGCAATGAGGAAAATAGTGATGAGAAGAATAAGTAAGGAAAGGATTGTTTCCCATGGTGTAGCGAGCCCCATCATGAGGCGAATAGGTAGGCAGAATGGTGAAGAAAATGGAAAAAGTGAAGCGAAAATATTGAGAGTGCTAGTAGGGTCGGTGAGGGTGAAATAGGCGAGATAAAAACTAAACATGACGAGGATAACAACGGGGGCGTTTGCGGATTGGATATCTTCAGGTTTGCTAATCGTGGAGCCGGTGAGGGCGAAAAGGAGGGCATAAACAAAATAGCCGAGGAGGAAATAGATGATGGTCATGAAAGCTAGGAGTGGGGTAAAATTAGAAAGATCGATGACTTGGCTGATCATGTCGGAATCCAGGAAACTAAAAGCGCTAATAATAGCAACGATGCCAAAGAAAACCATTTGCAACAGGCCGACTAAGCCGATACCGATAGTTTTGCCGAGGACGATGTTGGTCGGGCTGGTAGAGGTGACGAGAGTTTCCATGATTTTGGAAGTTTTTTCGGTAGTGATAGAACTAGAAACCTGGAACGCGCAAGTATAAATAGCATAGAAAAGTACAATAGAAAGAACCATCATGACGAAGATATTACCGCCGATTTCTTCGGTCTGAGTTTGTTCGAGGCTAAACTCGAAATTAGGGTTGAGGGAAGCTAATTGTTTATCAGAAAGGTGAAGCTTTTGGAGTTGAAGATTGGTGTATAAGCTAGAAAGTTGATCAATAATAGGCTGGGGAGTTTCGCTGATTAGCGCGGTGTTTTTGACAAGATAACGTAATTTGATAGGCTGAGGTTGGTCAGATCCTGAGGGCTTCTCTACGATGATAGCGGATTTGATTTCGTCGTTTTCGAGCTCTGACTTTAGATCGTCGTAGCTAGCGTCACTGGGAGTAAATTTATAATTTAGGCCCTCGTGATTGAGAGATTCAATTTGGTTTTGAAAAACTTGATCAGGGTCAATGACCAGAATCGTGTCGCTAGTGTCACTAGGATTGAGGCTGTTGATAATGTTTGGTACGTTAAAACCGAGGACGATTAAAATGGCGATAATAGCCGTCGAAATGAGAAAAGATTTGCGTTTCAACATTTCAATCATAGTGAATTTAGTGACGATAAAAATATCTTTCATGACTTATTCCTTTGCGCTAACTTTTTCGATGAAAATATCCTGCAGGGTGGGTTTCAAAATTTCGAATTTGGTGAGAGAAATTTTTTGTGCCACTAAAGTTTTGAGAAAATCGTGGGCAGCAGCTTCAGCGGGAATTTTAATGACATAGCGATGATCGGCTTCGTGCTCGAGTTTGAGATGATGAGATTTGAGCAGAGGGTGCAGATTAGCATCGGTATTAATCAAAAGGCGATTTGCTGGATAAGTGGATTTAATATCATTGAGATTCCCTTGTAGGATAGTTTTACCATGATTTAAAATCAGGATGTCATGGCAGAATTCTTCGATAGTCGGCATTTGATGGGCGGACATGATAATGTATTTGCCTTGGTCGACTAGATCAATGATTAGATCTTTGAGGAGCTGAGTATTGACGGGATCGAGACCGCTAAAAGGTTCATCAAGTACGACGAGATCGGGATCGTGAATTACGGCCGTCATGAATTGAATTTTTTGTTGATTCCCTTTTGAAAGTTTTTCGGCAGGAAGAGGAAGATATTCACTAACTTTGAGACGCTCGGCCCATTTTTCGATGGATTTAGTCGCGGTGAGTTTGTCTAGACCTTTGAGATTCGCAAAGTACATGAGTTGGTCAAAGATTTTGATTTTAGGATAGACCCCGCGCTCTTCGGGCAAATAGCCAAAGTTGACGTTTTTACGCGTGACTGGATGGTCTTGCCAAGTGATTTCGCCGGAGTCCTTAGTAATAATACCAAGCAACATGCGGATAGTGGTAGTTTTGCCAGCGCCGTTAGTGCCAAGTAGGCCAAAAACGCTAGGGCGATCAAGCGAAAACGAAAGATGATCGACTACAGTTTTGCCGGCGAAAGTTTTAGAAACATTTTTTAAAATTAGACTCATGATAGATTTAATTATAACAAATTATGATTAAGATAGATACTGGTAGTTGATATATATATATATATATAGTTTAGTAGTAATTTGGGGCTGATCGCTAATCGAGATTGATGCCTTTTTGGAGAAGTTTGCGATCGAGGAAGAAAAGGATAATTGACATAGTGAGATAAGCTAAGCCAATGCAAGAAAGAATTTTGATAATGAAATCAAGAGTGAAAAGCCCGTGGGAATTGAGACTATCCCCGAAAATGGCTTGATGGATGCCCAGGTCAATAAGGCTGAGTAAGTAGATTAAGGCAAAGAGTAGAAGCGCGCCGATGATATAAATCAAGAAACCCCAAAGAAGCGTATGTAGAGTGCGGTGGTTTTCATGGCGATAACCAATGACGATACCGGAAAGTCCGCACATGGTCATGAAAAAGAATTGGGCGAAAACGGTGATGAAGTAAGTGAAATAATAAAGTGGAGTGGCGTTCTGACTAAGGCCGAAAGCGCCGATGAGCTGCTTACCGGAGGGGGTTAAATTGAGGATGAGGGCGGTAAGTCCGGCAATGATAAAAGTAATAATGAGCGCGAGGGCAGAGCTGAGGAACTTGGAGAGCCAGAGGGTGTGCCGAGGGATTGGCAAAGTATGCGTGAGGTAGGCTTCGTCGCCATACATACTGATTTTGAATCTCGCCCAAGTGCGAATAATAGCATTGAGAAACATGGCGATGAGCATGGCGATTACGGCGTTGTAGAAGACGGTATGAAGAAATTGGATAATTACGGGCGCGTCGGGATCGCCACCGAAAACTTGGCCACTAGCGTCGAGTATGGTAGGTGTGTAGTCATAGGAAGTGAGATTCATCAGTAAGGCGCTCGTTAGTAGAACAATGCCGTAAATGAGGACGGTTTTTAAAATGAATTTTAAGTCGTATTTGATGAGGTGAAGAAACATAGATTTTTCCTTTATGATAAATTAATAAAAGTTGGATTTAGTTTTTGAACGTGGTGCGAAAGATCGCGTCGATGGAAGAATGATGTTTGTTGCGCAGTTTATCGGCATTACTAGTCAAAATAATTTTGCCTTGGTCGATAAAAATTACTTCGTCTAAAATACGTTCAATATCGGCAATGAGATGAGTGGAAATAAGGATGCTGGCACCGTCAGCGAAATTAGTAAGGATGGTGTCTAGGATGTAATCGCGGGTAGCGGGATCAATACCGCCGAGCGGTTCGTCGAGAATGTAGAGTTTGACATTACGACTCATGACGAGAATGAGTTGAAGTTTTTCTTGCATGCCTTTGCTCATATGGCGGATTTTGGTAGCGGGATTAAGTTTGAGTTTCTGAATTAAAGATTGGGCTTTTTGGAGATTAAAATTACCGTAAAATTCTGCAAAAAACTGTAGAGTTTGTTGGACAGTCATGTTGCGATCGAGATAAGTACGCTCTGGCAAATAAGCAATCGCGAGTTTGCTGTCGACGCCGAGCGGTTTGCCTTCGAAAAGTACTTGACCAGAATCGGGGGTTAGCAGATCGTTGGCAATTTTGATGAGAGTGGATTTACCAGCGCCGTTCTTGCCGAGTAAACCGATGATTTTGCCACTGGGAATTTTGAGATTAATATCGTCCAAGACTTTGGTGGTGCCAAAAGTCTTGGAAATATGTTTGAATTCTAATAACGTCATTCGTTAAAACCTCCTTCTTTAATGATATGATTGACGACGTCGAGTTTGCTAAAACCTAAATCCTCCATTTCTTGATAAAATTGCTGTGCTTTGGCGTGAGCGTATTTTTCACGATAGTCGGCGAGGAGTTCTTGGTCATTGGTAATGAAGCGTCCGCTAGTACGTTCGGCGTAAATTAGCCCGTGATTTTCTAGCTCTACTAAAGCACGCTGCATGGTGTTGGGATTAACCTGTGCTTGCATAGCAAGTTCGCGTACAGAAAGCAAGCGTTCACCGGGTTTAACTTTGCCAGAAATGATAAAGATTTCTAGCTGCTCGGCGAGCTGTAAGTAGATTGGTCGGTCATTATTGAAGTTGAATTCCATTGTATTAATACATTGATACAGTTAATTGTATTAGCTCCTTAATACAATAATACATAGTTGAGGGTGTTTGGTCAAGAAAAAATATGATTTTTGGCGACTTTTAGTATGTTTATTGGGAGTTTGAGTATGATTTTTAGTGATTAGAGTATGTTTTTGAAAGCTGGAGGTATGTTTTTTGATGGTTGGAGTATGATTTTGCGGTGGCATGATATAATAGTTATGTAAAGAAATAAATGGAGGTGAAACTTGCCTATGTGGTGGATTGTTTTGGTGGAGACTTTGGCGGTAAGTGTAATTGGTAGTTTGTTGCATTTTGCGTATGCATGGAGTGGGCGGAATAAATTTGTGGCGATTTTTGCGGCAGTGAATGAAAGTACGTGGGAGCATATTAAGTTAGCACTATCGGGGACTTTTGCGTGTATGCTGGTGGACGTGTGGTGGCTGGGGGATAATCCGAATTATTGGTTGGCGCGGAGCTTGTCTTTTGTGGTGCCGGTGGTGGTGATTCCGATATTGTTTTATGGATATCATAGTATTTGGAAAGTGAAGAAGTCGATTTTGCCAGTAGATATTATGATTTTTATTATTGCGGCGTTTTTGAGTGCTTTAGTCTTTGTGTTGGTTTTGCAAGCGCCAGCAATTGGTGTGGCAAGTGATATTGTGAGTATGATTATTAGTACGATGATTTTGGCAGCGTATTTATTGTTGACTAAGTTCCCTTTGCATAATTTTTTGTTTGAAGATCCGATTACGCATAAGTATGGTTACGAGGGGCATAGTCGAAAAATTTAGAAATAGTGCTGCAGAGGAATCCTCGCTGATGGTGAGGATTTTTTGCAAAAGTACTTGTTTTGAAAATACTTGTGATATAATGAAAGTGTCCAACCTTTATTAAAATTAAACCAGATTTATTTTATTAACTAATGAACGGCTTCTGACTGCTGAAAGCGGCATCGCCGAAGTAGTCAGTTGTCAATTATGAATCTGGTTATGGATAAAGGTTGGACACCCTGGCGGTGTCGCTTTTTGTAGGTGGTACTAGGTGGGCGTTTTCATAGTTTGCGCTGATTTAGTAGAGGGTGAATTGCGACCTTATGATTTACTCTTACTTTGCAAAAGTGATACTGCTGGGTGATATCGAGGATTTAGTAAGTAATTTGCTAAGTTTTTGATGCAGCAAAATAAATAGTAAGGAGGTACAATGGGTAAATTGAAGATAAATTACAAGTTGAGTACCGTGGGCTGGAGCGCTTGTGGACTTTTGGGTCTACTGATGCTGGTGTTGGTTCTACCAATTTGTACGTCAGGCGCAGATGCAGTGCAAAATTCTACTAGTGTAGCCCAGACGCGTGCGGTAGTGAATGCGGCGGCTACCGTCTCGGTAGCACTTGATTCGGAAGTGACGATTGACGTGACGCCAACGGGCGAAGGCACCTTCGCTAGTACACCAACTAGCCTGACGGTGAGCACTAATAACCAAGAGGGTTATAGCCTGTACTTAAAGACTTTGGATGCAACTAATAGCATGACTAGTACGGATCCAAACAAGACTAATACGATTCAGGCAGTAAGCGGTACGCCAACGTCAGCGAGTTTTGCGAACAACACTTGGGGGTATGCTCTAACTAAAGATGCAGCAAGTAGCGCGACACAGTATGCGGCAGTACCAACTAATGATACGAAGATCTACAATGAACCAAGCACAACAACGGGAGATACTTATAATTTGACCTTTGGCGCAAAGGTGAGCACCGACCTGCCAGCCGGACAATATGCCAATACCGTGCAAGTCTCGGTCGTAGCAAATCCAAACGTAATTTCTAATCTGACTCAGCTCGTCTATATGCAGGATATGACGGCGGGGATTTGTGCTAACACAGGTAATATCACACCAGGTAACGAAGTCAGTAAGCAGCTAATTGACATCCGTGATGGTAAACAGTACTGGGTAAGCAAACTGGCAGACCAGAATTGTTGGATGACACAGAACTTAGCATTGGACCTGAAGGCTGGGCAGCAATTGACAAGTGCGGATACGAACCTGGCCAATGGTCGTATTTGGCAAGTGCTGACTGAAGCGGAATTGGAGGATGATAGTAAGGTTAAGGATACGAAAAGATATGTTAGGCCGACAGAATACGGTATACCAGCGAATCAGCCATTATTAAATCAGCATGGAGCAGAATCGTGGGGTTTGGGAGATTTTGTCTTGGCGACGCCACTAGAGGCGGAGATTTGCAATAGCGCTCCGACAGCTGATTCGCCAAATGATGATGGATATAATGCAGTGAGGCCAGGGCAGTTATTGGATGTGAATTGTGCTAGATTCAGAAATGTGGGAACTTGGAAACCGACGTTTGAGGCTGGGCCTGGTATATGGAATAATAAACAAAGTGATTTTGTGGCAATTAATGAAAAAGAGCAAACATATGACGCACACTATTTAATCGGTAATTATTATATGTGGAATACGGCAATTGCGGGAACTTATGAGACGGATATTCACGGGGCGGAGCTCCCGGCGGGAGAGGATTTTTTGGACGCAAAAGAATCAATCTGTCCGAAAGGTTGGACGTTGCCTAAAGCGGGAGCTAGTAGTGTCGGTATACCAGTGGGGCGTGATAAAAGTTTTTATAGTTTACTTTTGGTTTATGGTTATCCTGGTAGTGAAGGATATAAAACGGCGGCTGGGAGCACGAATATGTATACGCCAATTTTGCAAAGTAATATAAACGGTGCTTCGCAGAATGTTTTTGGTGATCCGATGCATCTAGTAATGTCGGGTGCGGTTTTTAAGCATTCTAACTATGGAGCTTTGCGCCATGCAGGGGATGAAGGATATTATTGGAGTGGTACTGCGATGAATAATGTGAACGCAGTGTATGATATATTGGCAAATTACCGAGTAATCTATCCAAGCAAGTACGATGCGCAGTATTATGGCTTTACAGTGCGTTGTTTGGCTCGTTAAAAAATTTGAGCGAGGTAAAATTACTTATCCCACTCAAATCCTTCGCCGAAATGCCCATAGCGGGCGGTGGGCTCATAAACGGGACGAAGTAGATTGAGCGATTGAATGATTCCCCGTGGAGTGAGATTGTAGCCGTCGCGGGGATTGCCGAGCGTGGAAAGATTGGGGTTATGGATAATTGAATGGGTCCGACCATCAATACTTACAGTATGTTCGAGCGGTTCGGCGTAGCCGATAGCGTAGGCCAGGCGCACGAAAACTTCATGAGCGTGGTATTCGCGTAGATAATCAACGGCAATGCGGCGCGCCATGTAGGCTGCGGAGCGATCAACTTTGGAAGGGTCTTTGCCGGAAAAAGCGCCGCCGCCAATTGGAATACGTGGACCATAATTATCGACGATGAGCTTGCGTCCGGTGAGCCCAGTATCAGCAGCGAAGCCACCTTGCGACCAATCGCCAGCGGGGTTAAGATGATATTCGATAGTTTGATTTGGCAATGGTTGGAGATGGTTGGCGGCGACAAAATCATCAACTAGCTTACGGAGAGCGGCTTGAGGAGTATTTTGAAAACTAGCCACGATAGATTTAGTGTAAAAATGGTCTGGATTGCCATCGGGATCCATGACGATGGTAAGCTGAGTTTTGCCGTCGTAAGGATATTGAGAATAAATATGCTGGTTGAGACGCCGGGCGCCGACGACTTCGTTGGGGAGGAGCTCAGGAGTTTCGTCGCAAGCATAGCCGATCATAATTCCCTGGTCGCCGGCGCCGCCCGTATCTACTCCTTGGGCGATTTCAGGGCTTTGGCGTACGAGGTTGACGGAAATTTTCAGGCTATCGTCGCCGGTGATGCGCGTGACGATGGCTGGAATGTCGATTTCGTGAGTATTGGCCGTAACTTCACCGACAACGAAGATTTCGCCATGGCCGCCACAAGTTTCGACGGCGACGCGAGCATGCGGGCCATTAGCTAAATAAGCATCGAGAATGGCGTCTGAGATTTGATCGCAGAGTTTGTCGGGGTGTTTTGGTGAGACACTTTCGGCGGTGCGATAATTTGTGTAGTTCTTCATAATTTTAGTATACAAGATATTAAGGTGTGGTGTAAAGTTTTGAAGAAACATGAGTTATTGAAAATGTTTAAGCTTGAGTTAAGCAGGAGAAATGAAGTATAGTCTAGGCAAAAATAGATATATAGTATATAATAATATAAAATGAAGATAGCGATTTTTACGGATCTTTATGCGCCGTGGACGGTGGGGGGGATTGTTTCGTCAATTCAGGCGCAAAAGGCAGAGCTAGAAAAAAATGGGCACGAAGTAACGGTATTTTGTCCGGGTTTTGATGCGCATGAAAAAGGCGTGGTAACAGTGCCTACTTGTCGAGTGTGGCGGATTAACGGTGCAGTGCTGGCGCGACGACCGGAGTTAGTGGAAGAATTTGTATTAGAAAAGTTTCCAAATTTTGCGGAATTTGATGTGGTGCATGTGCATTATGAGGCGAGTTGTAGTTTGGCAGGGATTCGGTTGGCGCGGCGTTTTGGTTTGCCGTTAGTACAGACGATGCACGGGCGTGAAGACATGGCAATTGCAATCAACGTATCGCACCCGTGGAAGAATTTGGCGGCGCGAATCTTGAATTATGAACACCAAAAATATTTACCGCACACGATGCAGGTGAAGCGAGATAAGTTTCAGGCCTCTACGCGAGCAAGAGCGAAAATGTGGGAGTTGATGGTGAATCATGCAGATTATGCAGATGTTGTATTGACGCCGTCGGAACATTTTGCGAGTAAATTATTGCATTATGGCGTAACGAAGCCAGTGCAGAAACTATCTAATGCGGTGTCGTCGGAAATTCTAGCGGAGGATTTTGCGCCGCGTAGAATGATTGATGGTGATGTACTAAAAATGGTGTGGAATTCGCGAGCCTCGCGCGAGAAACGTTTGTTACCGTTTTTGCATGGCTTGACGCTGATGGAGCGACCATATTTATTATATGTGTATGGCGACGGAAATGAGCTGCGGAGAGCTGAGCGTTTTGTGAAAAAACATGACTTAAAGGCGAAGTTTTACGGGCGGCGAAAGTTGCCAGAAATTATTAAGCGGATGCAAGAAGCGCATTTGGGGATTATGGCTTCGTATAATTTTGATACGCAAGGTATGACGCTATTAGAGGCGGAGGCGACGGGGTTGCCGGTGTTTTTTTGCGATCCGGAGATGAGAGAAGTGGTGCCAGAAGGTAGCTATGTGCTGGCGGGGGGTCCGGAGTCGGTGGCGATGGCAATTGCGCTGAATGGTATTGAACCACGGCAGATTGCACAGATGAGCCGACAGATGCTGAAGAATCGTGGGGAGATTTCGCAAGAAGTGCAGGTAGAAAAATTATTGTCGGTTTACGAAGAGGCGCGTAGACCGTATTTGAATAAATAATTCTTTATAAAGAATTATTTATAAAGAATTGCGGCAGCGGTAGCTTCGAGTTGGTGATTAGGGTTGAATAAATTTAAGGCGGCGATGCGTGCGGCGAGTTGTCCAGACCAGAGCGAGATGGGCGAGTAATCCGTGTCGATGATGGGTGTAGTGATAATTTTGCCGTGATGAGCAACGATGATTTGTTCCTGATGAAAAGTGAGGATAGTTACTGGATAAGTTAAAGTGAATTTATGTAGGGTTTCAATGATAGGGATTAATGGTTGAGAAAGCATAATCATTTTAGGATAGTAGGCGGCGCGGAAGACTTTTTGGAGTTGCGCCATAGAAGCAACGAGATAAATTTCTGGAAATAAGAGCCAGCGGCTAGCCTCAGGCGCAAGTAAATCAACGGTGTCACGTGTAAGGATGGTGAGGCGGTTTTGCTGTTGATGATTTGATGCGCTTTGGGCATTGTTTGACGAACTATTATTGGCGGCGCTAGTTGAACTAAGGACTTGCGTGAGAGCTTCGGCAAGGGCGATGGCGGTGGCGGAGTTTTTGGAAAGGTCGCCGATGAAAATATTAGCATCGGAATGAGCGAGATGGTCTGGCAGCATAGCAGATTTGGCAAAAGAACCGCTAGTGGTGGAAGGGCTGAAAATAAAGTCCGGTACGGGTGGAATTTTGCTACGCAAAACGTCTGGAAGGAGGATTTTGGTAGTACGAAAAGGTAGATGTTGATTTATGAACTCGCCGAGGTGAATCGGGGCGGAAAAATTCTGACTGTTACCGCCAATAATAGTAAGGGTGCTGGATTTTTGTTCGGGCAGATTCCAGATCAAATCAGCAAAAAGTGGATGAGTTTGTTTCTGCCAGTAGGAGAAATCGTGATCGAGTTTGGCGAAATTTGGCATAGTGATGGTCCCTGCGGAAGGTGTTTTAAAATTCTAATTCAATGGAAATTGGGCAGTGATCGGAGCCAAGAAAGTGTTCGTGGATTTCGGCGTGTTTAAGATTAGGAAGGAGTTGCGGTGAGACGAAGAAATAATCGATACGCCAACCAATATTGCGTTCGCGGGATTTGGCCCAGTGTGACCACCAAGTGTAGCGCTGGACACTGGGGTAAAATTCGCGAAAACTGTCAATAAAGCCAGCGCCGAGGAGATTTTTGATTCCCTGACGTTCTTCGTTGGTGAAACCGGCGTGGCCTTCGTTATCTTTGGGCCGGGCGAGGTCGAGCGGGGTGTGGGCGGCGTTAAAATCACCACAAACGATGATTGGTTTGGTCTGTTCGAGGTTGCGTAGGTATTGTAAAAAAGCTGGATCCCAGACGTTCTCACGGAGTTTGAGGCGCGAAAGATTGGGTTTGCTGTTGGGCGTATAAACGTTAACGAGATAAAAAGGCTGATATTCGACCGTGAGGACGCGCCCTTCGTGTAGCGGATCGCCATATTGATCGCCACTGGTCTGGAAATAAGTTTGGATTTCGGGGTCATGGAGGAAATTTTGGTCGGTGCTGAGTGGTTGGAACTTAGTAAAAACGGCAGTGCCAGAATAACCAGGGCGGTCGGCACTGTTCCAGATTTCGAGATAATCGGGTAAATCGAATTCGGCTTGACCGGGTTTGGCTTTGGTTTCTTGTAAACAAAGAATGTCGGGATTTTCGCTGGCGATAAATTCTTGTAGGGCGTTTTTGCGTAGGACGGCGCGCAGGCCATTGACGTTCCAAGAGTAAATTTTCATAGTTTAATTATAGCAAAAATAGGGTTTTCTGCGGGGATTTTGGGACTTAGAAGTGTGTTTTTGCCAGTTTTTTCTGTCAGTTTTTCAGATATTTTGGGAGTTTTTTGACATTTTTGCGATTTTTGGCAGAAAATGTGAAAAAAGTATTGACTTTTTGAACAAAGTGTGATACAATAGAAAGATATGGCACTTTTATAATTTATTTTTGATTCGAAAAAGAATGGAGGGTATTTTATGAACTTAACAGAGATTAGACAGATAGTAGAAGGCTGGAAGACTGGAGAAATACGGACGGTACATTGCGGGGATCTGAATTATGGGAAACTTTTTGACGCGCTTTACGATGTGCCGATTGCTACGGGAATAGCAACTGAAGCAGATAAGGTACGTCTGAAGAGTATTATTGATGCTTGGAACGATGATGATTCGATTGACACACATTTTGAGGAGCTTTTGGAGCTACTTTTTGGAAAGGAGGAGCGCGATATCGAGGAATATTTTGGTTGTAATCCGTTTGGCTCTGGGGATAGCGATGCTGCTGCTTCAGATGTAGTTGCTTCGGACGTAACTGCGAATTATTTAAGATCGCATTCTTCAGAATTAATTCTGATGGACTTATCAAATTTCTTGCGAAATTTGGTGGAAGTTGATAAGCAGCTTGCACTAAAGAAACGTGCGCAGACGAAGAAAACGACGACGCGTGATTAGTTCCAATAGAAAGCTGTTTGGGCGCATAATTTGTATCTTCTTTCTTGAAAGGGGGTGATTTCGAATCAAAATTTACCCTGGAGTTGATGCTCTGGGGTATTTTTGTTATAATACGGATTGTAACAGATAGTGAGGCTATGGTTCTTTGACAAGAAGAAAGAGGCAAGTGTAGGCGATGCCGTTTCTGCGAGCGGTTTTGATTGTAGAGAAGGAGGAGTAGACGATGGCGCAGAATAATACTATGCAGACAGATGTTTTGGAAAAGGGACAGGCCGTTTGTGGACTAGAGCAAATTGGTGAATGCCGCGAAGATGAATTGAAGAATATCACAGTGCGTTGCGGCGAATTGGATTATGCGGAGATGTACCGAATGATGTATAATATTCCGCTAATGGCGATTGTGGACTTTGAAACTCAGCAACTCGAAAGATTAAAGACATTTCTGAACGAAAGACGGCAGAGTGGATTATTGTCGGGGACTGAATATCGAGTTTTGGGTCTAGTGTTTGGTACCGAGAAACGCTGTTTTAAGGAGGCTAATTTTTCTAAATCTGAGCAGGAATATATTGCAAAAAGTACACCGGAAATCTTGAGATCAGAATTTAATGTAATCTTTAGCAATCTGCGTGAAGAGTTTTTACAGATTGACGATGTAGCGTTGCAGCGCGAAAGACGAGAGCGGCTGCATGATTTCAGTAAGAATTATGAAATTCGCTTGGCCGAGATGTTAGAAGATGATCCGTTTGAGGTGGAAGTGGGTTTTTACGTGTTGGATTATGTGGAGTTATATTTGGACCTTTATGGCTTAACGGATGAGGCCGATATGGAGCGGATTCGTGATGCTGATGTAGTCTTGGCACAATATGCGATTGAGTCTTTGAGCCGGCAGCAGCTTTTAACGGCATACGATATGAATCTGCTGGAAATGTTGTATGGTAAAATTCAGTGTAAGCTGGTAGATTATCCGCGCGAAGTCGCAATATATCGGCCAGATATAACCTACGAAAAGTTATTAGAAAGATTGCGTGATGTTTTTGATTTGATACGTAGTGAAATAGTAGTGATGAATCGATAAACCATATCGTAGACGCCGTAGGAAAGTTT
This sequence comes from uncultured Candidatus Saccharibacteria bacterium, assembly GCA_964413835.1. Classification (GTDB taxonomy): domain Bacteria; phylum Patescibacteriota; class Saccharimonadia; order Saccharimonadales; family Saccharimonadaceae; genus Nanosyncoccus. The sequence continues at coordinate 15,338 of CAYPTT010000003.1, forward strand.
CATGTTTCTTTTCTTTTTTCATGCGCCCTAGGGCTTGAGAGTTCTGGGGCAATTTTGATAATAATAATAATTTTACTAGTTTGATATGTTTGGTGGGTTAGAGCCTAGTTTGTTTGAGGCTTCTGGTAATGTCGCGCTGTTTGATAGTTTCGCGCTTGTCGTATCTTTTCTTGCTTTTGCCGGTGGCGATGACGAGTTTAATGTAGCGCCCGCCGGCTAACAATTTGACGGGAACCAGTTGTGAACCGGCTTGTTTGGCGCGTTCGAGGGCGTGGAGTTGTTTTTTGGTGACGAGTAGTTTGAGGTTTTTGGCAGTATCAGCACCGAGCGTGAGGTTGTTAAGCCAGAGCTCGCCACGGCGAATTGTAACAAAAGAGCCTTTGAGCTGAACGTGATGGTCGCGAATGAGGCGAACTTCTGGACCGGTGAGCGCAAGGCCGCAGGTTAGCTCGTCTTCAAGCTGGTAATCGTAATGGGCGCGACGATTGACGGTGACGTTGTCTGGAGTTTTTTTCTTCTTCATGATATAATACATTATAGCATGAAAATTGCGATTACATCTGATTTATATTACCCGATGACGAATGGGGTGGCGGTATTTGCGCATAATTTGGCTAGGGGGCTTGCAAAACAGGGGCATGAAGTTCTGGTGATTTGCCCTAGTTTTAATGGTAAGCGACACCGAGTGCGACGTGATGGTGTGACGACGGTGTATCTGCGTTCGATTCGTTTCCCGTTTTATCCTGATCAAATCAATGAGGTACCAGAAGGTAAGGAGTTTTTGGGGTTGCCATTACCGCGTCTAGCGTATCGGCATGGATTATGGATTACGGTGGATCCGTATTTGGAAGTGAAAAGAGCTTTGAATAAATTTCACCCAGACGTGATTCATAATCAAACCGCGGAAATGATTGCGATTGCGGTGCGACGTTACGCAAAAAAATATGATGTGCCAATGGTGAGTACTGGGCATGCCTATCCGGACAATATCACAAGTCAACTGAAATTATTAAAGCCGTTGAAAAAGCCATTGGATGCGGTGCTAAGGGCTTACATGGCGAGTTTTTTGAAACATTCGGAGTATGCAACGATGCCAACGGAGATGGCGATTGATGATTTGGTACCAAAAAAGCGGAAGAAGTTTGATGTAAAAGTTGAGCCGTTGTCGAACGGGGTGGATTTGGCGAAATTTGGGCCAGGCCGGGTGCCCGAGCGGATTTATCGTAAATATCATCTACCAAAAGAACGGCCGATTATTCTCTATGTGGGGCGAATTGATCCCGAGAAAAGTCTGAGTAACGTGGTGATGGCATTTGCAGGAGTGCTGGAGGAGGTGCCGGAGGCAATATTGGTAATCGCGGGAGATGGCACGGATCGACGGCACCTGCAAGACCTGGCGCAGGCTCTAGGCATTGAAAAATCGGTACGGTTCCCTGGTAGGGTGATGCCGCCGGACACGATGGGGCTTTATCGTGTGGCTAAGGTCTTTGCAACTGCTAGTGAGACTGAGACGCAAGGGATTGTTTTGATCGAGGCAGCGGCGACGGGCTTGCCTCTTGTGGCGGTTGATGCTGGGGCGGTACGCGAACTATGTCAACACAAGAAAAACGGGCTGCTTTGCTGGCCAGGCGACGTAGCGGAGATGACAGATGCGTTGGTGCGAATTTTGCAGAATGATGAATTGAGGCAAAAAATGGGAAAACAGAGCTTAGAAATTGCCAAAAAACATGATTTAAATAATACGCTAAGGCGCTTTGTGGAGATTTATCAGGAAGCGATTCGGTTGAAGAGTGAAGGAGATAATGGTTAGTTGGTTGATTGGCTGGCTGTTTTTGCCTAAGTAGACGTTGTGGCGATGAACTGATGGATAGCGTTAGCTGTCTCGAGCGGGGCTTCGTAATTATGTAGATGCCCACTATTAGGTATAAAATAAGTCTGAGCGTGCTTAAAATGTCCGCTGAGTTCTTCGGTAGCGACGCGAGGGATGAGTTTATCATGTGCTCCGGCTAACAATAATACGTGTTGCAGTGGATGGAAATCATTGACGGCGTGGCGAGTTGAAAAGCGTGCGGCAGCAATTTCATCGTGACGCGAGGCAGTAGAATTGGCGCTGCAGGCGTGCGTAGTGGTCATGGTCTGATGAAATAACCGATGGTCTTTAGGGACAAATAGAAAACGTGTAGTAATGTAATCAACGGTTTTGCGTGGCAAAATAGCACTGAGTGAAGATATTGCACCAAGTACTGGATTGGTGCGTACGGAAATCGGAGATAGTAAAATAAGTTTGTCATCCAGTATTTCTGGATAATGTTCTCCGGCAGCGGCACAAATAATGGATCCCATGGAATGACCGATCAGAATCGACTTCGTAAGATGTTTTTTAGTAAGATAATTGTGTAAAAATTCTACATAGTGTTTAATATCATAGCGTTCGAATGGCTCAGCGCCGGCAAAGGGCGGTATCGCTGGCAAGTAGGTTTGATAGCCGTAATTATGTAGTTGATTGGCTACGGCTTGGAGGCCAATTGGAGCACCACGAAAGCCATGAACGAAGACCAGGGGTGGTTTAGCGTCTTGTTCCATGATTATAGATACCTTTATTCGGCTGCTTCGAATTCTTTGAGAGCCTGTTTGATAGCTGGGCGATCGAAGCCGACGATTTTTTGACCGTTGATTTCGGTAACAGGTACGACGTCAATGTTGGGTAGCGCTGAGGCATCGATTTCTTCGTAATCGACTCCTTGCTGATCGAGCCAGTCCATGAGCGCATGGCAGTACGGGCAGGTTGCGGTCGAGTAAACCTTGATAGTAGGGTTTGTAGTATGTTTTTCTTCCATTGGAATCCTCCTATTATATTATATATTATAATATGTAATTTAAAGTTTGAGCTTTTTGGCGGCATTGAGCTGAGGGTCGCGGCTCATGTTGGTATCTTCGTAGGTGAGTTCGACTTCGACATCTGGAGTGATACCGTCGCCGTTAATACTATTGCCATTTGGAGTATACCAATGGGCGGTGGTAACTTTAAGCATGCCAGTTTGAAGATTAAGGAGAGTTTGCATGACACCTTTGCCATAAGTTTTTTCGCCTAGTAAAGTGGCTTTATCGTAGTCTTGAAGTGCGCCGGCTACGATTTCTGAAGCAGAAGCCGTAGTGCCATTGACGAGGACGATAGTTGGGGTATCTTTGAGCAGAGCCTGGCCACGTAAAGTCGCATGATTCTTATCCTGCCCGCTTTTGCCACGTTCAATAAAGGCGTTTTCGTTGTCTAGCCAAAGCGAAAGGAGCTCGACAGCGGCGTCGACGTAGCCGCCACCATTATTGCGGAGATCTAAAATAACTTTTTTGATGTTTTTATTTTTAAAATCTTTGCTGACAATGTCGCGTACAATAGTGCCAGTGTCACTATCAAAACGGGAAATGGTGATAATTGCGGTGTCTCCGTCATAATCAACGTAGGCAGAAACATTGTTGATAGTTTCGCGCTTGAGTGTAAAATCTTTTTCTTCGCCGTCACGGACTATGGTAAGTTTGACCTCGGTATCTGGTTCGCCGCGCAATTTGCTAGAAATGACGTCGGTAGATTCGGCGTAAACTTCTTCGTCGTTGATTTTGTAGATAATGTCACCAGCTTTGACGCCAGCTTTGCCGGCAGGGTTGTCAGGAAGGGTACGGATAACACGGACATAATTATCTCGCAGAGCGATTTCTACGCCGATGCCGGCACCGACTTTGCCGTGAAGACTGTCTTCGTAGGCTGAGGCTTCTTCTTGATCCATGTAAACTGTGTATATATCGCCGATAGATTCTACGAGGCCTTTTTTGGCGCCTTCAATCAAGGCGGTCTGGTCAATTTCGCCGTCGTAGTTGGCGGAAAGTGCTGCATAAACTTCGTCGAGTGGAGACCAATCGTGGCTGGCATAAGAACTATTATTGCCGAAATATGGCAAAATGTAACCGGCGAAGTTGTGCCAATTGAGACCGATAAAAACTCCCACGATGAGTGTAATGGCGCCGCCGATGATGGCTCCGCCTAAGCTAACGCGCCTTTCTTCCCAAGATGTTGACATGTTACTATTTTAGCACAGGGCGAATGATATGTGAAATTTTAATCAAAGTGAATATAGCGATAAGCTCTGGGATTGACGTTATAACGGGCACCAAAATCGCCTGGTAAACCGCTCTTGGAACTGCCACTGTTATTATATTCGGTAATGTTAATCGTGCCATTAGCATTAACACTTTCAACCCAGACTACGTGCCCGTAAATACCAGCGGTACTGTAACCGACGGTGTGCGGAGCAGGGTTGTCATCCACGACGTAGCCGCGATTGAGTGCGGAATTGCCCCAGTATTTAGCATTACCCCACGAAGAGATATAGATGCCCCAGTATTCTTTGGTTTTCCATCCGGCATAACTAGTACATTGACAAACATAGCCACCAACCACGATATATTCGGAATCGTCTTGCGGGCAGTTCCCCGCCCAAGGATAGGTATTACGGCCGTCGCCGACTACGCCACCGGTATTATAACGGGCGATTTCGGCGGCAATTTCACGTTGCATTGTTTCGCGGGCGCTAGCGGCGTCGGCGGCATAAGCCTCAGCGTTGGCTTCGTACTTAGCCATGAGACGATCTTGTTCATTGCGCTTATTGGTAATTTCACTACGACTAGCTTCGGCGCTAGCAATGAGGCCGTCAACGCGGGTTTTTTGTGATTCGAGTTCTTCTTTGAGAGTTTTAATGTTTTTGGTGGAAGTAGTGACTTGTGCTTCGACGCTGGATTGGCGGGATTTTTTTTCGGCAAAGTCGCCAATAGATTCGCTGCCGGCAAGTAAAATAATTACATCGGAAGTATCTTTTTCTTCGCGGTAAGATTTTTCGAGCAGTTTGGCGAGGGCGATGCGTTGTAGCTCAAGCTTGGCTTCGTTCTCACTGATTTGGTCGGCGAGATCGGCGGCGACAGCTTGATTGGATTCAATTTCGGCTTCGAGAACCGAGATTTCGGCATTAAGTTTGTTGATTTCGCCTTCGAGTGTTTCGGCGTTGGCGGCAGCGGCAGCGGCATTACGCTCGGCGGCTTCGGCGCGGTCGGCAGCTTCGCGGCAAGCCTGGCTGACACAACCGACAGGGTAAGCTTGGACGGGGGATTCGGATTGGAGAAAATGGTAGCCGCTAATTCCGGCAATGACAAACGCCGTAGTTAAGATAAGTATATTACGTAAGCCAAAAGACTTGTGTTTATTTACCATAATAATTATATATCACGCTTGAGGCTAAATGTAAAGATTTAGGCAATTAACGTAGATATTTATGCATGGCAAGGCGAGCAGAGATAGAACCGATGATAATACCGATACCGCACATGACGGCATAGACGGCAACGAGCATTTTTGATTCGAAGATCTCAGTCACGGCCGAGACATCAATGCCGTAATTGGCAAGTTTGGGTGCTAGGAAATGAAAACCGATGTAAGCTATGGTACTAGCGAGAATGCCAGAAATAATACCGCAGATCTGTGCTTCGATGAGGAATGGTCCACGCACAAAACTGCCGTCGGCGCCAACCAAGCGCATCATATGAATTTCTTCGCGTCGTGAAAAAATTGCCATACGAATAGTATTGAAGATGACTAGAATAGAAATCACCAAAAAGACTGCGCCGAGTATAAGCCCGCCGTTTTTGGCGATATTGGCCCAAGAATTGATGGTGGAGATTTCGGTTTGATTAACGTCATAAGTGGGGGCTTCTTCGGGGTCAATGAATTCTTGAAAACGTGCAGTGTTTTCGACGAGGTTCTTGACACTAGAGAGATCGTTAGGGTCTTTGACTTTGACGCGCATCGTAGGGTGCATGGTATTAAGCATGAGTTCGTGCATAGCTTCATCTTCTAAAGCAGAAAGAAGCTCTTCATTGTCTTGACGGTCGCGTAGGAAGATTTCATATTCGCTGGCAGAGTCGGTAACTTCTACCGTGTCAACATTTTCGTCGGTACGCATGATGTCTGCTAGTTCGTTCATGGTGTCGAGATTGGTGCTAGGAGTAAAATAAATCGAAATATCAATCTTTTGTTGCATAGTTTTGGCAGTGGCAGTTAAAATCAGACTGGCAAAAACCGTAATCATGAGAATTACTAAGGTTACTGTCATAACCAAAGTAGCAGCAATGGAGAGCCAGATATTACGAGTGAAGCCGATGGCACCATATTTAACAATACGGCCAGTGGAGCGTACGTGACTGACGTTGCTATTCTCGACTAAAGTACGCAAATGCTCTTTGGCGGCCTTGCGATTGGTGCGATTTTTAGTTGTTTTTTGCTTAACCATGTTTAATGTTCCATATTTGTTTGAATTTTAGGCGACCCGTTTTTGTTTAATTTGTGAATTTATGGTTTGCTGTAGATTCTTGGTTACGCTGGGGGCGGGTTTAAGTTTAACGGTTTGACCAAGACTCAAACTGCTGAGTTTAGGGGCGGCTTTGAGAGGGCGGTTGGCGGTATACCATTGATTGGCAGAGCCGGGGACTGCTTTTTTGAGATTATTCGGAGCTTTGCGTGGGCGAAGATTAACCTTTTGCTCAACGGGGGCATTTTTAACTTGATTATGGTTGCGAGGAATGCGGACAACCTTGTCGGCTTTGTTGCGGGGTTGAGCAGTTTTTGCCGTAGCCTTGGCTTGTTCTTTTTTAGCGAAACCCGGAGCGCGAATAGGAGCGGGCTTACGGTGAGTTGGTGGTTCGGTAGTATTGAGGGGTTTCTTTTGGAGATTTAGGCTATTGACAACGTGAGAAAAAGCTAAATTTTGGGCAAGTTCTTCCCCATTTTGGATACGGCGAATGAGGTCTTCTGGTTCGCTGTCAAGGCGGTAGACGCCGTGCTCTTTTTGGTCGTCGACGATGCGGCCATCCTTGAGTGTGATTACACGCTTGCTGAGGTTGTTGACAATTTTTTCATCATGTGTAGTAACAAGTAAAGTAGTGCCAAAATCGTTAATTTTTTGTAGTAAATCAATGATTTCTTGGCGAGTAAGCGGGTCGAGATTACCAGTAGGCTCGTCGGCGATGAGGATTTTGGGTTGGCGGGCGACGGAACGGGCGATGGCAACACGTTGTTTTTCGCCGCCAGAAAGCTGAGCGGGAAAATTATTTACACGATGTGAAAGCCCGACTAAATCAAGTACTTTTGGTACGGTTTTGGCGATTTCGCGTCCGCGCATGCCGGCGATTTCGAGGGCAAAGGCGACGTTCTCATATACGGTGCGGGTAGGCAAAAGTTTGTAATCCTGAAAAACAACTCCTAGGCGGCGGCGATAATGTGGAATATGACGTTTTTTAACGTAATCAAGATCAATGCCGCCGACGACGATCTTGCCCGAGTCAGGTTGCTCTTCTTTGGTAATCATTTTGATCAAGGTAGATTTACCGGCACCAGATTTACCGACTAAAAAGACAAACTCATGAGGCTCGATATGTAGCGAGACATTGTCGAGCGCAGGATTTTCGTCGCCTGGATAGATTTTTGTAATTCGATCGAGCAGAATCATAATATCATGATACCATAAGCCGAATGAATAGGCAATAATATATCAACCATGGATGATATATTATTCTTCAATGGTAGATTCTAGGTATGCGTCGATAAAATCGTCAAATTTGCCATCTAGAACACTGTCAGGGTCTTTGTTCTCGTGCTTGGTACGAGTATCTTTGACTAATTTGTAAGGTTGCAAGATGTAATTACGAATTTGTTGACCCCACTTGGCTGATTCTCCGGCGCGGAGTTTGTTGATACTCTCGGCTTGCTGCTCTTGTTGCATTTGGGCCAGTTTGCCAAGTAGAATTTCCATAGCTTTTTCTTTGTTTTGGAGCTGTGAACGTTCATTTTGGATAGCAACTACGGTGTTGGTTGGCAAGTGAGTGACACGCACGGCGGAATTAGTGGTGTTGACGCTTTGGCCGCCGTGCCCGCCAGAATGGTAGACATCGATCCGCAAATCTTTCTCATCGATTTTGACTTCTTCGGTATTTTCGATAACTGGCAGAATCTCGATGAGCGCAAAACTGGTCTGACGTAAGTTGTCGGCGTTAAATGGCGAAAGTCGTACGAGTCGGTGTACACCATGCTCGCTTTTGAGTAAACCATAGGCGTTATTCCCAGTGATTTCGTAAACAGCGGTTTTAATACCAGCTTCTTCGCCAGCGGTACGTTCTAGGCAGTTGGTTTTAAAACTTTTAGCTTCACACCAACGCAGATACATGCGTTCAAGCATACTGGCCCAGTCCATTGCCTCAGTACCACCAACGCCGGCGGTAATACGCAAGATTGCATTACTACTGTCGAATTTACCCGTGAAGCGTAGAGCTTTTTTAAGCTCTTGTAGCTTTGTGTCGAGAATGTCGAGCTGACGATCGACTTCTTGGTTAATTTCGGGGTCATTGAGTTCGAGTAATTCCGTGAGGTCATTGATTTGAGTTCGTAGAAGTTGCCAAGGTTGAATTTCGTTAGTGAGTTGGGCGAGTTTAGTGTTTTGAGTTTTGGCGTAATCTGGGTTAAGCCAAATTTCGGGTTGGGCGACTTCGGTTTCGAGATTTTGTTGAGTTTGAATCTTCTGGTCAATTCGTAATTTGCGCCAAGTTTCTTGAAAATCTTGGCGCAATTGAGCTAATTTATGATCAAGACCAGTCATTAGCGGAGTTCCTGAACTAACTTTTGGAATTGGGCGCCGCGGTCGTAAACGTTATTAAACATGTCAAAGCTGGCGGCGGCGGGTGACATCAAGATGATGGTTTCCTGTTGTTGCTCTTGTCGGAATTCTTCAGCGGTGGTGCGTGCAAGACTGAGTGCCACTGCGAGGCTATCCGCTAATATAAAACTGTCTTTTGGCAAAATTTTAGCTAACTCTCTGCCCGACTCGCCGATAAGTATGGTAAAGGCGGCTTTTTCTTGCAATAATTGAGCGATTTTCGGCAAGTCGGCATTGTTGGTTTTGTCGCGCCCACCGATGATGGTAACGATTTTGGCTTGGGGAAAAGCGGCTAATGCTACCGCGAGCGACGGTAGAGTAGTAGAAAAGTTATCATCATAATATTTCACGCCGTTGAGTTCACGCAAAAATTCAATTCGGTGCGGTAAACCTCTAAACTCTGCTAGGGCCTGAGCGAGTTGATCGTAATGTTGACTAATTAGCTCAGTTAATTCTAGACGATAAAAACTGGCAACGATGAGCAATGCAGCTTCGGCATTTTCGCGATTGTGCTGACCGGGGATGACTAAGTGGTTCAATGACTCGGTGAGTTTCGGCGACTGTTGTTTAGCAGGGTAAGGAATTTTTTGTCCGGCGGAAAACTGGCTAAGTTTGGTGGCTTCGAGGCTGGCTTGGCAATATACGCAGACGTCCGTATTTTTTTGAAAACGCACGATGTTGCCTTTGGCTTGTAAATAATCATTGAAATCGGTATGAATATTTAGATGGTCGGGCTCGATACGTAGTAATCCAGCGATATGCGGAGATCTGGTTAAATCCCAAAGCTGAAAACTACTCAATTCATAAACTATTACATCGTCTGATTTGACTTTATCTAGAATATCTAGGGCGGGTTTCCCAATATTTCCCACGAGCCAAACTTTTTGACCGAGTTTTTGCAGTATTGTGGTAATTAAAGAGCATGTCGTACCCTTGCCTTTGGTGCCGGTAACGCCAATAATTGGTGCGGAACAATGGTCAAAAAAGTATTGAGTACAACTAGAAAACTCTGTAGTATGATTTTTTGAGTCGAGAGTACGATTTTTTAACGCTGAGGTATGTTTTTGCTGGTTGGAAGCATGATTCTTTGAGTCGGGAACACGATTCTCATTGTCCAGAGCACGATTAATAGCATGTGGTGGAACACTAGGGCTACGTAGAACTAAATCAAAATTATCGAAATTCAGGTGTGAAAGTTCATCGGGAGTAAAATGATCAAAAATTCGAATGTCATAACCGAGTTTTTGAAAATATTGCTCAGCACTTTTACCTTCTTGACCATATCCCAATATCGCAATACGCATAGATAGTTATATTATAACACGGGAGGCATCGTATGCGGTGACTATTTGTTATTTATCTGTTTCGTTAAAATTGAGGTAGCTATCAAGCTGGTTAATGAGGGCTTTTTCGGCAGAACTAACGGCCACTAGGGCGTGAATGTTGGCCTCAATGAATTCGCGCGCAACCGAAACGATGGCATCTTGGTCGATTTTACGAATGTAATTTGGCATGTAATCGTATTTTTTGACCGTACCGTTAGAGAAATATCCGTCCGCGTAATAGTCGGAGATTTGACCAACAGTTTGGGCGCCCATTTGGTAGCGACCAGTGGCGTAAGATTTGGCCGATTCAAGGTCTTGAGCGCGGATTTTGCCGTTTAAGATTTTTTCTAGTTCGTCATGAATGAGCTCAAGCAGCATTTTTGCACTTTCAGCATTAACTTCGCCATCAAAATCCCATGAGGCGTCATGCCAGCTGTTGCTAAGGCTACTACTAATATTGTATACTAGACCTTTTTTGCGGGCTTGGCCAAAAATGCGGCTATTCATGGTGCCGGTGAGAATGTGATTAAGGCAATTCATGGCATAAACTTCGGAAGTGTCGAGTTTGCGCGGCAACATCCAAGAAAAGCCAAAAGTGATATTATTGGCGTCTTTACGGCGAATTAAAATGGGGTTAGAACTGTGTAACTCATCGCGTGGGGTTTCGAAACGTTGGCCAGATTTGAGTTCCCAATTGTTGAGAGCTTTGAGAATTTTATGTTTGCGATGATGCAGGTTGCCGACAATGATGAAACGCATGTTTTCGGCAGTGTGAGTACGGCGATAATGTTCACGAATATCCTTAAGTTCGATATTGTTGAGAGTTTTGAGGCGTTCAGCAAGCACGGGGACGTTTTCGCCGAGGGCTTGTTGAAGACGGGGCCAAAGTAGGCGATAATAGTCGTTCATGTAGCCAGTGAGTTCGGCGCGGATATTGCTTTTTTCGCTTTTGAGCTCTTCGTTGTTGAAACGGGGGCTGGTGATGGCAATACGCTGTAGATCCATGATACGATCCCATTCGAAGTCGGCGCATTCGCTTTCGTAACAAACGGAAAAATCCGAAGTCCAGGCGTTGTGATAGGCGCCATTTTTAGTAAAATTGGCTTCGAAGGCTTGTTCGTCGGGGAATTTGCTATTGGCGCCAAAGGCGAGATGCTCGACGACGTGGGCGATCTCGTATACTTCGGGGGATTTAGCATAGCGCATGCCGGCATGAAACTGGAATTTCATGTTCATGACGCTAGCGCCCGCGACGTCGACAAGTAAGCCTTTGGCGCCAGAGCTCAAAGTAACTTCTTCAGTTGAGTGTTTTATTTTCGCTTCCCCTTCTTCTTGTTTTGGCGCTGTTGCTTCTTATTTTTGCGAGCTTGATTACGTTGACGATTGAAATCATTGGTTTGATCGTGCTGATGCTCTGACGAGCCACTGCCCTTACCGCCATCTTCCTTAAATTCACTGTCCATTTTCTTCTCGCCGGTGCCAATTTCGTTGACGCCTTTTTCGGTAGCACTTTCGGCCATTTTGGTGAGCTCGGATTCATATTCTTCGCCATCAGTGACTTTTTCGGTAACTGCTTCTTGTTTGGTGAGGCTGAGGAGAATCTTCAAAACTTCTTCACGTAGAGTTTTTTCTAACCCGTCGAAGAGCTTTTGTGATTCGCTACGATATTCGACAAGCGGATCGCGCTGGCCGATACTACGCCAATGAATACCTTCACGGAGGTGCTGCATATTTTCGAGATGTTGCATCCAGAGCGTGTCAAGTACTTTTAGATATACTTCACGTTCAATTTTGCGCATGATTTCTGGCGTAAATTCAGCTTCTTTTTCAGCATACTGACGCTTAATCTCAGCGAGTGCAGCTTCGCGACGGTCTTTTTCTTTGCGCATCTTGCCGATTTGGTCGATGAGTTTGGGGTCGGTTTTGTCGAAAACTGCAGCAAATTCTTCTTGGAAACGCTTGTTAATGCGGGAACTATCCTTCGTTAAATCTTCCGCAGCGACGCGCATGAGGCGCTGAATTTCGTGGTGAATACTTTCGCCGTCGAGAATCTTGCGCCGCATACCATAGACAACTTTGCGATGACGGTTGATGACGTTATCGTATTGTACGACGTTTTTGCGTGAATCAAAGTTGAAACCTTCAATGCGTTTTTGGGCACTTTCGAGGGTCTTGGAGACACTTTTGTTTTGAATAGGAGTATCCTCGTCAACGCCAAGTCGGCTCATAAGCATAGCGATACGTTCGCCTTGGAAGACACGCATGAGATCATCTTCGCAGCTAACGAAAAATTGCGTCGTGCCTGGATCGCCTTGGCGGCCACCACGGCCACGGAGCTGGTTGTCAATACGACGCGAGCTGTGGCGTTCGGAGCCGATGACGACGAGACCGCCTAGCTCCTTGACGCCTTCGCCGAGTTTAATGTCGGTGCCGCGACCAGCGAGGTTGGTGGCAAGAGTGACGGCGCCTTTTTCGCCAGCTTTGGCAACGATGGCCGCTTCGCGTTCATTGTTCTTAGCGTTCAGTAACTCATACTTGATTCCCTGTTGGTCTAAATATCTAGCGATTAATTCATTCTTAGCAATGCTTGCTGAACCAACGAGGACTGGTTGACCTTTTTCGTGGTATTTTTTGATTTCGGCAGCGATGGCTTTGAGCTTGCCAGCTTCAGTTTTGTAGATTAAATCGTCTTTGTCGATGCGTTGGATAGGGCGGTTAGGTGGAATTTGAATTACGTCGAGTGAATAGATTTGCTGGAATTCCTCGGCTTCGGTGAAAGCGGTACCAGTCATACCGGATAGCTTGTTGTATAAACGGAAGAAATTCTGGAAGCTGATAGTAGCAAGTGTCATACTCTCTTGTTTGACGGCGACACCTTCTTTGGCTTCAATAGCTTGATGTAGCCCTTCGTTATATCTTCTGCCTTGCATTAAACGACCGGTATGCTCGTCGACGATGACGACGTCACCGTTATTCGTGACAACATAGTCCTTGTCGCGCTCAAAGACAACTTGAGCACGCAAAGCCTGTTCCATGTGATAGACAAGACGAGTATGTTTCGTACTGTAAAGATTATCGACGCCGAGCATGACTTGAACTTTTTCGACGCCCTTGTCTGTAAGGGTAACGCTGCGGCGTTTTTCGTCATAAATATAATCTTCGGCCACTAGTGTAGCGGCGATTTTGGCGAATTGATAATAGGCTTCGGGGTTGTCGCCAGCGGGCGCGGAGATAATAAGCGGAGTGCGAGCCTCGTCAATGAGAATTGAGTCAACTTCGTCAACAATGGCAAAGTTAAGTGCGCGTTGACGGAGGAATTTTGGCTCGCTCACCATATTGTCACGTAGATAGTCAAAACCGAATTCATTATTTGTGCCGTAGGTAATATCGGCGGCGTAAGCTTCTTTACGGGTGGCGGGTTTGAGATGCGAGAAGCGTTCGTCTTCATGCTCTTCATTCTCGTATTCGGGGTCGTAGACGAAGCTGGCTTGGTTAATAATTACACCGACGCTAAGACCGAGAAAATGATAGACTGGGGCGTTCCAGCCAGCGTCGCGTTGAGCAAGGTAATCATTTACGGTTACGACGTGAACTCCTTTCCCGGTCAGAGCGTTAAGGTAGGCCGGAGCGACGGTAACGAGAGTTTTGCCTTCACCGGTTTTCATCTCGGCTACGTTGCCGCCATGGAGCACCATTCCACCGATTAATTGCACATCAAATGGGCGCATACCGAGGATGCGCTTGGAAGCTTCACGCGCGATGGCAAAAGCGTCGTTTAGGATAGCGTTGAGCTCTTTTTCGGTACCGTCCTTAATCTTATTCTTTAAAACCTCAGTTTGCTGGGCAAGTTCTTTGTCGGACATGGCTTCATATTTTGGCTCAAGTCGGCCAATTTCGAGCACTTGCTTATATAGGCGTTTAAGGATTTTTTTCTGAGCATCACCGAAAACACCCTGCAAAAATTTTGTTAAACGAGTCTTATCTGCAAGCTTGTCGGTAGGTTTCTTTTCTTTGGGGGTGTGTGGCTTGGTTTTGGCTACTTTTTGAATTTTCGCGTCAACATTAGCCGAATTTGGTTTATTCACCATTGGTCAAATCTCCACAATCTTATACCACCCCATTATAACATATTATCCCCTCTTTATGAACAGGCTTTTCAGGCCTTTTTTCGAGAGATGAGGGGTTGATTCGAGCTTAAAACGGCGAATTTGCCCCTTGAGTTTAGCTTCAAGGATATCGATGCCCGCAAAAACGTTAGAACATTCATCTTTGGCGGTGACGACTTTGCCACCGGGGATTTCCATTGCTGCGGAAATCTCATATTTATTACCATGCGGATGGTCAACTTCGCTAATGACTAACTTGATAATTACGTCTTTTTTGTTGCCGTGAGGCAAGTAACGGTCTAATTTGCCGATGCGTTTAGTCGCATACTTCTTAAAATTGTCTGAAACTTTGTAATTATGCCCACTAATCTCAATTTTATTGATCATGTATTATAATCCTAAATTCCCTAAGTTCCCCATGAGTGGTTTCATTTTGTCGGTGGCGATTTCTTGGGCTTTGGCATAACCATCACGCATGCAATCTTCAATCCAACGCTCCAACTCATGGATATCGTCTAGATCGACACGTTCGGGGTCGATTTTAACGCTCTTAATTTTTAGTTCTCCGGTGATTTGTACGGTAACGGCACCATCACCAGCCTCGACCTCTACAATCTCGTTTTTTAAAGATTTTTGCGCTTTACGTAGTTGGTTTAACACCTTCATTTGGTCCATAGTTGCACCCATATGTTATTACTCCTCGGTACTTTCTCTATTATAATCTTCGTTGATAGCAGAATCGTCGGGAAGACGTTCTACCGTATACATATATATTCTATCAGAATTATTCGATTTTGACGAGGTGATTATTTGATTGATGTTGTTTTCGAAGCCGTCGGCTGGCCCCAAAGTTGCAAAATCAACCGGTAGATCAATGCGATCAGGGAGGAGATCTTCAATTTGATAAGTGCCTTCATTTTCGAGAATGTGGTAAAAATTAAAAGCAATTGGGTCGTCTAGGATGTAAATTGTACTGTGTTTGGGGACCTTATCGTGAATAAGAGTGATGTCGTCATTGAACTGATCGGCTACCATGGGTGAATAACGGTAACCGAAGATAAAATGCGAAATGTCGCCGTAAATCATGATTCCTAAGAAAATGCCGATAGGGATAAGGGCGGTAATGCGGGCGTAAGGATTCTCGGGGAAGAGATCGTACCATTTGTCGAGAATGTAGCGTAGACCATGGGCAATGAGGATGGCTAATGGTAGTAGAATTAAGATGGCAGATTCGGGATTTAACCCAGAGAGAACGATTGTAAAGATGATCAGCCAAGTAGCGATAGAATTACGTGAGGCAAAGAAGCCTTTGGTAGTAGAAAGGAGACCAATAACCGCAAGGGTGATAGAAGCTAGTCCTACGAGAGGAGAGAGGAAGGTGCTTTCGAGCGTGGTATTCCAGGAGAATAATGGTAGGAAGGCCACCTGGAGGTTAGTAAGGAAATGATCAAGGCTAAAATTAGGCGCGAGTAATAGTTCGCTGGCGATTGGCGGGTTGATAAGGATGGCCATGACTAAGGCGGCGCCACCCGCTAGGATGATGAACGTGGTAATAACGAGTGGAATAAGCGGGAGAGTTTTGATAGTGAAGCGTAGATGGGGATGCAGAAAGGCGAACAATACAATAAAAATAGCTAGATAAATTAAGTGTGGAGTAAAGATGGAAGCGAGCAAGGCGAAGGCGAAGATAAAGCAGTAGAGTGGCTTAGGCTTAGTGACGCCCTGAATTTTGGAGCCAAGCCAGAGTAAAATAGTGGGCCAAAATACCAGCATAATGAGTGGAGTGCCGGAGCCAGCTAAATAGAGGAAGGAGGAAGATAGAACGGCGAGAATGGAGGCGAGCAAAGCGACGTTGTTTTTGAACCAGCGGTTTAGTAGCAGCACAAGCACTAGACCTAAAATAAGTGCAATGATCATGCTGGGGAGTTTGACGGAATAAATCGTGAGACCAAAGGTCATGATGGATATCTTCTGCAGTAGTCGGTATGGTAGGTCAACTAAGTCGCCGGTGAAAATTGAGCTGAGGTGAAGGTTATAGGAATGCGTAGCGGATTTCATTTCGGCGGCCGAAAGACCAGCAGGTGAAAGTAGAGGTAGGCCAAAGATTAGCGCAGTAAAAGCTAACGCCAATAAGCTATAACCTAGAATAAACCGATGACGGTAGAGGAAAAATCTTGAAATTGCTGATTTCTTCACATAAACATTATAACACGTAAAATGTGTGGCGGGTAGAGGCTAATCTGGCTGAAATAATTATTCGTGCTCCTTGTCCAGCGACATAAAACGGAGTAATTCTGGGTGAAAATAAAGTTCGATTTTGCCAACGGGTCCGTGACGGTGCTTGGCAATGAGGAGCTCAGAGATATTGGTAGGGACGAAATCGTCGTTGTTTTGTTTGTAATAATCTGGACGATGCAGAAACATGACGAGGTCGGCGTCTTGCTCGATGGAGCCAGACTCACGCAGGTCAGAGAGCACGGGGCGAGGGTCGTCGCGGCCGGTGACGCTACGTGAAAGCTGAGCGAGAGCAATGACGGGGATTTCAAGTTCCCTGGCCATGATTTTGAGGCCACGGGAGATTTCGGTGACTTCTTGGACGCGATTACCGGCGTAGCGATCGGAGCCTTGGAGGAGCTGCAAATAATCGACGATAACCATACCGACGCCGTGGTCGTGATGCGCTCGGCGCGCTTTGTTGCGGAGTTCGAGGATGGTCATGGAGCTGGTATCATCAATGTAAAGTGGCACTTCATTCATATCGCCGAGCGCATCACCAATGCGGGCGAAATCGTCGTCCGAGACGTTGCCGGTGCGGATTTTCCAGTTGTCGACGCCAGAAATGTCAGAAACCATACGGTCGACGATTTCGCCCGCAGCCATCTCCATGGAGAAGAAAAGCACGCCTTGATCGGGTCCATTACGCGTAGCGACGTTGTAGGCTAGATTTTGCGCAAAAGTAGTTTTACCCATGGCAGGACGGGCGCCGATAATGATCAGGTCGCCTTTTTGGAAACCAGCAGTTTTGTGATCGAGATCGCGAAAACCGGTTTTGAGACCTCGCACCGCGCCTTTATTCTTATGCAATTCTTCGATACGATCATAGGCGTCAAGCAAGAGGTCTTCGAGGGCGGTATAATCGGTTTTGATAGTATTGTTAGAAACTTGATAAAGGTCTTTTTCGGCTTGGCCGAGTAAATCGCCAATTTCATAACGGCTATCATAAGCTGAATCGGCGATTTTGGTACCAGTGGCAATGAGGCGACGGCGAGTAGCAGCCTGTGCAACTAAGGTGGCGTAAGCATCAGAGTGCGAGGCGGTAGGAACGTAATTAGTCAACTCGGTTAGATAAGGTGAACCGCCAATTTCTTTGAGGATACCCTGTTTTTTTAGCTCGGAAGTCAAGGTGAGCAAATCGATTGGTTGGCGATTATTGAAAAGATTGGTCATACCACGAAAAATCTGTTGATGACGCTTATCGTAAAAATCTTCCGCCTGTACGGTCTCGAGAATGTTGGGGAAATTCACGTCAGAGAGCAGGATGGCACCAATGAGGGATTTTTCGGCATCAAGGTCTTGAGGCGGAATACGTCCAGCAGTGGCTGCAGATGCAGAGAAATCTGAGGCATGTTTGGTTGCTTCGGATTTGCTAGGACTAGTTGTACTGTTGGGCCTTTCGGACATAAAATTAACCTCCTTGTGCTTTATCTAGGAGGTAATGGCATGGCTGTAGCCGTTAGTACTGAGTTTTGCCCACAAAAACCGTTCTCAAAATATTTGCTAATTATTCACCGAGCCGTTAAAATTATGAGATTAAAACGGTGAATCGGTGTCTACCTCCTTTATATTTCCCATTATAGCAGAAATTTGGGAAAGCGTCTCGTCGGAAGGAAGGGATTTTTCTTCTATATCATGAACTATAAATGGAACTTCGTCAAGGATTTCGGCTAATAAAGCGTGATTTTTGGAGCGTTCCAGCATATCTTTGACGAGTTTTTGCTGGGGGTAGAGGTGTAAGACCTCGTCTTTATATTCATAATCGGCGCGTTTGAGTTGTCCGGCGAGTGATTGGTTATCCTCGGCAACGCGTTCAAGAAAATCTGCCCAATCAAATGGCGTATCAGGGGTTTTGGGCTTGAGCGGCGGTTTGAGGGCCCTTTGCTGCGTAGTGGGGTTAGACGGCGCTATGGGGGTAGAACGCGTCTCTGGGGCTGCTACGGCCCTCTGCCGGCGTTTGGCGATTTTTTCTCGTAGTTTATCACTAGGTTTCTCGGGAGCAGGCGCAGTTGCGGCAGAATCAACGACTAAGGGGATATTGACGCCCGTAGAGGCTGAATTTGTGGGGTTTGCGTCTGAAGTAGGGTTAGACGGCGCTATGGGGGTAGAACGCGTCTCTGGGGCTGCTACGGCCGTCTGCGAGGGATTTTGGGTAAAATTAAGTAAGCTTAAGAGTAATTTCGCCTCAGGAAAGGGCGGCTGAACTTTTGGTAAATCGGCTAACAGAGGTAATAACGTGGCTTGGGGCTGGGCGATAATTTGGTTAATTAGTTCGCTGGCGATAATTTCGGGCCGGATACCCGTGCTTAGGAGGTCTTTTAACGATGTATGAATGGCCGCATGATCTTGGGCTTGATAGCTCTGCAATAGCTCGGTGATAGCCTGGCTCTGTGGCAGGCCCAGTGCTTGGCTGAGCTGAGTGGCGGTAATAATCTTATCATCGGCAGCTAAACTAGTGATTTGGTCGAGGATACTGAGTGAATCACGGAATGAACCGCCGCCACGCCGGACGACGATGTTAAGAGCGGCGTCTTCGATTTTGATAGCTTCTTGGTTGGCAATTTGACGGAGGTGCTGCTGCATGACTTCGGGCGGAGCAAGACGAAAGGTATAAACTTGAGTGCGAGAAGAAATTGTAATAGGGACTTTGTGGGCGTCAGTCGTGGCCATGATGAAAATGACGTGTTCGGGCGGTTCCTCGAGCGTTTTTAGCAAGGCGTTAGAGGCGCTTTTGGTGAGCATGTGTACTTCGTCAATGATGTAGACTTTGTATTTACCCTTGGCGGGGGCGATGACGGCTTTCTCGCGCAGTTCACGGATATTGTCGACTCCGGTGTTGGAGGCGGCGTCAATCTCGATAATGTCGAGGTAACTATCTTCAACTTGATAATCAAAATTATTAACGGCATGGGCAAGAATCCGAGCAACGGAAGTTTTGCCAGTGCCGCGGGGCCCAATAAAAAGATAGGCGTGAGAAATTTTGTGCTGATCGAGTGCTTGAATGAGCGGAACGGTGACCTGCTCTTGTCCAACCACATCCTGTAATTTAGTGGGGCGGTATTTGCGATAAAGAACAGTCATCTAGAGAGCAGCCTCAACGGCAGCCCAAGCGGCGTGGTCGTTGTTGGCTGGGATAATCGCAGAAACTTGGCTGCCTTCGCGTAGATGAAAATAGGTGACTGAGGCATAAAGGATTTCGTATTCCTTGCCGCCGACTTCGATGTAATATTTGTCGTCGTGATGGACCAGCGTGCCGATGACGGTTTTGCGCTCGACAGGACCGATTTGCTTGTAGAGGAAGCGTCCTTCTGGTGTAATAGTCAATTTCAAAATATCACCTTCAATCAGCTTTGATTTTGACGCATAATTTGCTGGTACAGGATAATTCTTGCCGTCGGGGCAAATCATGATTTGACCATCGATATCGCCTTCAAGGATTTTGCCGTCGG
>CAYPTT010000004.1:0-26316 GCA_964413835.1 uncultured Candidatus Saccharibacteria bacterium
GCATAGCAACCCCTATAACCGGCGGGCCCCGTGTTTGTGTGAGGTGGGTCGCGCTTCCGGGCCTCCGGAGTCGATAACGATGCGTTATAGGGCCAAATAGCCCCAGACTATCAGGAAACTGATATTACGTAGGTGATGCCCACCCTTACCTACCTGTCTGGGGCTATTTGGTACCCAGACCTTAACCTCTCGAGCTAGCGCCAGCTAAAATCTCACCATATAATCAGACACTTTTCAAACAGGGAATTAACCATTTTAACTTGCAAGCAGCGAGCCTTTCGGTATTTTTAAAAAGCATTTTATTTTTCACCGAAAGTTCTAGACATAACCGTAAAAGTAAGGTAAAATCAAATTGGAAGCTGTGGTTACTTCCGATTAATAGTTACTATTTTTATAGTGATATTAATACAGATAATTCGAGTTAGTGGTCCCCGTATACGGTTATACAGGGACTTTAACTTACTTCATGTCCTAACGCCCACTGCTCTGTGCGCAGTATATAACAATTTTTTTGCGAGTTACAACCCCTCAACTCGTGTTTTTGACAAAAATATATTTTTCAAGTATAATTTACGATAGACTACTACGGTAGTACTTTTTCAATTAGGAGGAACTCATATGAAGATCCAAAACATTAGCGAAGTCAGACAAGTCCTTGGACAATGCCGAGCTGTTCACATCCGCGACGCTGCACCTACTGGGTTTTACACACTTAAAGCCCATGAAGTGCGCTTCCCAGACGGGCATCTCGAAACTCGTGAATACGTCGACAAAAATCCCGCTGCAATAGTTTTACCAATTACCGCAACCGGTGATATCATTTTTGTCGTACAACCCATCGGCAACGTCCCGGAAGGCTCGCTGTTAGAATTACCGGCCGGTTACAGCAAAGACGGAGAACCAATACAAACTACCGCCGTCAGGGAACTACTCGAAGAAACCGGTTACCAACCAGAGAACATTGAGTCGCTTGGTTACCATTACCAAGACCCCGGCCTCATTAGCCAATCTGTGGACGAGTTTATTGCAATAGGCTGCCAAAAAGTTACCAAGCAGAAACTCGACAAGGGTGAATTTATCAAATATCTCGAAATTCCACCCAGTCTCATTCCAAAACTTACCAAAGCCGGATTAATCCTAGACAGCAACACCATTAATACTCTATACAATGCAATAGTACTCGGCAGACTCAAACTCAGAAACGCTAACTTTGATTCTACTAATGAAGATGTAACAATCAAAATGCTAAACATTCTATCCAATACAGCTATTACACCCGCTTTTGCCCAACTACTCCCCCGCGCTACGTCTGAGCCAATTGACTTCGATTCAGCGATGTACGCCGAGAAATTCTTTATTCAACACTACCAGAAAGGTCTCGCCAAAATCTTTTCCGTCCGTAAAGGCGAATTTGACAACCACCTTTCCGAAAAAACGCTAGATTGCCTTAATATCACCGTTGTAATCGAAGGCCCCTACCCCTCGATTACAACCCTGGAATTTCTCTATTTTCCCGCACATGGCGCCGACGATGAGCCTGCATTAGTTATCCAAAATTCTGGACATATCATCTATCAGCGTGAACGCAGACAAGACCCGCGCTCCGAGTGGCTGATCAATAGTCTCAGCGAACAATTTAAAAAAACTTCTAAACAGTAAAACGCAAATCTATCATCCTCCAATCTCTACCTCACCTTCCATGGTGAGGTTTTCTTTTTCTCCACTTGACATCCGTGAAATAATAAGGAATCCGAGTGAAGAAATATCAAGTGATATTTCTTCCGAGGTGACGCAATTATTTCTAGAACGAAGTTCTATGATATACTAATAAATATATGCCAAAAAACTTAGTCATCGTCGAGTCCCCTGCCAAAGCGCACACGATCGAGAAATACCTCGGTAAAGATTTTCATGTTTTAGCATCTGTCGGACACATTCGCAAAGATACCCACGTTGATAAAGATACCTTTGATGTGACTTACGAAATCGACCCTGGCCACACCAAAATTATCAGCGATCTTAAAAAAGCCGCCAAAGCCGCCGAGACTATCTGGCTAGCAACCGATGAAGACCGCGAAGGTGAAGCGATTTCCTGGCATTTAATGGAAGTTTTGAAGTTACCAAAAAATACCAATCGCATTACCTTTCACGAAATCACCAAACCTGCCCTCGAAAACGCTATTGAGCATCCTCGTAAAGTCGATATGGATATGGTGCATTCCCAGCAAGCCCGCCAAACGCTTGATATGTTGGTCGGTTATGATTTATCCGGCGTAGTACGCAAAAAGGTTCCTGGCGCAATTTCCGCTGGTCGCGTCCAAAGCCCAGCTCTGCGCTTGATCGTCGAAAGGGAACAGGGAATCGAAAAATTCGACAGCAAATTCACTTTCAAAGTCACTGGCAAATTCCTTGCCAAAGACAAATCCGAACTCAGTGCTACGCTTGATCATGCTTTTGACACCGAAAAAACCGCCGAAAACTACCTTAATAAAATCGCTAGCGCTAAATTTACCGTTACTGATATTACTACTAGTCCTGGCGTCCGTCGCCCTGCGCCACCTTTTACCACCGCCAGCATGCAAATTGAAGCCAACTCTCGCCTCGGCATGTCCACCAAGGCTACAATGTCCGCCGCGCAGGCGCTTTATCAAGCCGGTATGATCACTTATCACCGCACCGATAGTCTCAATCTTTCTAAACAAGCCATCGCCATGACCGCAGATTATGTCAAAAAGAATTTTGGCGAAAATTATCTTAAAGTACGTAATTTTAAGACCAAATCTGCCGGCGCGCAAGAAGCCCACGAAGCCATCCGCCCCACCCACATTGAGCAAGAAGTCGCCGGCAAGACCCAATATGAGCAAAAGCTTTACCGTTTAATTCGTAACCGCACACTTGCCACCCAAATGGCCGACGCTCAGACCGAAAAAACCGTCATCAAGATTCAAAACGACGCCGAAAATAAGCATCTTTTCGAAGCTAAGGGCGAAGTTATTACTTTTGATGGTTTTCTTAAGGTTACCGGCCGCACCAAGGAAGATGAGCTACCTAAGCTTGAGCAAGGCGATCCGCTCAAAGCTAGCGAAATCAAAGCTCGGCAGACTTTTGCCAAACCGCCTGCTCGCTTCACCGAAGGTTCATTAGTAAAGAAGCTCGAAGAACTAGGTATTGGTCGCCCGTCGACTTATGCCACAATTATGTCCGCTATTCAAACCCGTGGTTATGTTGTCAAAGGTGACTCCGAAGGCGAACCTCGCGAAGTCATTGAACTTGTACTTAAATCCGGCAAAGTCAAAAAAACTACCGTCACCGAAAAAACTGGCTCCACCAAAGGTAAGTTACTACCAACATCTATCGGAGAATTATTAGCTGGATTTCTCACTGACAATTTTAATAATATCGTCGATTATCAATTCACCGCCAATATCGAAGAGGATCTTGATAAAATCGCCGAAGCCAAGCTTGAGCGTGTCAAGATGCTGCGCGATTTTTACAAACCTTTCCAAAAAGAGGTTATTAAATCCGATGAGGCGGCTCGCTATAATAATGCCAAAGAGCTCGGCAAGCACCCCAAGACCGGCCAACCAATTTATGCCAAAGTTGGGCGTAATGGCGGGTTCATTCAGCTGGGCGATAATGAAAAAGCTACCGGCGAGAAACCACGTTTTGCGCCGCTCCCTGCCGGCAAAACCGAAAAAACCGTCACGCTTGCCGAAG
Organism: uncultured Candidatus Saccharibacteria bacterium; assembly: GCA_964413835.1. Lineage (GTDB taxonomy): Bacteria > Patescibacteriota > Saccharimonadia > Saccharimonadales > Saccharimonadaceae > Nanosyncoccus. Next base: position 3,718 of record CAYPTT010000004.1, read on the forward strand.
CACTCAAGCAACTTGACCTGCCGGCCTTACCTCGCACGCTCGGCAAGGCCCCAGACGGTACTGAACTTATCGCCTCAAGCGGTCCTTTTGGCCCCTACCTAAAGGCAGGGAAGTACAATATCCAGCTCAAAGATCACGACCCCTATAAAATCACTCTCGCCACCGCCAAGAAGCTCTACCAAGAAAAAATCGATTCAATCTTTGCCGACTGGGGTGATATTATGATCATTAATGGCGCTTATGGCCCCTATATCAAGGGCCCCGGACGCTTCAATAACGTCAAAATACCAAAAGAGCAAGATCCTAAGAAAATCACCCTAGAAGAGGCTCAGAAGCTCTTAGACGAGAAGAACGGCAAAAGTGGCACTAGTCGGCGCTTTGCTCGCAAAACCGCTAAAACCACCTCCAAAACGCCTAAAACAGCAAAATCCACCAAAAAGACTACTTCAGCCAAGGCAAAAACCGCCAAAATCACCGCTAAAGCTCCTAAAAGCACGTCTAGGGCCACTAAAACTAAAAATGCGGGAAAATAACGAAATACCTCCAAAAGCGCTCAAAGCACGTTAAAAAGGTCTGCCAAAGCAGACCTTTTCTATCACCTCCTCATCAATTCAAAGTAGCCTAGCTTTCAAAAAAACGCTCAATCGGCTACCTCGAATTTTTAACGTCCAAAGTACCAATTGAGCACCTACATCAACAATTCTATCACAATATATATTTTTTGTCAACAATTGCATTTTCTGACATTTTTACGAAAAAAGTGATATAATAAAACATAGAAATTTAATAATAAAATTAAGTGTTGACACGTATATGTAATTATGCTATCATAGAGAAAATTCAATAATAGTTATTAATTACGACACAAGGATAAAGGGAATCTAATGGAGCAGAATGTCAGTATCATCGAGAATGCAATTAAAGGCAGCTTGAGTATTATCGAGCAAGAACGTGAACGTGAAATTATCTCGCGTCGCTTTGGGCTCTCCGGCCAAAAAGAAACACTTGAACAAATTGGGGAACTATTAAACATTACACGCGAGCGCGTCCGTCAGCTTGAGAAAGCTATTCTAGTACGCCTCCGCATTGGCGCCGACGAAGAACAGATCCCCGACTTACCTACCGCCGAAAAGCTCATTATTCGTAATCTTACCGAGCTCGGTCGCGTCGCCCGTACCACCGACCTCGCTGAGCGTATCTATGGCCACAAAGCTACTCCAGCCGAGCGTGCCAGCCTGATTTTTCTCGGCTCAATTTCCGCTAACCTAACTACAATCGATGAAAACGATAACTATTATTCTGCTCTCGGCATTGGTGAATACGGCAACGCCAAAGAAATCCAAACCAAAGCCGAAGAAATCGTTGACGTCATCAAGAAAAACAAAGAGCCAATGACTATCGACCAGCTTGACAAAGCCTTGGATTATGAACATCCTGACCACATCAAAGCGATTGCGTCTATTTCTAAGCAACTCGCTTCGTTGAATGGCTACTGGGGACTTGCCAAATGGCCAACCGTCAACCCCAAAAACATCCGCGACAAGATTTTCGTCGTCCTTGAAGCCCACAAGCAACCTATGCACTTCTCCGAGATTGCCACGGCTATCTCTAACTCTAATTTCCGTCGTAAAAACGTTACCATCCAAGCTATTCATAACGAACTGATCAAAGATCCGCGCTTTGTACTCATCGGTCGCGGCATCTACGCCCTTAATACTTGGGGTTATGCCAAAGGTACCGTTTCTGATATTATCGCTCATGTTCTCAAAGAAGCTGGCGAACCGCTCACTCGCGAGGAAGTCGTCAAACGCGTCTTACATGCCCGCAAGGTCAAGGAAACTACCGTATTATTAAATCTCCAAAATAAAGAACTCTTCGAAAAAGTCGACAAAGATTCTTACACCCTCGCCAAAAAATAAAACCTAACCACTAAAAGGGGTCAAAAACTTATGCTAACAGCTCTTGTTCAGTTTGTATTAAATCCACTGGTTTGGATTCCGATTGTCTTAATTTTAGGTTTTTTGACTTATCGTAATTATAAAAAACTCAACCAACTCAAAGTCCTCAACGTCGATTCAGTGCTGTTGATGCTAGAAATTCCTCGCACCAACGACAAAAAAGAGCTTGCCGCTGAACAACTTTTTGCCAGTTTGCATGGTATTTTGCGCGACAAAACTGAACTAAAAAATTCCGGCGGCGTGCAAGAGCACCTCAGTTTCGAGATCGTTTCTACTGGTGGTCAAATTCGTTTTTACGTCTGGGTGCCTAAAATCCTCCAGAGTTTCGTTGAAGGTCAAATCTATGCCCAATACCCCACCGTTCAAATTTATAAAATGTCCGAAGATTACGCCGACGACTATCAAAAGCATCCTGTCGTTTACAAAACCGAACTTTCGCTCACCGAAAACGAAGCTCTGCCAATCAAAACTTTCGAAAATTTTGAAGTTGACCCACTCGCCGGTATTACTGGCACACTTGCTAAACTTGATCCGGATTCCTCTGAAGAACTTTGGATTCAAATCCTCACTCGCCCCGTCGCGGACGATTGGCATAAGCGCATTACCGATAAATGGGTCCAAAGAGTCAAATCAGGCAAAAAAATCGGTGCCCTTGGCATTGATTGGCGCTGGCTCATTACCGCGCTCGGCGCTCTCATTGCACCGCCACAAGGCGGCGACGGTACACCGAAGCCCGTTGAGCTTTCTGAACGCGACAAAACTCGCATTGCCAAGGCCGAAGAAAAAGCCACCAAACTCGGTTATGAAGTTAAGATTCGCCTCGCTTACCTCGGTGAAGACCAAACTAATGCCAAGCTCAATATGCAAGCTCTAGTCGGCACTTTCAAACAATATAATTCTACTAACCTCAACGGCTTCAAGCTCACTGGTGGCAGCTTCAATCCCGAAGACCTCGAGGCCTACAAACTACGACAATTTGCTGATCATGGTTTCATTCTCAACATTTCCGAACTTGCTTCCGTCTATCACTTACCACACACTTCCGTCGAAACTCCTAACATTGTCTGGGCTACTTCTAAAACTGCCGAACCACCCGCTAAATTACCTTTAATCACTGGTCACGAAGAGTCGGATAATCAAATTTCCGCTTTCGGTCTCACTAATTTCCGCGGCATTAATCACCAATTTGGCCTCTTACGACGCGACCGCTCCAGGCATGTATATATTATTGGTCAAACTGGCGCCGGTAAAAGTGGTATGCTCGAGCTGTTTGCGCTCAGCGATATTTTCCATAACCAAGGATACTGTATTATCGATCCGCACGGCGATTTTGCGATCAATAATCTACGCTTCGTCCCCGAGTCCCGTATTAATGACGTCGTTTATTTTAATCCTTCCGATACCGATTATCCCGTCGCTTTCAATCCTCTGGAGCTCAGCGATCCAAGTCGCAAACCTAACGTCTGTTCCGAAGTCATCGGTGTCTTAAAGCGTATGTTTGGTGATTCTTGGGGTCCACGCCTTGAACACATTCTACGTTATACGATTTTAGCCTTGCTTGATCGGCCTGAGACTACCTTGCTCGACATTTCACGCATGCTGACTGACAAAGATTTTCGTAAAGAAACTTTAAATTATTGTCTTGACGTCACCGTTCTGCAATTCTGGAAGCACGAATTTGGCCAATGGAACGAAAAACAAGTCAACGAAAGTATCGCCCCAGTTCTTAACAAAGTTGGTGCTTTCACCGCTAACCCGATCATCCGTAACATTATCGGCCAACCCAAGTCCAGTTTCGATGTCCGCAAAATCATGGATGAGGGCAAAATCCTCGTAGTCAACCTCAGTAAAGGCTTAATCGGTGAAGATAACGCCGGCATTCTTGGCGCCTTCCTCGTCACCAAAGTTCAGCTCGCCGCCATGAGCCGTAGTGATATTCCCGATGTTGCCGACCGTCGCCCGTTCTATCTTTACGTCGACGAGTTTCAGAACTTTGCTACCGATTCCTTCGCCGTCATTCTCTCCGAGGCTCGCAAATACGGTCTTAACCTCACCGTCGCCAACCAGTACATCTCTCAAATGACCGATTCCGTACGCGATGCTGTCTTTGGCAACGTCGGTACCACCATCAGTTTCCGCGTCTCCGCCGACGATGCTCCCATTCTCACTAAGCAATTTGAACCCATTTTCGATCAAAACGATCTCATCCAGATGAACAATCGTCATTTCGTGATTTCTATGATTATTAATGGCGAGAAAGCCCCTGCTTTCTCCGCCACCACCCTATCTCTACCGACCACACCTCAAGACAACTTCGATAAAATCGTCGAGAATTCTCGCCGCGGCTTTGCTCGCAATCGCGCCGAAGTAGAGGCCGAAATTCGCGCCACCATTGAACAGTCCGAAAAATACAAGAAGGAGCTTTCTGATAGCGGACGTATCGCCGGCGAAGCAGGGAATCAGACGGTTGAATACACCAACACTGCAACCAATTTCGTCTTCCAACCTGAGCGAAAAACCGAACAAAACCCGAACAATAATTACAACCAAAACAATTACAATTATGAACGCAATCAGAGCAGTAATTATAATCAGAGCAATTATCGACCCAACAAGCCAGAAAACACCAGCCCTCAAGGCGATTTTCGTAAACTAAAGCTCTCTCCTAACGCCGCAGAAGGGAAGAACCGCCCTAGCCTTAAAGATCTCGCCGCTCTCACCCAAAGTATTCAGAACGACCGCGCCGAATCCGCCAAGGCTGCCGCCAATGCCGCACAGCTCAATCACGAAATCCACCTGCCAACCAATCCACAAACAACAACTAACGAAACAAACTCTACAAACAAAGCAGCAGAAAATAATAACTCCAGTGACAATCATAGTAATGCTAACGCTAGTAGTAATAGCAATAGTAATAACCGTAACAACTATCATAACAAACGCAACAGGTTTAACAATCGCCATAAAAATTCTCACCCCAAACAAAACACCCCCAACAATAATTAATTTAACTTAAAAATGACCTTACTACAACTCGCCAACCTCATCTTGGCCTTAAATCAACAGCCAATCCGTCGAATCCGCCTAGCTAAGCTGATTTATTTTGCACACAAAGAGCTTATCCGCAAGGGAATCATGCAGCCAAACGATATTCAGTATTTGCGCATGCCGCTTGGGCCAACCCCGATTGGCCTAGTTAGCCTGACCGAAGATTCCAACGACGAGATCTACACTACAAAAATCCCTAGCCCACTCCTTACCTTTGAATCGGAAGAATTCAGTACTCATCTTACCCCCCAAGCCGCTGAACAACTCTCACCAAAATCCAGTCTCATCATCAAAAAATTACTCTATAATCTAGACAAAAAGCCCACTTCTGAGCTCATTAAGCTTAGTCAACGCGATCCTAGCTGGAGAATTCACCACAACGGGGAACATTATCACATTACCAGCAATGACCTCAAAAATCCCCTACCCCGCATACAACTAAAGATTAATATTGTGCGACATTTGCCTAATAACGAAACAGAGGCCATTCAAGCAGCCCTTCTACGCGGCATGGCTCCAGACATTATAGAAGAAAGCACAGACCTGGAATATCCCGATGAAAATTAACCATAACCATAGTTGCATAAAGTCGCAAAATACCACCGAGCCCCAACCACTCAACAGCGAACGATACGAAATCCCACGCGAAGACGCCGCCAAAAGTCTTTGGAAGGCTTACCGGCGCACCCCAGAATATAAAAGTGGACGCATCTATTCCATTAACTCCGTCCATCCTCTAGTCCGCCAGGCCGAGGAGCGTGGCCTCAGCGACATCATTCTTGACTTTATCTCGCAGCTCGAAAAATCCGACAATACTCGCCAGCGCCTCATTAACCGCAGTGAGAGCGACTGGATTCAAGACTGGCGCAAAATGCACACTTTACTCCTGCGACGTGTCTACCGCCAAACTGGCGAATTGCGTCTACAAGGGCATGACGTGCGTTTTGGCTCGCCTGGCGATGAAGATTTGCATCGCATACCTCACGGTGGCGCCGAAGTCTATAATGAGCTATTTACCCTTGCTCGTAGCATCAAAGACAGACTAGCATACATTGACGTCCACCAGGTCGATGAGGTCTGCCGCTTCCTTGCGCAATTTCATTATGGTTTCATCCGCATTCATCCATTTTTCGACGGTAATGGTCGTATTGCGCGTGTAGTCACCGACCAACTCTCCGTTTCACTTGGCTATATCCCTATCATCGCCGGTTTTCCTCGCAGTAATATCCAAAAGAAAACCGCCTACCATGCCGCTATTACTAGCTGTGCTAATGATTATGCCTGCAGCGCCCTGACCGATTGGATTAAGCTCCAACTCACCGAAAAACTCACCGAAATCATTTAAACAACCTCACCAAACTTTATCAAAATCCAGCCTCACCCCGAAATCAAACTGCGAAATCAAGCGGGAATTAGGACTTTTTCGAATCGTGCCATTTTTCTTCCATAACCTGCGGGGAATTAAACATTTTCGAACCACAAAAGACGCATGAATACTCGTCTTTTTGATACAATTGTAATGTCGCACAATGTGCATTTTACGACATTCAACCGCTGGACCCCTGCCCAAACTCCTCTAAATCCAGCTTACACCGAGCCCGCCTCGCGCGCCCGCTCGGCTGCATTCTTTGGCTATTTTTTCGTCGCTCAACTTCCCTATTTTTCATACTTTTTTCTTTCTGGTGGCTCACGGTCCCAGCTCCACGCGTCTTATTACTATTGTTTATTTTCCTTCCTTTTTGCACCCGAACAAAACCCGAACAAAACAAGGAACTAAAGCCAGCAAAAATTTCACCCCATCACCTCTAATAAAAGATAAAAAATCCTAACTTAAAACCCTAAATCCTCACCCTACTTATAATATGCTTTCCCCTCAATCCGCACATCCGCATATTCTGGATTTACATTATTTTTTTGTAAATATGCTATCATCCGTTGCATATCCTCCGCCGTCACCCCCGTCCCCCGATCTACACTCACCTTAAAATAATACCCCACCTCTTCTAAATCAACGTACAATTCCCTGCTTGCATCCAGCGGCAACGTGAACTGCGTCACCGTATACCCCAAATCTCGCAAATCCTCCTCTAAATGCCCCATATACTCTCGCATCCGGCTTGACAACTTCGTTTGCCCACTCTCATCTACTACCTTAGCCCTTAATTCGTAAACCGCCGTCTGATTCTCGTTGAAATCCAAAATATCGTATTCCCGAAACAATTCTTTGCCGCCCAAATACGCCAAAAGCCCCAAAATCGTCATCACGAGCAGCGCCATCAATAGCGAAGTCGTATGTTTACGATGCGTTTTTTTACGCGCCTGCTCCCGCTCCGACTCTGCCTCCGCCATTTCGCGCTCCACTGCCATCGTCCGCCCCGCCTCAAACTCCGCCTGCCTGCGCTTCTTCCGTCCAAATCCCAACATCTCTACCACTCACCTCGCATTTTACTTCTTCGCCTCACGCTGCTTTTTGCGCCATTCCAACATCCCCTTTGGATTACTCCCCACCCCCAAAATTACCTTAGCCAATTTACGCGCCGCCTCCTCCGTTGCCTCGGCGTGCAATTTCTCCGCCAAATATTCACGTTGTTTTGGCGACCTCACCAAATGTCGCACTTCTTCTAGCAAACTACTAGGTTGATTACGCATTTTTTCATCTGGTATCACCTCTACCGCTCCTCGCTCTGCTAATTTTTCGGCATTTTTCATCTGATGTCCACCTGGCAGACGCTCAAACGGCACCAAGATCACCGCTTTTTTTAGCGCTGCTAGTTCTGCGATTGTTGTCGCCCCTGCTCGACTCACTATTACATCCGCCGCCCCCATCAGTTCATTCATCGTTGTATTAAATTCCCACATCCGAAAGTTTGATTTCAGCTTCGCCTTATCCCACTCTTCGTAGCGTTTCAAATCCACCATCTCCTCATACCACTTTCGCCCCGCCACCAGCCCCACGCTAGTAAACTTCAACAATTCTGGCAAAATCTCGCGCACAGCCAAATTAATATTTTCCGCCCCTTGGCTACCTCCAGTAAAAATCACCAGCGGCGCCTCCGGATCAAACCCAAAGCTCTTTTTCAGAGTCTTCTGCCGAGCCTCCGTGACCACCTTAAACTCTGCTGCGACCGGAATCCCCACTCGCACCATTTTATGCTCATCCTGACCCTTTATCTCACCCCAACCAGTTGCAATCATCGTTGCATCGCGCATCAAAATACGATTCGCCAACCCAGGCACCGTATCCGACTCATGCACTACGTACGGAATACCAAACAGTTTTGCTACCAGTCCCACCGGCAAACCTACAAAACCACCCTTCAAGAAAATTACCTCTGGTCTCGTCTTCGGCCATAACAATCGCCCAAAACTTTGCGCTAATCCTCCTACAAATCCCACTAATCCTATGATATTCCCCCAAATCAAATCCTTAAACACAATATCTAAATGCCTAAACCAATCTTTCCATGTCCAACCAGCGTAACGCCGAAACTTCCCCGCCCAAATTTTGCGCACCCTAATATAATTGCTGTGTTTACCTTCTTCTTCCCCCCATCTCACTCCAATTTCTGTTGTAATTTTTACAACATTTTTATAATACTTTCGGTCTGTCCAAAATTCCACTTGCGTTCGCGGCTTCAAGTCCAAAATCTCCCGAATTACCGCCACCGCTGGCGTAATATGTCCACCTGAACCACCACCTACGACTAAAATCTTCATCCTCTCCTCCTTATCTCAGGTACTCGCCGCCGCGCCATCGCTTCATTCACGGGTTTCGATAATGTTTCTTTTCGCGGTTCCCTACTCGTATAGCACGATAATTGCAAAGCAATACCTAGCGCCGCCGCCGTAAACAGCATACTCGTCCCGCCGTAGCTCAATAACGGCAGAGTGATCCCTGTTAGCGGCATAAGCCCCGTCATCGCCGCAATATTCACCGTCACATGCGCCGCCGCCCAAGCAAACACTCCGATCACCACCAGAGATTCCTCAGTATCGTCCAGATAATTCGCTACCTTTAGTAGTCTCATTAAAAGCACCGCAAAACACACTACCACAAGCACTAATCCCACAAATCCAAACGTCTCCCCCATCACCGCAAACACCGAATCGTTAATCGATTCTGGCAAATAGCCCATCGCCTGCACGCTGTTGCCGATTCCTACACCCAATAATCCACCTGTACCAATTGCAATCATCGCATTCTCAATATGATACGAATCACTTGATTCCGCCGAACCGAAAGTCATAATCCTCTCCATCCGATGCGGCGATAGTACGATAGACGCCCCCGCCGCCGCCAAAATCACCAAAAGCGTCGCCAAAAAATACCGCATCCTAATCCCGCTCATAAATAACATCGCTAAAATAATCGCAATCAAACTCACACCCGTCCCCAAATCTTTTTGCGCTACCACCACGAAGGCCAACGACATACCGCTCACTACAATAAACGGAAACCAAAAATCCCACCAACTTTCTAACTTGCCTTCCGCCTTCCGTTCCGCAATTAGCCCCGCCAAGTATAGTACTAGCCCCAATTTCAGCACTTCTGCCGGCTGAATGCTCAGTCCCGAAACCTTCAGCCATCTACAAGCCCCCAGCTCACAACTCGCCACCGGATTATTTATTAATGCCAATAGCGCCAATAGCCCGCACAATACTAGACCAACTAGCATTATTACTTTACTAAATTTTCGCATTACTTTGTATGGTACTTTAAAAGCCGCCAATACTACCAAGAGCGACAACGCTACGTTCACTAACTGTCTGAGAAAGAAATAATTTTCACTATAATCCGTTCCATAAGTCGCATTCATCACATTCGCTCGCATCGGTCCAATTGCATAAATCACAATTAACCCCATTCCGAGTAGCAGAATCATCAGCAAGCCAATTACTCGATCACTTTTATGCTTACGCACTATTTCAACTCCATTGTCGTTCCGTACATCTCACGTTGCGCCTCCTGTCGCCCCACCACAATTCCCCCTTGCACCGCTAAGAACACCCCCACAATCGCAAATACCCCCGCAATCACCCAAAACCGCATCACGATCTTTGCTTCACCCCAGCCCTGCGCCTCCAAATGATGATGAATCGGCGCCGAGATGAATAACTTCTTATGAAAAACTTTCTTCCAAAACATTTGAATCAAACTCGACCCCGCCTCCACCACAAACATTATTCCAATAATCGGCAATAAGAAAAACGCATTCGTCATCATCGCCACCACTCCAAGCCCCGCTCCCAGCGCAAACGACCCCGTATCCCCCATCATAAATCGTGCCGGTGGCACATTAAACCAAATATACGATAGTAGCCAGCCCAGTACCGTCAAACAAAAACCCGCCAACATCCATTGTCCTTGAAACAGCGCAATCGCCCCATATGCCCCATACGCCAACATCGCTAGCCCCCCCGCTAATCCGTCCAAACCATCCGAAATATTCACTGCGTTGCTTGTCGCCACCACCGCAAAAGCAAAGATAATAATCATTCCTATCACTCCCACATGCCAATCCCCTAAAAACGGGACTTCAATCGTCGTCCAGCCCAATTTCACCGCAAACCACCAACCTAACACCACCCCAATCGCCGTAATCATTGCAAATTTCACCGGCGCCCTCAACCCCGCCGCGCCTTTACCGCTGCCAAACACATTGATTAAATCATCAATAAACCCCACCACGCTCCCCGCCATGAACCCTAGCAATGGCAGCCAGGTCTGCTCACGGTTCAAATTGCAAATCATCGTCACCAGAAACACCGTCACTACGCCCACGACCCCTGCCATCGTCGGGAAATGTCGTGCGATTTTCTTTGCGTGCAGTTTCGTTACTACCGGCAAAGCATCTCCCGTCGCCGTCGTCTTTTTCTGTTTCTTCCAAAACTTATATTTATAAGCAAAATAAGTATAAATTGGCGTCAAAAAAGTCGCCAAAAAGAACGCCGATAACGCCAGAATCAATCCGTAAAATGCTTCGTTATTAAACGTATCTTCCATATCATCTCTTATTATAACACACCCTAATTCCTCGGTCGCACTTTCAAATAATCCTGCACATATGCCTTGAGCTCGTTAAACACCGGCAAAGCATGCCTTTGCCCCTCTGCCTTCTTGCCGTCTTCCCAAATCCGTACCATAATCACATAGGCCGGCTTCTCACCCTCCGTCCCCCCAAACCCAATATACGTCGCAATTGTCTCGTCAAACGAATATTCCCCGTTCTTAATCACCTGCGCCGTACCAGTTTTGCCACCAATATAATATCCCGCCGGATCCGTACCATTGTTCCGCCAAGTATGCCGCGTACCATACAGCATTTCCCGCATTTGCTGGCTCGTAGTCTCCGAGACTGTCCGCCGCACCGCCTCTTGCGTAGCCTTCTCCGCCAATTTATCATCTTTCATCGTCCCCGCTACCACAGTTGGCGTATAATATTCCCCGCCGTTTATTATCGAAGCAAACGCACTCGTCACCTGTATCATCGTCGCCTGCATATTCTGTCCAAAAGTCATATTCGCATAGGTCGAATCCAGACCGTAATGATCCGCATTCGGCTCCACCATCGTCCCAGTCGCCTCATAAATCTCAATACCCGTCGGCGTACTTAAGCCAAATTTATTGTGATAATAGTCATACAACCGTTCCCGCCCCAGCGCATTAATCTCCGTTTCGCTACCACCTAGCCACCTCAATGCTTGCGTCGACCCCGTATTTAACGAATAATTAAAAGCAATCTGCATCGTCTGCGCCCCTAGTAGATAGCTTCCCTGCTCCGCATTGCGAATCGGCCAATCATCCACTCGCGTCTCACCCGTATTATTATACGTCTTATCCGCCGTCATCAAGCCAAAATCCATCGCCGTCGCAAAGGTAAAAGTTTTACATACGCTCGCCGGCTCAAACGGGTCCTCCACTACATGATTAATATATGCCTCCGCTCCGTCCACTCGAGCATAATTCGCCGGATCATAACCCGGCACATTCGCCATTGCTAGCACTTTACCATTATTCGGATCCAATACTACTGCCGAGCCGTTCGCAAAGCCTAATTCCCTCGTCTTACGCGCCAAAATCTTCTCCACATTATATTGCATATTTTTATCAATCGTAAGCACCACATCTTCCCCGTCTTGGGCCGGAATTTTTACGTTTTCGTCACCAATCGATAGCGCCACATTATTAATATCCTTTACTGTTTTTACTAAGCCGTCCTCCCCTGCTAATTCGTCATTCAAGGCTCCTTCTACACCATATTGGCCTTCCCCGTCCGCATTTACGAATCCTAACAATGCCGCTCCCAGTTCTCCTTCTGGATAAACTCGCTGTGTGTTACTCTGTAGCCACACGCCGTCTAAATTCAACTCCACCAACTTTTCTGCTGCCGCCCGCTCTACGTTGCGCGCCACTACGTAATATCGCAAACGCCTATCACTAAAAACCTCCTCCCATTCCGCCACTTGCTTATCTCCTACAATCTCCGACACTTTCCCGGCTACTTCATCTCGATTTGCCAACATCGGGTCAACAATTACCGTATAAACCGTCGCATTCATCACTACTGCCGACGGTTCCCCGCCATCCATCATGTAAATTTCACCTCGCTTCGCCGGAATCGTATTGCTTAAGGTTTGCTGCGCCGCCGCCTTCTCCGACCAATAATCATGCTCCAAAATCTGAATAAAAAACAGCCGCACTACGATTACGCTAATCGCCAGCATCAATCCTAATCGCAGGACTTTATTCCGATTCATATGACATATTATATCATAAACTTAAGCAATTTAGCAGAAATAACAGAGATAACCATTATTCACCCCATGATATATTCCCTTTTTCACTTTATTCACCTCATGATATATGAAAATAAACCCCGCAGTTACCTTTAGCGCACAAGTCAATGTTATAATGGTTATGCAAGACACTTCGTCCTGCGGGGTCTACCGACAGCCCTGAGTCTTTCCACTCCGCTCGCCGTTCAACCTCTTAAATGGAAGATCGTGAGGCTTCCCTTCTCATCGAGAGTGCATCGAAGGTTTACCTGGCCTTTGGCCAAGGCCAAAGGCCATCATATTTTTAGCAAGCCTCTTCAGCTCGAGACGCGGAAAACATTCACCGCTTTCATTATCGCTTCCTGATCTGGTTTCCGCTAACTTTGTCCGTGGGGGCAACGTCAATCCATGGAACGGTTCTACGCGGAATCTAGGCAACAATAGCAACTACTGGTCAACTACTGCATACCCTGCTGCTTCAAATGCCTACAATCAGAATTTTAATAGCGCTAATGTCAACCCATCCAATAACAATAACCGCGCCAACGGTTTCTCCGTCCGCTGTCTAGTTCCTGCGATCTTCCACCTGAAATTATTCTTCCCAGCCAAAACTCTCCAGCATTTGCGTGATAAATTTCTGACTATCCAGATGCGCCATGCTCCCCACTCGCGACACCAGCCCATCAATCTTCCCTTCCCCATGCGTCGCCAAACGATACGCTGCCGCATAGCAATTCCGTCGCATCCGCCGCCCCGGAATTTTACAATCTTCATAAATCACCGCGCCTACGAAGGGTATGCCTTTCCCTGCCTCCTGCAAAAACCGCTTCTTCGGATGCAACGTCAAATCCATCTCCCGTTTCAAATATTTCTCCATCACTGGCACATCTCTCAATAATTGCTCGCGCCGCTCCCACGGCACGATAATGAAAAATCATCCACATATCTCCCGTAATGTTTATAGCCCAATTCAAACCTCACATACCGGTCAAATTGGTCCATAAAAATATTCGATAATAACTGACTCGTCAAATTTCCAATCACAATTCCCTGCCCCGCCGGCTGCTTAAACAAACTTTTTGTCGCTGGCAGTCCTCGCCAATCCGACCGTCGCCCTCGAATCGTGATGTTCTGCATCGGTTTATCAAAAATCACCTCGTGCCACAAATACTTCAATACCTGTTTTAATCTCTCCCGATCTTCCTCCGCACAGCGCACGTTAAAATTTTGCCCTACCTCCAACTGCCGATCTACACCCCAAGCCACCCGCCGATATAATTTCTCATGATTCAAACTCATAAAATATCCTTGCAAATCTAATTTAGCAATGTACGCCCGCCGCTCCGCACTACTCCGGATCGCCTGACGTAAATGCTTCTGCATTCTTTCTTGCGCGTACAATGTCCCCTTCCCCTTTCGACACGAATACGAATCCGGCAAAAACCGCCGATCCCACCATTCCCCACAAATATTATAGAGAAAATGGTGCACCACTCGATCCCGAAAAGGCGCCGCCACAATTTCTCGCGTTACTGGGTCATGGACGATAAAAGCTACGCCTCGGTTCGGTTTATAATAATGTCGCACAATACTGTCCCGCAGGTCAATTATATTCTCCATCGCATTAAGCTCAAACCGGTGCTCATCCACCGTATATCGTTTCCCCTTCCGCGCAGTTTTATATGCCGCCCATAATTCCGCCAATAAAAATTTCTCAAACCGCTCCATTTTCCACCCTTTCCATTCCCCTCTTGACAAATTTCATCCCACAATATACAATAAAAGTATATTCGAGACTTTCTCGCCCACTCCAGCTTCCCCTCAACTAGCTGGAGGTATTTTTATATTACAATAACAATTCTCGCATATCATCCCTTTACCATTTATTTCAACGCCTACATTTTCGCCAACACCGCACCACCAAATCTCCCCTTCCTTTATTGTTCTCAAGGCATCTCCCTCATGCAGCCCTTCTTTTACTTTTATCCAATCTTGAAATCTCTTTTCTGTTTCATTTTTCATCCACTCAACTCTATCATACTCTTTCCAAAGATTACAACCCCTCAAGCTTCCATTTTCCCAAAAATCCATTTCCCTCTTGACAAAATAATTAACCTGTGCTACAATAGAAACAATGGCTGTGAAGCCCCGTCTTAAGGTGTACCTTTTTCCAGTTCCATTTCCCTAATTCTTTTACTATATTCCCTTTCCGCCATCCGTTCAATCATCACTAATTTCTCCAAAATCTGCCCCATCTGCTTATGATGAATCAGACGCAAATTTTCCATATTGGCAATATGATTCTTCAGTTGTCGTGCATTCAGCAAAATATTAAATAAATCCTGCGCCGCCGCCAGTTCCTGCGGCTTAATTTGCTGAGCAACTCCAGAAAAAGAATCAGTACCAATTCCTCTCACTTTCCAACACGCCCGACTCGCTCCGGCATTCTGCAAATTACCTTCCACCTTTGCCACTGCATATTCCAGTTCGCGTTGCGTCTGCGTCGCTCGCTGCCGAATCCCCGCAAAGTTCAAATAATTTTCCAACAATCGATTCGCCTGCTCCATCAACGGTTTCACTAAACTCTCTCGCGCCAGCCACTCTGTAATATTTTTACAGTTATAATATATCAATCGGTTTACTTCCAAAATTTCCCGATACAGTAACGGCAATGGCGACTGCGGCATAATAATTTCCATGATCCGTTCCAAATCTTGCTTAGACTTATCGTGCAAATCCGCCAATTGCTCGTCGGTATAAACTTTTGGCAATTTATAATAATGCAGCTCCATAGTGGACAGTGTTTCATCGGGAAAAATATTAATTTGCACCAACTGCTCTTCCAGCCCCTCCAACGAACGTAGTGCTATTACACCCTCCGCCGACTTAGAATAATTGTCCGTGTCTTGTTGAATCTTAAAACGCCGATGCAATCGGTTCGCCACCGTCATTGAATAAAATAACACCGAATTCCCCACCATCTTCGCAAAACCATGCGTGGAATCAAAAATAAGCAGATGATGATTATTCGTCTGCTCAAAATCCATCGCGGTCGCCTTCAGATCTCGCTGTCGTTGCCTCAGTGCTTGTGAAGCCGCTCGTATTTGCCGTCGCACCTCCAAGGTTTGTTCTCGTGCACGCAGATTTATGATACAATCCTCAATCTCGCCGATCGTCTTCTGCAAAAACGAATCAAAGTCCTCAGTTCTTACATCCGGCTTTTTTGTCATAAAACTCTCTCAACCTACGCGGCGACCTCGGGCGGCTGATCGCCGCGCCCAGAGGCCGCCTCTTCCTTTTGTTTTTCTTTACTATTTATTTTTAAGCTTCTTTTTGTCGGTTCCCCCGCCTTTTCCCCGTTGCGCCCTGCGCCTTTATTTCCTTTTTCCTTCCCTCTATCCTAGCCCCACCATTCGGGAAGACCGCAGGAACATAACTTACTTATCCCTCCCCCTACAGTGCTAGACAGCGGACGGAGAAAGCAGCGGCATAGTAACCGTGAAAGGAGGGGTAAAAATTAGTGCGATCAAAATCCTGATAGTAGGCAACTGAAGTACTAGTATGTACAGTAGCAGCCCAGTAGTAGCTGTCGAGACCGAGAGTTCGCATAGAACCACGCCCTAGATGAACATTTCCCCCACGGACAAAGGAGAGGGGATGAAGGGAGAGGTTTTGATGGGCTGCACCCGACACTCCTAAGTTAGAATAGTCGGTGGTGTTAAGAACTCCATTTAAATAGCTACCGTTCTTGATTGGGGTATAACCATTGCCGTTGTTTGGTACGTATTGGTTGGCTTGAGGATAACCATAAGCTAGGAGCAAACGATAGAAACTATCCTCGCGGTCAAACGGAAAACCAGTTGACGTATTCCGTCCAGCAGTTGGCAATTTCCAACCCTTCGGGCAAATCGAATCTTTTGCATCCACCAATAGCGACGGATCAGTTGCTGCCCCAGACGGGCTTACAACATCAGCACCACCAGTTCCAGCTACTGCCGCATTCCACTGATAGTAGTTACCAATCAAATAGTGCGCATCATAGGTATTCCCCTCGCTCGCCGCGATACTCGAAGCATCAGCCGCACTCGTACCTTTCTCCACCGTTACGAAACCGTAATTGTCAGCCGATTTATTATAAGTATAATTCTCATAATGTCCCGCTACGCTATCTTTTTTGCTAACCCAATTCCGCCCCGTCCAAGTTTTGTTATAACCATTCTTCTCGGCATCATAAGTTGGCTTCCAGCCAAGCTCACCCACGTTCACGAAATCCGTACAATTTTCCCCAATCGTCTGTCCTGGGCGCACTGAGTTATAGCCATCATCGTTCGTCGAGCCATTCGCTGGGGCCGAGTTACAAGTTACACCACGCGTCGGCGTCGCGAGAACATACTCGCCCAAGTTCCAGCTACGCGCCTCAGTCTGCGAAGGGTTACTCACTGGCTGCGGCACTTCATTACTGGTCGTCCCCTCAGCCGGCACCGTCCAAGTCCGCCCCACAGAAATATTCGTATCCGCACTTGTCAATTGCTGACCAGCTTTCAGGTCCAATGCCAAGTTCTGCGTCATCCAGCAGTTCTGGTCTGCGAGTTTGCTTACCCAATACTGTTTACCGTCACGGATGTCAATTAGCTGTTTGCTTACTTCATTTCCCGGTGTGATATTACCTGTGTTAGCACAAATCCCCGCCGTCATATCCTGCATGTAGACGAGCTGAGTCAGATTAGAAATCACGTTTGGATTTGCTACGACCGAGACTTGCACGGTATTGGCATATTGTCCGGCTGGCAGGTCGGTGCTCACCTTTGCGCCAAAGGTCAAATTATAAGTATCTCCCGTTGTTGTGCTTGGTTCATTGTAGATCTTCGTATCATTAGTTGGTACTGCCGCATACTGTGTCGCGCTACTTGCTGCATCTTTAGTTAGAGCATACCCCCAAGTGTTGTTCGCAAAACTCGCTGACGTTGGCGTACCGCTTACTGCCTGAATCGTATTAGTCTTGTTTGGATCCGTACTAGTCATGCTATTAGTTGCATCCAAAGTCTTTAAGTACAGGCTATAACCCTCTTGGTTATTAGTGCTCACCGTCAGGCTAGTTGGTGTACTAGCGAAGGTGCCTTCGCCCGTTGGCGTCACGTCAATCGTCACTTCCGAATCAAGTGCTACCGAGACGGTAGCCGCCGCATTCACTACCGCACGCGTCTGGGCTACACTAGTAGAATTTTGCACTGCATCTGCGCCTGACGTACAAATTGGTAGAACCAACACCAGCATCAGTAGACCCAAAAGTCCACAAGCGCTCCAGCCCACGGTACTCAACTTGTAATTTATCTTCAATTTACCCATTGTACCTCCATGGTAGTTTAAATAGTTTTATGTTTTTTGGTCATAGTTTGAACCGACAAATTCATACAACCATTCTATCACGCTTATGTCCAAAAAGTCAAAAAGAATTTGCAAAAAACACAATCTCAAGGGGTTGTAATTTTTCGTCATTTTGTTCTATACTGTCCCCTAGAGTGATCTTAGGCTGGGGTTGACTAAGCTAAAGGTCGAATTCTCGTACTTTCTTAGCAATTGAAATTGCACGAAAGTGAGAAGTTCATATGAGAAGAGTGACACTTGAAGCTGAGCGCAAGGATGAACATTCTGGCGTAAGGTATAAAGTAAAAGTTGTTCTCGTACCAGACGAGAACAACTAACAAATCAAATATGGCTCCATTTTAACGAACAATTTTACATTCGTCAACCCCGCCAAGTTACTCTAATGTTACTCCGCATATCCCCCTACCGTTGCATCTTCCATATTATTCGCCACGGTATTATTATTTTCTGCATTCGCAATCGAAGTCAAGCGCGCCTTCTCCACCGCTAAATCTTCCTTTTTGGCCTCCAACTCTGAAATCTCATCCTCCATTCGTGAAAGTTCATAATCATAATTCGTCGCCCTTGTTCCCTGCGACACATATATCAACCCCAAGATTAAAACTAACAAAAACACCACAAACACATACGACACCGGTCCCAGCTCTCTCGCCTCGTGTCTTACAGTATTATGATTACGCGACCAATTATTCACCGTAGGCGCCATACCGCCTCGCCGTGTCGCATAACTCATTTGTGGTCTCATTATTTTTCCTCGCAGTTTTATTTTTATTAATTTTCATCTTTGTGACGCATCAAGATTCAGAAGCTCAGGCAGCAGCACCGCTACACAGTCGCTCCCGCCCAGCTTCCAAGGTCATGTATTTATTTTTGGGTAAACATTAACACACTCTACTCTATTTACCAATGGTGAGCCCTTAGGCCCATAACAGCACTTTACCAGCTTGCTAACTTCATTCACTCTTCGCAAACTAACTCATCGACCAACCGTGCCAAAATTCGTCGACCCTAGATTTGGGGCCCCACCCCAGCCCCAATTTTAATTCCTAGCGATTGAAATGCACTTGCACTTTCTGTGCGCGTGAACGGTTGCTAGTTACAATGATTTGACGTGGCATAATTTTGCCTCCTTTTGTTTATATTTATTTTATTTTTTATTTTTATCATCCCGCAGAAGTTTACTCCGCGTCACAAAACTCCTACTAATTTTCTCGTCGTCTTGCCGCACGCAGTTTTGCACTTCTCGCTCTTGGGTTGATAAACAACTCCTCAGTTTCCGCAGTTATTGGCTTTTTTGTGATTACTTCAAGCGCCGACTCCTCCCCCATACTCGACTCTCGTCGCATCCACTCTTTCACCAACCGATCCTCTAGACTATGAAAACTAATCGCCGCTACTCGTGCCCCAGGTTTCATCACTTTCGTTAGAATCTCTAACGTCCGCTCAATTTCACCTAATTCATCGTTCACCGCAATCCGAATCGCCTGAAAAACTCGCGTCGCCGGATGCACCTTACCCCCGTGTCCAAACTTTGCCAGCTTCTCACCTAAGCTCTTCGTCGACTGCCATGGCCGACCATGCACGATTTCCCGCGCGACTAATTTCGCAAAACCTGGCTTCAACTCGCCGTATCGCTCAAAAATCTCCACCAACCACCCCTCACTCCAATGGTTCACAATTTTCTCAGCGTCCAGCTCTTGCGCCTGATCCATCCGCATATCCAACGGACCATCCTTCGCAAACGAAAACCCTCGTTCCGCTCTGTCTAGCTGCGGAGAAGATACCCCAAAATCCATCAATATTAAGTCGTAACAGTTTCCACACTCAATTTCCCGTAGCACCGCATTATAAAAATCCATCTTCACTATCCGAACTGGCTTATCCCTAAACCGTTCCTCCAGTACTTCAATTGCCTTCTCATCTCGATCGACGAGCGCACTATCTTTATAATTCCGTGTTACCTCCAAAATCTTGCTTGCATGCCCTGCATAACCTGCCGTGAGATCCAAATACGACTCACCTAGCTTTGGCTGCAAAACCTCAAGCACTTCCGACCATAACACTGGTTTATGAAGCTCTTCCATACATATATTATATCATCCATCCACCAAAATTTCTCATATGAGCAATTTCGACTAACTTCGATATAATACTTCCCTTGTTTGAGACCGTTCAACTAGAAACTTCCGCATGTTTATTTTCTTTAGTTGTTTGTTTGTAGTATACTATATATCCACTACGATAACCGACCCGCCGAAGCAAATCATACTATCATAGCCGTTGAGAGACTTATAGTGTACAAGTGGTATGGTCTTACGACCAAAATAGAGTTAATTGGGAGGTGTTTGTTAGGATGTACGTATTGGATTAGATGTCGCGTATCCCAAACGCGTGCCGAAACTCCTAGTTGGCCGATCTCAAACTCTGTTAATTTACTATCATTTTGATTTTTATGGCTTCACGCCCATCCTCGCAAGTCAAATTTTTTCAAAATCATCGTTTTCTATTTTTCGATATTTTTATGTTTAATTTTAAATTTTTCCTTGTTTGTGTGGGTGTTCGTCCACTAACTTCAGTATATAGAATTTTTTTAAAAAGCGCAAGCCTTTTTTTGCACTTTTTTCCAATTTCCCCTCACTCCAAACCCCCACCATTTGCTTTAATACTTTAATAAGTATCTTCCTCCTAACTTCCCATTTTCAAGTTTTCCACAGCCACCTACCACCACACCTCCAGTTTTTCAAGCCCCTTTACCATTTTGTCAAAACCTTTCACATCAACAAAAAAATAGAGACGCTCTGTTCTAAAGCGCCTCTTAACTCTTGAGGTCCACAGCCACCAGCCACCAGCCATCAGCCATCAGCCACAGCCACCGGTCATAACCGCCAGCTACAACCGATGGTGCAATCGGCTCATCGCCAGCTCCTTTGGCATCGCTGCTATTCGTTTTTCGTGCGGCACGCCATTTCTTACATCCCAAGACGTGCGCACTTCCGGCATCTTCTGAAAGATTTCCTCCACAATCCCCACTTGGTACCGCTTGTCATATATGACCTTCAAACTCCAGCCTCTATACAAAGTTCGCACTAGTCGCAAATACTTCATCCCTGGACGCCGCGGATCGGCATATCGCTCCATCCCATCAATAATCTCCAGTTCCAAACGTATTAAATCCGGCTCGTTCGCTAGTTTTGCTGTTACAATCTTCACCCTTACGGTAATATCATAAGGGCTCTCACCTTGCTCATCGGTCATCCAAGCCGGCTCATACTCAATACTGTCTTCGCGCCTCAGGTACAGCTGTGGCTAGAACCGAAAAATCGTCTCCCCACCGCTCATCTGTTTCCACGTCGGGCCTCGCGACAAAACTATCAAATATTTTTCCTCCAGTTTCATTCTTTCACCCCCTTTCTAGATCTAATATCTTCAATCCAGCAGACTCAAATTATCCAATAAATTCCGCTGTATAGACCTAGCTGGCACCGGTTTCTTCCGTAATATCTGTGGATAAAACTCACCTAGCAGATTCGAATCACGAATCTGCTTCGGTAGACCAGAGTCCTCCCAGCAAATCTCCAACGCCGAACCAGAGCCGCGCGGTGATTGCTGTATTTCAATTTCCGGCATATCCTCTGATAAGCCTATCGTATGTTTCCCCACCTGCGTCACCACGCCAATTCCTTTCGTATAATCATACAGGATCTCCAGCTCCTCGCCTAGACTAAACGGGCTCTGCGCAGTTTCCGGATTTTCCACCACCACAACGCTCAACCTTACCACGAAATCTCGCAACAAATAGCATTCACTACAAAAATCGCTATCGTCCATTTTCACTATCTGCTCACTAGTAACTCGTCCAAAGCCCTTCGTTTTACTTACGCCACAGATCAAAAATCCTAAATCATCGCCCCATTCACTTACAAAATCAGTTTCCCCATCTGCGCGTTCGTAAATCTCCGTACTCAAATAACAGCAACTCATTCTTTTCACACACTGAGCTAAGGCATTCTCCAAAATCTCACCCCGACATCCTGCATCAATGATTAGCTCTGTCAATTGCTGTAATTTTGGTCCGCCAGTTACGACATATAGCGTCTTTGCTTTTACCATCGACATTTCTAGACCTCCTTTTTAACGTGCTCCACCAAATTCAACAGCCCAATTTTTCTTGCTAAAAACTCAAGTTTCCTAGTTGCATAAAAGACAATATGCAGCCAAGCTTCATTTTTAACCATACAAAATCAGACCTCCACCCTCATTCTAGCACACTACTTCATTTTTGTCAATAGCCATAAGCATTTTTCTCATTATATATCATTCTCCATTAAATATCATATTTATGCTTGCAACTTTTTCTCAATTTGTCATATACTCCACTCAAGGCAGATTAAACCTCTTGGCAAAGCACTTTAATTTAACGTAGAATGAAGGG
>CAYPTT010000005.1:0-26193 GCA_964413835.1 uncultured Candidatus Saccharibacteria bacterium
AAAAATGTATGATACGGAAAAAGTGGTTCCGGCGACGGTGGAGTTTGTGGATATCGCGGGTTTGGTAGAAGGCGCTTCGAAAGGTGAGGGTTTAGGCAATAAGTTTTTGGCGCATATTCGAGAATGTCAGATAATTTGTCACGTAGTGCGCGCGTTTGAGGATGATGACGTGGTGCGGGCGGAGGGATCGAAAGATCCGCAGAATGATATTGCAGTGATAGAGATGGAATTGGAATTGGCTGATCTCGAGACGAAAGAAAAAGTTGAAGCGAAGCGTAAAAAGAATGCTGGGAAAAATGCGGAAGAGGTGATTCCCTACTTGATGGATAAGCCGGTGATCTACATGTTTAATGTAGATGAAAAAGGTTTAGTAAATGACGATTTGAAACAGAAATTACGGGAGATAGTGGCGCCAAAACAGGCGGTGTTTGTAAACGCGAAATTAGAAGCGGAGATGGCGGGGATGGATCTAGAAGAACGGATGGAATTTTTACACGAATACGGAGTGAAGCAAGACGCTTTGGCAGAATTAATCAAAGCGGCGTATAAAACTTTGGGGTTACAAAGTTTTTTGACGGCGGGTAAAAAAGAAGTGCGGGCTTGGACAATTAAACAAGGGGCGACGGCTCCAGAAGCCGCGGGAACGATTCATACGGATTTTCAGAGAGGATTTATCGCGGCAGAGGTAATGAAATATGACGATTTGAAAGAGTTGGGTAGTGAACATGCCGTAAAGGCGGCGGGAAAATTGCGTACAGAAGGTAAGACTTATATCATGCAGGAGGGGGATATTGTGGAATTTCGATTTAACGTTTAGAAAAAATGACGAGTGAAGTAGATTTGGATCTGAAAGAACTGAATGCTTGGCTACTAAGCTTTTTGAATTTTGAAAAAGAACCAAACTGGGAACTTTTGAAATTGACGACTATGGAAATTTTGTGTGAAAAGTTTGGGCATCCAGATCGGAATTGTCCGTGCTTTCATGTAGCCGGCTCGAAGGGCAAGGGTACGATCGCGGCCAACATTGCGCAGATTCTGCGTGCGGCGAACTATAAAACTGGCGTTTATAGTTCGCCCCATGTACTGCATTATACGGAACGGGTGGGGACTGGTGAAAAACCTTTTGCGATGGAGATCTATCAGCAGGCCTTTGCAGAATTAAAATCCGGCGTGGAGGAGTTACTAAAAGAAGGAAAACTTGAGCATGATAATGTAAGCTGGTTTGAGCTTTCGACGATGTTTGCAATGTTATGCTTTAGGATCGCAGAGGTTGATTATGCGGTCTATGAAGTAGGGTTAGGCGGTCGGCTGGATGCGACGAATGTGGTAAAGCCGGTGTGCTGCGTGTTCGGGCCGATAGAGCTGGAACATACGGAGTATTTGGGTAATACTTTGGCGGAAATAGCAGGCGAGAAGGCGGGGATTTTAAAATCTGGGGTGCCGGCTGTGTCGGTAGCGCAGGCGACGGAAGCGGAAGAAACTCTGCGTGAGCGAGCAACAGGATTGGGCGCAGAAATTGAGTTTTTACCGAAATCAGATAATTATGAGCAAGAAGATGCGGCTGTGGCGATGGCAGCGGTAAAAAAGGTACTGCCAGAGATAAATGAGCGACTAATGATGAGCGCGGTAGCAAAGACAAAATTGCCGGGGCGTTTTGAAATAATCCGTGGCACAGATTTACCGGAGCGATTCCGACGGATTCCATACCTGCTGCTGGATGTGGCGCATACGCCGAATAGCATTGGGCGGGTGACGGAGCGGATGCAGCGTGAGGATTTGCGGGGAAAATTATTATTTGGCTGCGTAAAAGATAAGCGCGTGACGGAAATGGCGCATTTTTTGGCGAGCAGCGAGTTGTTTACGGAAATATATTTGACGCGGCCCGGGGATTTTAAGCAGAGTGATTTGGCGATGATGCGAGAGGTGTTTGCTGAACAGTTTATGGGAAGTAATGTGAGGGTAGAAAGCGATGAGAACTTTATTAGGATGATTGAGCGGGCATTGAATAGAGCGGCGGAAGAAGAAACGCCGTTGATTGTGTTGGGGTCATTTTATCTAGTGGGAGAAGTGAAGAAATTTTTGGCCGAGTAAAGTGAGGACTGAGAGGTTATTCGTCTAGAATTAACCAATCTTTGATCTGATAGTTACCGTCTTCGACGCTGGCAGCAGCGAGAAGAGGTTGAAGAGTCTGAAATTCAGGATGCGTGCCGAGGAATTTGTTGGCGGCGTAGTGCATTTGTTGGAGTTTAGTAGGCGTAATTTGTGCAAGTGCGGAGCCATGTGTAATATTTTTGCGATATTTGACTTCGGTAAAGTAAATTTTATGATCTTTAGTAGATATTAAGTCGATTTCGTAGGTCTTAGTTTTGTAATTTTGGGCGATGATAGTATGATTTTGGCTGGTGAGATAAGCAGCAACGAGCTCTTCGGCGTGATGACCGCGGCTAGTAGTGTTTGGAATATAATTTCTTAGGCTTGAGGTATGGCTTGTTGGGCTTGAAGTATGTTTTTGCGTGTTTTGATTTACCTCTGTAAAATCGGTATTTTTGCCGTGAGTATGATTTTGGGTCTCGTTGGCATAATCTTGTGGCGCGTGAGCGTGATTTTGGGTTTGGCTGGTATGATCTTGTGACACGTGAGTATGATTTTGGACGATAATTGCTTGAATAGGTTTGAAACTAGTACGATGTTCGGGGCAAATCCCTTGCTCGAGCAGAGCCTGTTTGTGGGTAGCAGTGCCGTAGCCGACGTGTTTTTCAAAACCATAGCCGGGATATTTTTGAGCGATTTTAATCATATAATTGTCGCGGGCAACTTTAGCGATGATAGAGGCGGCGGAGACTTCTTTGATAAGTAGGTCAGCTTTTTTGAGCAGAGTAACTCGATCGGTGAGCGGAGTATTCTGAAGGAAGTTGACTGTGCCGTCAATGATAATCTCGGAGAAGACGACTTGGCTCGCGAGAATTTGCTCGACGGCGCGTCGAGTGGCGAGCTTGAGGCTGGCGGAGAGACCGTATTGGTCTAGCTCGGCGGCGGTAACCCAGCCCAGTCCGGTGGCACCGGCGTAGTCAACGATGGGTTGGCTAAGTGTTTGGCGTTTTTTGGCGGTAAGTTGTTTGGAATCGGTGAGGGTTTGCCAGAGATCATGTTGAGTGGATTGGAAATCGGGACCGAGCACTACGGCACCCACGACAAGCGGCCCCGCCCAGGGGCCGCGACCAACTTCGTCAATACCGAGAATGATTGGCGTAGTCAAAATTATTTGTCTGCCTTGTCGTCGGTAGCAGCTTGCTTGACTGCTTCGATTTTTTCTTCGGCTTTTTGCTCGAGCTGTTCCTTAACTTCGGTGGCTTTTTCTTTTACATTTTCGGCGATTTCTTTGGCATCTTCTACTACTGCTTCAATTCCACTCTTTACGTTAGTTGTTAAATCGTTGACCGCGGCACGGTCGAAGGCCTTGTTAGTGAGACGAGCAGATTTACCAGAACGTTCGCGTAGGTAGGAAAGATTTTTGCGGCGTACTTTGGCGCGACGCACGATTTCAATTTTTTCGACCAATGGATTATGAATAAGGAAGGATTTTTCGACACCGACGCCCGAAGCAATTTTACGTACGGTAATGCGGGCGGTATGCGAATCTTTGCGATCAGTGCGAATTACAACACCTTCAAA
Organism: uncultured Candidatus Saccharibacteria bacterium; assembly: GCA_964413835.1. Classification (GTDB taxonomy): domain Bacteria; phylum Patescibacteriota; class Saccharimonadia; order Saccharimonadales; family Saccharimonadaceae; genus Nanosyncoccus. Next base: position 3,673 of record CAYPTT010000005.1, read on the forward strand.
AACCTGCAAACGGAACTTTTCACCTTCTTTGATTTTTTGGGTAACTTTAACAGTATCACCAGAACGAACATCGACGACGGCTGGTTTCTTCTGTGCGTCACCAATTTTTTGCAAAACTGTAGAACTCATAATTTAACCTTTATATTACAACTGTAGACCATTTTAACATACTTTTTTGATTTTTGGAAGAGGTAAACGGAGATTTTGACCAGAAAATAGGCTAGAAATGCAAAAAATTGGGCTTGGGATTTTGCTTATCTTTTCTTCAGAGCGAGACGAATACGTTCTTCGACTGGCAAATTAGTGTCAACTTCGGTAAGTGCGGCTGTGGCTTCTTTGAGGGGGAAACCAAGGGCGATAAGAGCATCAAGCGCCTCGTCTTCGGGCAGGGGGTCAGTTTGAATAGTTTTAACTTCGGTAGCCCCAATCCTCGAGGGTGCACCGACTCGGTCGCGCAGATCAACGATGACGCGTTCGGCGGATTTTTTGCCGATACCGCTGGCTTTGGCAATGAATTTAGCGTCAGCATTAGCGATGGCGTTGCGAACGTCTTCGGGGCTGCCAAGACTAAGAATGCTAACGGCGGCTTTGGGGCCAACTCCGTTGACGGAGATAAGCATTTCGAAGAGTCGTTTGGCGGTCAAGCTGGGGAAGCCGTAGAGTTCTTCACCATTTTCGCGTACGGCGTGATAAGTATAAAATTTGATTTGATCGTCGAGATTGAGGTTCTCGATTTCGGGGACAGGAATTATAACCTCATAGCCGACTCCCTGGACATCGATGATGACGGAGTTGTCGAGTTTTTCGGTAATTTGACCAACGAGATGGGCGATCACGATTTTTTCGGTCGGTTGATTAGGTTGAGGATAATGATGACTACCAAAGTAATGCCCATGGCGCTGGCAGAGACGATGAGCGGCCAGAGTGGTGGTTCGGAGGCCTCTTCGTCTGCGGAATCTTCGGGCTCTGGTTCAACGTCGTAAAGAGTGATTTCAGATTGAAAATCGCCATCTGTGCCAGTGGTATTGTCTGCGTCGGCGGAAGTGCTGGTGTCGCCATCTATGGGGTCTGCGGAGATTGGCATGACACCTTCGTCTTGATTGCTATTTTCGTTTGTATTATCGGTATTAGTATTATCGTTGCTAGGCATTTCGACGGTGCCTTGAACGACATCTTCGGCATGGACTGGACTAGCGTAGATGAGATTTGCTGACCCGAAAATTATGCCGAGAGTTAATGTGGTGATGGAAGTGATTTGTTTGCGCATAGGCCTCCTTAAACTTAATTTTATTTTAGCATGATGATGTGAAAATTACAACGAGGCGGTGGCGTGAGTTTTGGGATTTTTAGAATTAAAGGCTAGGATTTGATGGTAGTTTTGGCGACAAAAGAGTGGACGATAGCGACAGCGAGTGCATCGGCGGCATCGTCGGGTTTAGGGACTTCTTTGAGGTTAAAATGTAGACGGACCATTTCCTGGATTTGGGGCTTATGGGCTTGGCCGTAGCCGCAGATGGCTTTTTTGATTTGGTTCGGGCTGTATTCGAAAATTGGTAAATTATGTTGTTTGGCAACTAACATGCAGACGCCACGAGCTTCGGCGACGGAGATACCGGTGGTGATATTTTGCTTGAAGAAAAGTTTTTCAATAGCCATGACATCAGGCTGGTCGGCTTTGATAATCTCGTGGAGCGAATTGTAGATGTCTTCGAGCCGGTCGGGCAATGGTGTATGAGGGGGCGTAGCGATGACACCATAATCAAGGGGATTTTTGCCTTCGATGACTGCAAAACCGCAGATGCCGGTGCCGGGGTCGATACCTAAGATCCGCATATTATTCGTTGACGTATTCGATTAGAGTGTGGCGTAAATCTTTGACGGGAATGACGAAGGGATCTTTGGCAGTAGCGGGAGCGATAGCATGGGTAAAACCAAGCTTTTTGGCTTCGGCAATACGTTGGTCGGGGCGAAAGACGGAGCGTACTTCCCCACCGAGGCCGATTTCGCCGAAAACGACAAAATCTTCGGCTAATTTACGGCTGGCAACGGCAGAAGCGATGGCAAGGCAGATGGCGAGGTCGGCGGCAGAATCGTTGATTTTGAGACCGCCGACGACGTTAATAAAAACGTCTTTATCATTAAGCTTTAATTTAGTCCGGCGTTCGATAACGGCGATTAAGAGGTTGAGACGGTTAAGATCAAAACCGGAGCTGGTGCGTTTAGGATAGCCAAAATTAGTGGGCGTAACAAGGGCTTGGATCTCGACAAGAATAGGGCGAGTGCCTTCAAGAGTGGCGAGAATAATGGAACCATCGGTATTTTGGCGTTCAGCAAGAAGCGCGGCGGAAGGATTTTTGACTTCGGAGAGACCTTTAGCGTCCATTTCGAAGATGGCAGCTTCGGTGGTAGAACCAAAACGATTTTTGATGGCGCGAATGATTTTGAACCCGCCGTAGCGGTCGCCCTCAAAATTAAGTACGACGTCAACTAGGTGCTCAAGCACCTTAGGGCCGGCAACGGTACCTTCTTTGGTGACGTGACCAACAATTATTACAGCGGTGCCGGAGATTTTGGCGGCACGAATGATTAAATTGCCACAGTTGGTAACTTGAGAAATGCCGCCAGGCGAGGAAGAGATTTCGGCAAGTGTGAGGGTTTGAATAGAGTCAACAATTACGAGGTCGAATTCGCCGCTTTCGATGGTTTTGGCAATATCATTGGCCAAGGTGCTGCTGGCGAATTTGAGGTTGTCGGAATTGGCGCCGAGGCGGATGGCGCGGAGCTTGACTTGGCCGGCGGATTCCTCGCCGGAAACGTAAAGTACTTTGCGTTCTAAAGCAATTTTGGCACAGATTTGCATTAGGAGAGTGGATTTGCCAATACCAGGCTGGCCGGCAAGCAAAGAAACTGAACCGAGGAGGATTCCGCCCCCAAGTACGGTATCGAGATCCTTAAAGCCAGTCTGTAAGCGTTCGCGCTCATCGGAGCTTTCAAGGTCTTTGATGGAGACAAAATCTAGTGGTTTGCCAGAAGCTTTGCCGCGACCAATGGCGGATTTTTCTTCGCGACTGTCTTCGTCGAATTGTTGGATAAGTGAGCTCCAAGCACCGCACTGCTGACAACGCCCAGTCCAATTTTTATAAGTGGCGCCGCATTGTTGGCAAGAAAATAACGTATGGGATTTGGCCATATGAGAGACTTATTTATTTTTGTCTTCGCTATTTTTAGCCTTTTTGGGCAGTTCAATGCCTTGAGCAGTGAGCTTTTCGTTGATTTTTTTGCGTAGTAGCTCGAGAAAATCATTGGTGTTCATACCGCGCTGATCAATCAACTCGTCACCGAGGTAGAAGGTGGGTGTCCAGTCGACGTTAGCGCGAGTAGAGAGGGCACGGTCAAAACTGATTTTTTTGGCGACGGCTTTACTATTCATATCAGTGCGGAATTTTTCGAGATCACCTTGATTATTAGAGGCGGTCATGAAATTTTCTTCAAATTGTTTTTGCCGTTCGGCGCCTTCGGAATAGTACCAATCGTTTTGTTTGCTGTAAATTAAGTCTTTGAAGGGTTTCCAGTAGCCTTGAATGGCGGCAGCATTGGCGGCGGAGGCGGCAGCAGTGCCGTTTTGATGATAATCCATGATGTAAGTGCGTAGTACTACGGCAACTTTGCCATCGTATTCTTCGATGATTTCATTAATGTAAGGATTGATTGGGGCGCAAGCAGTACATTGGTAATCACCGTATTCGTAAATGATGACAGGAGCGTCGGGATTACCATCGATGTTCTCAGAGAGATCGCCGGAGTCATTATTGGCCTCGATGATGGTGGCTAAATCATATTGTTCGTAATTTGTATTGGACTGGTTTTGTAATATACTAGTGGTAATTACGCCGGCGAAAATAGCGATAATCACGCCAATAATAATCCAAGTCTTTTTATCCACTTCCTGCCTCCATTATTCGATTAAATACTGCTGTAATGCTATAATGATTATAACATGAATGAATCTAAAAGAGTAGCACAAAAATCTAAGGCTCAAGGTGCGGACGACTTTGGACAGAAATTGAAAATTGGGTTGCGTAAATTTGGCGTATTGTTGCGGAAAATAGGCAAAAAAATAAGGGCAGGATGGCGCAAGCTGAGAGTTGGATTCCTGAAATGGTTAGCTAAGTGGCTGGGGCCAAAGCTAGAGCCGTATCGCGCGAAGCCGCAGAAGATCGTAGAGAAAGAATCAAAAATACAGGTGCCAGAATCTACAGCTGAATTTCTAGAGATAATGAAAGCATTGCCGAAAGACGTTTTGACGGACCGAGAGCGTAAAGTAATTGCCACAGCTATGAACTTCCCGGAAATGCAAGTGGCGGACGTGATGCTGTCAAAGAATTTGGTTACTTACGTTAATAAAGATGAAGTTTTGGGCCCATTGACATTAGACCGATTATATCGTTCAGGTTTTGCGCATTTTCCAGTGATTGATGAGCATAAACAAATTATTGGTTTGCTACACACGGAAGCTTTGAATAGTTTGGAGATGCGTGAAACAAAGCGGGCGGAGGAAATTATGGACACGCAGGTTTGCTACGTGCGGGATGATTATAATCTAATGCAAGTTTTAGCGGCGTTTTATCGGACGAATTGTTATTTCTTTTTGGTGATTGATCCTTTTGAGCGGATTGTTGGTTTGATTACTTATCAAATGCTGGTAGATTTATTATTGGGCGGGGCGGCGCAAGATGATTTTGAGCGTGATACGGATCGTGCGGCGGTAGCGAAGCGCAAGATGCCGAAGTCAAAAATTGAGAAACCTGTGAACTTGGTGATAGGTACAAAAAAGTCCTAGTGTATACATGTATTTAATGTCTACACTAGGACGTGCGTAAAACTTGAGATTACATTTCAGGTGTAATTTCAATGAACTCTTGCCAAGGCGCCGGCGTAGATTGACTATCGCGGCGGGCGTGAGCTCTTTTTCGTTTGCTACGCATTGATTCTCCTGTTTAGTTACGACCACGTAAAAACTGTAGCTGCAAGCTATAACCTTGAGCACATCGACCTTGGATTAGTGGCTGATATTTATCATAGCAAAGCTTGACATGGAAGGCAATATTGATATTTTATAGATTGGTGTGTTGATTATTGCTTTTATGAAATTAAATTATTGATATTCTAGGCTGAAAGAATAAGTAAAACACCGATGACCAGACAGCTAACTATAACGCGGTATTTACCAAAGGTTTGCAAGGATTTTGGTTTCTTGAGGTAGCGGAGTAGAAAATGTAAGGCAAAAATCCCAACAATAAATGCGACTAAGTTGGCGAAGAATAGGGTGTCCATGTTGGTGATAAAATAGTCACGACCGGCGGAGGAGAGAAAAAGCTTAAGGCAGACGCCACACATGATGGGGATGGAAGCCAGGAATGAATATTCAGCGGCGGATTCAGAATCGAGACCGACGAGGCGACCGGCGATGATTGTAGTACCAGAACGTGAGGTGCCGGGGATAAGGGCGAAAACCTGCATTAGACCGATGATGAGGGCGCGGATTGGAGTAAGCTGATTTTCATCTTTTAGTTCGGACATGTGTGGGATTTTGTCGATAAAAATCATGATTAACCCGACGATGCCCATGGCGGCGGCGACGGTGAAAAGTGAGGAGAAAAAGCTGTTCTCTTCAATGACGTTGGCTAACAACAGGCCGAGTAAGCCGGCTGGAATAGTAGTGATGACTAGATTGATGGCGAGTTTATAATTTTTCTCTTGGAAAACGTTTTTGAGGATGCGCCAGATGCGATCGTGAAAGTAGATGATAAGAGCAAGCAGTGTCCCCAGATTAATGTATTCAATGAAGAGATGAAAGTTGTCGGAATGAAATTGAAAAATTTGCTGGACAAGTTCTAAGTGCCCTGATGATGAGACTGGAATGAATTCCGTGAGGCCTTGAACTAATCCTAACAGTAATGCTTGAAAAATATCCATAAGTTTTATTATAGCAGTTATTCAAGGTTGCGGAAGAGAATTCGTTTGATTTTATTAATAATAGGAATTACTTGTGGAATATTGAGGAAATAGCCCGCGATAAGATAAGCGATAAGTGAGACTAGGCAAATAACGCAGAATTTGGGCAGGATGATGAAAAATGAGTCATCGGTGGCCATAAGTGGTAAGAATTTGGTCATGGAGTAGGCTACGCAACCAGTGATACCTGTGGCAAAGAGCATGCGACCAAAATCTTTCCAAAATTCGTGGTCGAGGAGTTTTTCAGCGGAGCGTTTTTGGAGGATCATGATGAGAATGACAACTTCGGCAATGGCGCCGATTGATTGCGCCCAGCCTAGGCCTTCTGGACCGCAACCAATAATTGAAAAGATAATGGATAATATGATAGTTAGCCCTACGGCGGCGATGGATACGACGAAGGGGGTTTTGGTATCTTGATGAGCGTAAAACCCGCGGGAAGCGATGTGAAAAATGGAACGAGCAAAGATTGAGAGAGCTAAGGTTGCTAAGACGGAAGCAATGAGCGGGTCGCCACCGTTTTTAATGAAACTGACTACATAGCCACGAGCAAAGAGCGCAATGATAGTGATAGGCAGAGAAATCCAAATAATAGTACTAAGAGCGGTGCGGAAAGTCTGGCGGAATTTGGCTTCTTTGCCTTCGCCCAGCTCTTCGGTGAGCTGCGGGAAAAAGGCGGTAGAAATTGCAACGCCAACGAGGTTGACAGGCATTTGGGAGAGGCTAGAGGCTTGTTGGTAGGAGCGGAGTGCACCAGCTCCCATGCGCGAGGATAGATTAGTACTAACGATGGTGTTAATATAATCAATTCCCTGGTCAAGACTGCGCGCGGGAAGTAGATTCAATACAGCTCGAAAACCTTGGTTGCGCCAGTTGATTTTGAATTCATAATCAAAACCTAGGCCGAAAAGTCCGATTAAACTAACTAGTAACTGTAAAATGGCACCAAAAACTACACCGAGCGCAACCCCCATAATGCCGCCGGCGAAGATTTGCCAACCAAAAATATTAATGCCACCCGTAAACCACACGATACCGATCAAAATACCAATATTATATAGTGCAGGAGCAAGCGCGTAAAAGACGAATCTGCCTAAAGCTTGTTGGATACTGGATAGAATTGTGGAAATGGCAAAGAGGAAGGGATTAATTGCAATAACACGCATCATATTAATAGCTAGAATCATGCCAGATTCATCGAGGCCAGGCCCAACGACATAGCGTACGAGCGGATCAGCAAGGATAATAATAGCAATAGATGCCACTAAGGTAATTAGTGCCATAAGATTTAATAGGCTAGAGCTGAGCTCCCAAGCAGATTTTTTGTTGCCAGTCATAAGGCGCTGATTGAAGACCGGAATGAAACTAACTGCCAGGGCTCCAGAAGTGAGAATGAAAAACATGAAATCTGGAATCGTAAAGGCAGCTGTGTAAGCATCGATGCCGGTAGGATAAGTATCAAGATAATAAGAATTGAGCAATCGATCACGAAAGATACCGAGAAGCGCCGAAATTAAAGTTGAACCGGCCAGAATTAAAGCGGCTGATTTAACAGAAAGCCTCGTGTTGGCCATGGAAACTACGGAGCGAAAACGAAAATGCCGTTTTGACGATGGCTTCCCCTCGTTTGCCATGCTAAATTTCTTTCATGCCATTTAGGTATTTTTGGAGGACTTCAGGAACTCTAAGTTTGCCGTTGGGCCCAGCATAGTTTTCGATCACGGCGACCATAGTGCGAGCAAAAGAGATGGCAGTACCGTTTAAAGTATGGAGCACTTCGATGGAGCCGTCTTTGCGGCGCACGCGGATATTGAGACTACGAGCTTGAAAATCGGTGCAGTTTGAGCAGCTAGTGAGCTCTTGATATTTTTGATTAACAGGAGACCAATATTCGATGTCGTATTTTTTGGCGGCTGGAGCACCTAAATCACCAGCAGCATTGTTAATCACATGATACGGAATACCGATTTCTTGCCAAATTTCTTCTTCGATACTACGAATCTTTTCGTGCATCTCGCGGGAGTTTTCTGGTAGACAGAAAACATACATTTCTAGCTTGTTGAATTGATGAACGCGGAAAAGTCCACGAGTGTATTTGCCATAGGCCCCAGCTTCTTTGCGGAAACAGGCTGAATAGCCGGCATAACAAAGTGGTAAATCAGCTTCCTCGATGATTTCGTCCATGTGATAGCCCGTGAGTGGCATTTCGGCGGTAGCAATCATGGCTAAATCTTCACCTTCGATGAAGTATTCGTCGCTTTGCTCGCTACTACGTGGGTTAAAGCCGCAACCTTCTAGCACTTTGCTAGAAACCATGTCCGGCACCATCATGAGCGTGAAACCGTGTTCAGTGACTTTTTGAATGCCGAATTGCAGAAGAGCATTTTCTAAGAGTGCTAATTCCCCTTTGGTATAATAGAATTTTGCGCCAGCAACTTTCGCGCCACGAGCAAAATCGACCCAACCACGCTTTTCGGCGTAGTCGAGATGATCGACGCCGGTCTGATGATTATCACCCCATTTAGCGACTTCGACATTACATTCTTCCCCGCCGAGTGGGACATCGTCGAAAATGATATTAGGTACTTGTTTTAACAGATTGTTAATTTTAGTCTCTAGATCAGTCAATTTTGGCTCAACTTTTGCTAGTTCTTCCTTGATTTTGCGACCTTGTTCGATAAGAGCCTCATCAGGCTTGCCGTTTTTCATTTGAGCAGAGATTTCATTGCGTTCTTGGCGGAGTTTTTCAACGTTTTGGAGAGTTTCGCGCCGTTCGTCATCTAGTTTAAGCAGGTCCGATATGTTGACGGAGTAGCCTTTTTCTTTGGTGGATTTTTCAACGAGTGCCTGGTTGGCGCGAATAAAATTGATATCTAACATATAATTATTGTAGCATAAATTAGCGTTTATTAAAGAGTTGTGGAAGTTGCGGTGTTATTACCAGCTACCGCCGCCGCCACCTCCTCCACCGCTGCCAGCAAAGCCGCCGCCAAAACTAGAGCTACTAGAGCTGGAATTATTAAGTCCAGAATGTAAGATGCTATTGAAAGATTGCGTAGCGCGGTTGGTTGCGTGCTGAAAATCAATCATCGAGAAAGCATAGGGGCTAATGTACCAGCTGGGGGCGGGGATATTTTGAGATTCGTAATAGTGTTCTAGTTCGCGCAGCCAACTTTTTTCGAGACCAAAGAGAATGGCGTAAGGGAGGAGTTTTTCATAGAGATGGACGATACCTTGTGGTGAGGTGTCTGCTCCTTTGACGCTTTGGAGAAAATTAAGGCGATCTTGTTCGGCCATTTTAATATAAAGTTTAAGTCCATCAAGATAGCGAGAATATTCAAGGCCTTTTAGGGTACGCAGGCTGTAGGCATAATTATAAACACAGCTGATAATTACGAAGGTGCAAATCGCTAAAACAATTAATACATATAGCACGCATAGGACTGGAGCGCCGACTAATTCACGATATGGCACCTGTCGATCAAGAATGAAGCAGAAGGCGAAGATATTGAGCCCAAGCCAGAGCGCCGTAGCGGCAATGAGTACGGCGAGATTCGTTTGCGTGCAGAATTCTTTGGCAGCGGTGTGATTTTTGGATTTTGCTGTACTAGTCGCCGATTGAGCCTTGTTCGACTGACCACATGGCTTACTTTGCCAAAGGCCTTTTCGCTCGAGCGACTGTTTAAGAGATTGATTATAGTCTTGTTCTAGTTGCAGTAAAGATGAATTAGTGGTAGAAGTTTCAAGCGAAATTTCTTGACCGACGCGAAGGGCGTGGTTTTTGCCGGATAATAATTTGAGCGTCAGGGTTTGGTCGGTGGTAAGATCGGTAGTAAGGATACGGATAGTCCAGGTGTTACGTTTGGATTTACGTTTGGGCTTAGACTGGATGATCTGAATCTTATCTTGAACAGCGAGTTCGATGAGTTCGGCGACTTTTTGGTTGTTAGTTTGATGGCTACCGAAATGATTCTGTGCCATTTCGGCCACTGTAAAGCCTTTGGGCGGTGTATATTCTGGCTTAGTGAAGAGTCCGTGGTAGTAGGAACGTTTTTCGCGTGTGGCGTGCCAGGTAAGAACGCTCAGCAAAATAATGAAAATACCAGTAGTAATCATTGCGGTAAAACTACCAACTAGCGTAAGATCTTTGGGTGTAATCGCCATGGTGAAGGTGTCGGCGTCAAATTTTAGCCCAAAGGTTAGAGTATGCCTAGCAGGCAAATAGTTAGCGATAAAGATTGCGCCGTCTTCTAAAGCCAGCGCGCCACAATGTCGAAGACTACCAAATTCTCCCATATAGCAAACAATATCACCGGCAAAATGGGATTTAAGATCGTCGTCGAGGTGGACGGTGGCGGAGACTTTGACGAAGGATGTATTCCAATCATTGCCATTAGCATCCCAAGTAAGTTCTTGGTAATTGTTAAAATTGAGCACTGGATTGGTGACGGTGTATTCAAGGCGATATAGCTGTTGCCCAGTAATGACCTGGTCGTTTTGGCCGATAAAAATTTCAAAATAACCTTCTCCAGTATCGATATGGTCAATTGGCTCAGGCTGCCCATTGCGCCAGATGGCAATTTCTAAGTCTTGGTCGCTGGGAAAAGTGAGATTTTTGCCATCATTGTTGGTATATGGCAATACGCGTCGTAAACCATGTTGGTCAGTAGTATTGGTAAAATCGGCGAGAATGTTTTCGACAACACGCATTTCGGCTCGACCGTCAGCAGTGCGGCTAAGGTAGTAATCAGCGGAAAAATCTTCAATAGTAGTAAGCTCTCCGCTAGCAGAGATGTTTGGAACAATAGTGAGATTGCAAAATCCGGCTATGCCGAGAATGAATGCTGTGATTTTGAAGAATCTGTTTGACATGCTGATTTCCTTATTTAGTATTAGCTAAAGTTCGACGAATAGCATTAATGGATTTTTGTAATTTAATACCTTCACTTTCGTTTATATCTAATTCGAGGCGCTTGTGGATGCCGTTTTTACCGACAATAGCGGGAAAACCGTAATAAATATCATTGAAATCGTCGTAGTTTGAAACTGCCAAGACGCGTCGTTCGTCGTTAAGAATGGAATTAATAATTTGTACTACGGCAGCGCCAATGCCGTAGTAAGTTGCACCTTTGCGGTTTATGATTTCGTAGGCTTTTTGGCGTACGCTATCTTCGATTTTGGTAAGTTCTGCTGGTTTGAATATTCGGGTGATTTTTTCGCCGCCGACATTCGCTAGTGACCAAAGAGCTAATTCGGAATCGCCGTGTTCTCCCACTTGATAAGCATGGATTGATTTGGGGTGAATTTGTAATTTATCGGCTAGAGCCAGGCGCAATCTGGCACTATCGAGTACAGTGCCACTGCCAATGACTTTTTCAGGTGGTAAGCCAGAAATTTGTTGGGTGAGTTGAGTCAGAGAATCAACTGGGTTAGAGACGACAAGGAAAACCCCTCGGAAATGATTTCGCATAACTTGCTGAACGATATTGCTAATAATTTTTGCATTTTGTTTTGCAAGGTCGGTGCGAGTTTCGCCGGGTTTTTGGTTGGCACCGGCAGTAATAATACAAATTTGACAATCTTGTGCGACGGAGTAATCGGTTGCCTTAATACGTAAGTAGCTTGGCGCCATGGTAAGCGCATCAGAAAGATCCATAGCCTCGCCTTCGGCGTCTTGGAGGTTAAGGTCGGTAAGATAAAGTTCGTGTACGGTAGTGCGTTGATTAATTAGCGCAAAAGCAATGCTAGCGCCTACATTGCCAGTTCCCACGATCATTACTTTATTATGCATTCTGTTTATGATTATAACACATGCAAGAGCGGAAGTTAGATTTTGTGAATGTAATAGGAGGTCAATGTTATAATGTTAGTATGGCAAAGTTATATTTTTGTTATGGCGCGATGGGATGTGGCAAAACAATTCAATTATTGCAGACGGCTTTTAACTATGAAGAGCGTGGACAGAAGGTCTGTTTAACTAAACCAGCTACAGATACAAAAAATGGCACAGGGTTGTTGACGAGGATTGGCCTGAAGCGAGAAACGCATTTTGTGTTCACGCGGGAAGAAAATCTGTTTGAGACTATAAAGTGTAATTACGGAGAAGTGAATTGCGTATTGGTTGATGAGGCTCAATTTTTGACGCCACAGCAAGCCGATCAATTAGGTGAAGTAGTGGATAAATTAGGGATTCCAGTAATTTGTTATGGTTTGCGGATTAATTTTCGTCAAGATGACGGTGGATTTGAGGGTGCGACGCGTTTATTGCAAATTGCACATGAAATTACGGAATTGAAGACTATTTGTGAATGTGGACAAAAAGCAACGCGTAATGTAAGATTTTTGAATGGTAAGTTAGTTTTGGATGGGCCGGACATTTTGATTGATGACGGCAAGACTAAAATTGAATATCGTGCGCTTTGCTCGAAATGCTTGGAAAAATATCGTAAAAAAGTTATGCGGACTTCGTCTTAATAATCGGGAATGGGACGGCTTCGCGACCAGAAACTCCTTCAAGCAACCAAAAGTTACGTTCACTATTGCCCCAACCGCAAGCGGGTGGCATACCGTATTCGAGCATTTCGACGAAGTCTTGATCAAGCATTTGAGCTTCGTCGTCGCCAGCATCTCGCATAGCTTGCTGTTCTTTGAAGCGTTCAAGCTGATCGAGTGGGTCGTTGAGTTCGCTATAACCGTTACCCATTTCGGTGCCAGCAATAATCGGATGGAAGCGTTGAGTGACAAGTGGGTTTTCTTCGACGACTTTGGCTAGCGGACTGAGACTGAGCGGCTCTTCAATTAGCCAATATGGACCAACAGAAGTTTTGCGGATGATTTTCCATAAGTGGTCGATAATGCGCCCATCACTAACGTTGTTTTCAAGCTTTGTGCCGTGTTGTGCGAGGATTTCAAAGGCTTTGGCGCGATCCAAATTAAAGACATCAATGTCAAACTTTTCTTTGAGTAAATCCGCATACTTAATGCGTGGCCATTCACAGTCTAAGTCGACTTCAAACCCACCTACATTAAACTTCAGCGTGCCCCAAGTCTGCATGGCGACATATTTAATCATATCTTCGTAAAGATTCATGCCGTCCTCATAGTTTTCGTAAGCAGCATAGCTTTCAAAAGCGATGTGCTCGGGCAAATGTTCATCATCCACGCCTTCGTTGCGAAAACGCGGACCGATGTCGTAAACTTTCTCGAAGCCGCCACCGAGCAGACGCTTGAGTGGTAATTCTTGGCTGATACGTAGATAATAATCTTCGTCTAGCGCGTCCATGTGTGTTTCAAAAGGCGTAGCATCAGCACCGCCGGTGGTTTTTTCGAGGACGGGCGTGTTGATTTCAATAAAACCATGTGCATTCATAAAATCGCGGGTGGCTTGCCAGAATTTCGAACGGCGTACTAGGCGTTCACGTACTTCCGGATTAACGTTCATGTCGACATAGCGGCGACGGTAACGCTCTTCCTTATTAGTTAATCCATCATAACCGGGTAATGGCCTTAAGCTCTTAGTGAGTAAGCGTACACTATCAGCAAAAACTGAAATTTCCCCAGTGCTGGTCTTGCCAATGATACCGCGCGCTTCGATAAAATCACCGGAATCAAGTAGTTTAAGTTCTTTGATGCCAAATTTTCCCGTAGGCAAATCGTCATTCTTTTGCATGAAAATCTGAATTTCGCCGGTATAATCGCGAATCTTAACGAAAGCGATTTTCCCAAAAGAACGAATGGCGGTAATGCGACCAGCAATGCAAACTTCTTGGCCGGCTTTTTCGGCAAAATGATTGAGAATTTCGGCAATTTTAGTGTTACGGTGAGATTTGGCAGGGTAAGGATTGATGCTAAGGGCACGAATTTCTGCGAGTTTACGTAAGCGTTCGTTGCGATAATCGTCCAAAGTCATGATTAGGAAATTTGTTTAATTTTAACTTTTTTGCCATTGAAATCGAATTCCTCGCCGGTTTTGCGTCCGAGTAATTGTTTGCCAAGCGGCGATTCATGGGAAATTTTGCCTTCTAGTGGGTTAGCTTCGACTGGACCAACTACGGTGTATTTGAAGGGTTTTTGGTCCATGGTGAGTTCTACCGTGGAGCCAATGACAACTTTGTCACTGGCTTTAGCTTTGATGACAACGGCGTTTTTTAGGGTTTCCTGAATCTCGATAATGCGATTTTCAACGTTTTTTTGTTCGGCGCGAGCATCAGTATATTCTTGGTTTTCAGAAAGGTCTCCAAAGGCACGAGCAGTGGCAATACGCTCGGCAATGGCAGGGCGTTCGGCGATTAATTCTGCTAATTCTTTTTCTAGGTCCGCTTTTCCAGTGGCGGTGAGATTAACTGTCTTTTTCATAACTACTTGAGTTTATTATGTATAGTGTTAAAAGTCAAGTCCTAAAGCTGTTAGATCTTGAATTTTAATGATTGATAATTATATCTTCAGGTTATTTTTAAGTCTTTCTTCTAATTCTGCGAGCTTAATTAGTTTAGTGTCATTAGTAGCGCGCGTAGTGAGTTCTACTTCATTTTGTTCAAGATTACGATCAGAAATGACAATGCGGTATGGGATACCAAGAAGCTCGGCGTCATGGAACTTTTCGCCTGGGCGCAAGTCGCGGTCATCAAAGAGAATTTGATTTGCGTGGTTTTGGTAAAGTTTTTCGGCTTGCTCGCTGCCGTGTTTGCCAATGCCAATGAGATAATATTTGTACGGCGCGATACTTTCTGGCCAGATGAGACCGTTTTCGTCGCAGAGTTTTTCGGCGATGACGCCCATGACGCGAGAAATGCCGATACCATAGCAGCCCATAATGACGTCTTGGCGCTTGCCATTTTGGGCGGTGTATTGGAGCTCTAGTGGTCCAGAGTATTTGGTTTTGAGAGTGAAGATGTTGCCTACCTCGGCGGCTTTAGTAGATTCTAGTTCTTCACGTTTGACGCCTAATTCGGATAAAACTTCGTCGTTAAGAACTTCTTCGTTAAGCACAACGCTTTTGTCGGCGTTGTAATAGATGGTATCTTCACCTACGTCGGTGATAGTTTGAAACTCGTGGCTATATTTAGAGAATACGCCGCCGCTAGCGAAGGTTTGATAGGTTTCGTCGCCGATGTCGAGGCGTTGATAAATGCGACGGTAAGCTTCTTCGGCTTGGTGATAAAAAGTATCATGGCTTTGTTCGTCGGCGCAGAAGCTATAAAGGTCTTTCATAATAAATTCGCGCGTACGCATAATGCCAGATTTAGCTCGAAGTTCATTGCGGAATTTAGTTTGGAATTGGTAAACGTGGACTGGTAAATCCTTATAACTAGAAATATAAGTTTTCATCATATTAGTAATCGGCTCTTCATGCGTAGGCGCAAGTCCTAATTCCCCGCCGGCGGCTAGCTGAGTGCGAAACCAGACATCCATTTTTTCAATGTCCCAACGGTCAGTTTTTTGCCATGGTTCGGGGTTTTGAAGTGTAGACATGAGGACTTCTTGGCAGCCGATTTGATTAAGTTCTTCACGCACGATTTGTTTAATATTTTCGATGACTAATAACCCGAGTGGTAAATAATCATAAATCCCGGCTAGTTCCTTATGTACATAGCCTGCACGAATCAAAAACTGTGCACCTTTGGCGGTTTCGTCTTTGGGCGCATCACGTAAGGTTTTAGTAAAGAGTTGAGAATAGCGCATGATGTTTGTATTATAGCATAAATTTAGCTATTTGGGGGATATTTTCGAGAAATGCCGGATAGATGTCTGATAAATCACAATTTACTGTTTTATCAAAAAATTCCTGAGCATTTCTTTCGTAATATTCGAGCGTTTTGCCTGGCATTAGAAACCTATGACCCCGCTAGATAGAACGTAGAATGAAATACCATTAACGAGAATGTGTAAAAGGATACTGCTGTAGATAGTACCGGTAATTTCGCGTAGCCCACAAAGGATAATGCTAAGTATAAAAGTACTAATAGCGACATTCCATTGATCGTGTAATACCGCGAATAATAATGAGACGAGTAGAATGGCTACAATGGCGGGAGTCTTTTTGCGCAACTTACCGTAAAGCCAGCCGCGCATGATGAGCTCTTCAGCAATAGGTGCGATGAACACCAATGCAATAACCGCGATCAGTTTATTGAGGCCGCTACTAAAGTAATTAAAACCAAGATCTTGGGTTTGATCGCCGTTGAACCAAGGAAAGACCTCCATGAGATTAAGTACAAAATTAGCAAGGATGGAGTAAAGTATGTAGGCAATGGGGGCGAGACCGATATCTACGAAGGTGGGAAGATCGTTGAGACCAAGTTCAGCGGGGTTAGTCTTTAGCTCATCAACAACGTGGGCAGAGAGCTTATGTTCACGATGCAGGGTGTGAGCAAGTTTGGGTGGAATAAAGATAATAGAAAGTAACGCTAGGGCATAGGCGAGGAATTGATAAGTTGCGGTCCAGATTGGCTGATTAATCTGTTTGCCGAGTAGTAATGACATTATGAAGCCGACAATGAGCTGGCCGGCGATAGTAGATAATCCAGCCCAAGCAATGAGGAAAACAATATAATATATAGTATTTTTGGTGATTTTTGACTTGGGTTTTACTTTTGGCTTAGCTTCGGCTCTTATGGGAGTTTTTGTGGTTAACTTTGCCATACTTATAGCCTCGTGATGTCTAAAATTGAAATAAGTACAACCAGCATCATGAGGATGGCAAAAGAGCGGGAGACGATTTTTTCCTCGGTTTCTTTGGTAAGTTTTTTATGCCGAAGGCGATAAATTGCGATTATGAGCCAGCGTCCGCCATCGAGTGCTGGAATTGGTAAGATATTCATACAAGCTAGTGAAACTGAAATTAGGGCGGTGAGCAATAATAAATTTGGCAGGCCGGCTTCGACAAAAGCGGGAAAAATCACGCCAATAATGCCAATGGGGCCAGAAACGGCGTCTCCAGCCGCACCGATGTCGCTGCGGCCAGCTTCGCGTACTTCAGCATTGAAACTCAATTGACTAACTAATCCTGAGCCAAGATTCCAAACTAGCTGCCCTAGGCCACGGAAAGTCTCGCCGGTGAGTTGAATGGTAGTAGCTAGACCAACGATAGGGGCTGACCAAGTGGAGCGAATTCTGGTCTGAGCGGCCATTTCGATGCCTAAGGTATATTTATGATTAGCATCGGTGGGATTAAGTTGAATATTGAGAGTTTGTTCCTTGCCATCACGAGAAATGGTATATTCAGTGAGTTTTCCGGCGTTTGCTTTGCCAAGATTAGTAATATCGGCTGGTTCATTGACGGTTTCGCCGTTGACCTTGAGGATTTTGTCGCCAGGGGTGAGTCCAGCCTGAGCGGCCGGAGAATCGGCGAGTACGTTAGCGACAGTTACGTCAGAATAATAGATGTCGGCATCGTTACCAAGATAAAATTGATGCTCCATGAACCGTGGCATACCAACAAAGGCTAAAATCGTTAAGATTACAAAAGCTGTTAACCAGTTCATGGCGACGCCGCCGAAAAGGATTTTAGTTTTGGCTTTGAAGCTGGCGGCGCCGAAGGTTCCCTTGCGTGTGTCGGCATCGGATTCGCCGTCCATGGAGCAGAAACCGCCAATTGGTAGCCAGTTGATGCTAAAAATTAGGCTGTCTTGGTCTTTGTTCCAGTTGGCTTTGGGGATTTTTTGCCATTTGCCGTCTTTTTTTACCCAAGCAACTGCACGAGGCGGAAAGCCAATGCCGAATTCTTTAACGGTGACGCCATTTTTACGCGCCATGATAAAATGGCCGAATTCATGCGCAATGACCAGTAACATCAAAATAATTAAGCCAATAATAATCCCAAATACAATATTCATATTTTGTATTATAGCATAAGATATGGTGTTTATGTTAAAATAGATGGATTTTTTAAATATTTTTTAGGTGCTATTTACCAAATCGGCGCTGACGGCGATGATATTCGGTGATAAAATCTGCACAATCGGAAGGTTCAAGGTCGGGGAACATGGTTGGGATAAAGAGAAATTCTGCATAAGCTGCTCGCCAAAGTTGGAAGCCCGATAGGCGTTGTTCGCCGCCAGTACGGACAATTAAATCGCAATCAGGAACTTCGGGGTGGTAAAGATACTGGCGAAGACTTTCGGGCGTGAGCTCGCTTGGTTGATTTGTGACTTTACCACCAGTGGTAAAGTTTAGTAAGGCCTTACTAGTGGCGTCGGTGATTTCCCAGAGACCGCCATAATTAAAACAGATGCAGATGGTCATGCTAGTATTGTTTGCGGTACTATGCTCAGCATTTTGCATTTTTTGCCAGAGCTTGGGGTCAACACGTTCAGCGCGTCCCATAATGACGAGGCGCAAATTTTCTTTTTGACATTTTTTCGTTAAACTCGTAATACGCTCTTCGACCAGTTTCATGAGGTAATTAATTTCTTCGGGTGAGCGGTTCCAGTTTTCGGTGCTAAAAAGGTAAAAGGAGATGTATTCGACTTCGGTATTTTGGAGATTTTCGATGACTTTTTCGACTTTATCGAAGCCGCGCCGATGCCCTTCAAGCGTAGGTAAACCACGTTGACGCGCCCAGCGGCGATTGCCGTCGACAATGAAGCCGATATGTTTGAGTTGCCGATCTGTCTTTTTCATTAGATTTTCATAATTTCGGCGGTTTTAGCCTTGAAAAGTTCGTCAATTTGATTAGTAAATTCTTTGGTGAGCTCATCAATGCCTTTTTCGGCCTTTTTAGTGGTATCCTCAGGTAATTCGGCGCTTTTGAGCTCTTTGCGCGCTTCTTCGCGAATGTTACGGATAGCAACTTTGGCGTCTTCGACTTTGCTGGAAGTGGTCTTGACGATTTCTTTGCGACGCTCTTCAGTAAGAGGCGGCACGGGTACGCGAACCACATGTCCATCGTCGGTCGGGTTAAGACCAAGCGTGGCATCGTTACGAATGGCGCTGGCGATGTTTTGGATATTAGTTGGATCAAATGGTGTGACGACGAGCATGGTGCCGTCGGCGACGGTTACGTTGGCGACTTGATTTAGTGGCATGAATTGGCCGTAAGCCTCTACCTTGATGTTTGCCAGCATATCAGGATGAGCGCGTCCGGTACGGACTTTTTTGAGCTCGTCTTGAAAGCGCGTAATGGCGGCAGTCATTTTTGTGCGGTATTCGTGGTCGTCGAACATCTTTTTCTTCCCTTAATGATACTTTCAGTATAGCATAAAATGACACAAAAAGTACCCCTCTGGGAGTACTTTTTGGAAAACTAGTTATTTTTGCAATTAGTCTTCGGTCACGCCAAGCTCAAGGCGCTTAAACTGACGTACGGTGATGTTTTCGCCCATTTTAGCGATACCTTCTTTAATGAAGCCGGCGACGGTTAGATCCTCGTTAAGGATGTACGGCTGTTCCATAAGAACCTTGTCGGAGAAAGCTTTTTTGATTTGACCATTGATAATCTGATCTTTCATATTCTCAGGGCCTTTGAAATTAGCCTCGAATTCCTTCTTCTTGGCATTGAGGACGCTTTCGGGTACATCTTCCATGGTGACATAGAGTGGACTCATCGAAGCGACTTGCATAGCAATTTTGTGAGCTAGGTCTTTGAATTCGTCGGTATTGGCGACAAAGCTAGTTTCACAGTTAACTTCGACGATAGCGCCGATGCGACCGTCATGGACGTAGCTATCGATAATGCCTTCACGAGTTTCGCGATCGCCACGCTTCTCGGCTTTAGTGAGACCTTTTTTGCGCATAGCATCAAGTGCAGCGTCGAAATCCCCTTTGGCTTCGACGAGAGCCTGTTTGGCATCGGTGAGGCCAACACCAGAAAGTTCTTTGAGTTTTTTAATTAATTCGATGGAAACAGCTTTGACTTCGTTAGCTTTTTCTCTGAGTTCTTCGCTCATTTTGCCTCCTTTGAGTTATAAAATATTTTTGCGAAATTGATATTAGTTGATTTTGTGGCTAGGCTACTTTTTTCTGTTCGCCTGCTTTGATAGTATTGACGAAATAATCTAGAATTAACTGGACGGCCTTGATGGCATCGTCGTTAGCTGGGATGACGTAGTCAATGTTAGTTGGGTCAACGTTAGTATCGGTGATGGCAAAGACTGGAATATGCAAAGTGTTTGCTTCTTTGATAGCATTCTTGTCTTGCATGGCATCTACAACGATTAAAGCTGCAGGTTGCTCGGACATTTCTTTGATGCCGCCGTAGCGTTCGTTCAAAGTGTCGATTTCTTCTTGATAGCGTTGGACTTCGAGTTTAGAGTAGCGAGCTTCGAGCTCACCGGAGGCCATACGTTTTTCGAGATCTTTAAGCTTACGGATTTGGCGATTAACGGTGTCAACGTTGGTCAGAGCTCCGCCAACCCAGCGCATAGTAACGTAGGGCATATTGACGCTTTCGGCAGCAGCTTGAGTGATTTCTTTGAGCTGTTTTTTGGTGCCGACGAAGAGGATTTTCTTGCCGTTAGCGGCGATTTTGGTTAGCTCGGGCAGAGCAGTTTCGAGGGCTTCGACGGTTTTTTCAAGATTGATAATGTGTCCGCCTTGGCGTTTACTATGAATATAAGGCGCCATCTTGGGGTGCCAACGACTAGTTTTGTGTCCGAAGTGTGCACCTGCATCAAGCAGAGCTTTCATGTCGATTTCGGTGGTCATTGATTTCCTTTCACGTTGTTACTGGGTAGGTTGATTTTTGTCATAATATTTATTATTCGAAAAATCAGGAAATCTCCCAATAACTGTTTCGTTAAGTTAGTATATAATACCATTGTAGCACAGATTGCGCAAAAAGTCAATATATTTTGTATCTTTAATAGTTTAGCGAAAATCAGGTCTTTACACCTGAGAAAAAGTTTGCTATAATGTGGAGTAATTATGAGTAAAAAAGTTTCACATCCACAAGATTATCGTTATGTTGTGTTTTCTGACGAGGCGGCTGGGTTCAGCTTCTTGACGCGTTCGACGGCGAAGAGTGAGGAGACGATTAAGTGGGAAGATGGTGAAGAATATCCTTTGGTTAAGGTACAGATTTCTTCGGCTTCGCACCCGTTCTTCACTGGTGAAGAAAAGATTATCGATACCGAGGGTCGGGTTGATCGCTTCAAAGCGCGCGCTAAGAAGGCTGAAGAACTAAAAGCTTCTTTGGCAAACAAAGCAAAAAAAGCAGAAAAGGAAGCTGCTAAAAAAGCCGAAAAAGAAACTGCTGCTGAGTAAAATCAAGTTAAGCAATGTAGTCCACGGCCGGAAGGTGGTGGACTTTTTGTGAATTTTTGCCATATGAAAATGGGAGACCGCTTTGGGTCTCCCGTGATCTGGGGGATCCCCCCTTTTTTTGATGGATGTAAGATTACTACTAAACACGTAAATACAGCTTAGTTATGTTTGGTTGACACTTTAATAACCTTTGCTGGGCATAGTGTAGTGATGCTCTGCATAATATCTAGCACGTTCGCGTTCTGACATAAAAGTTATACTAGTATATTTATCGTTGATTTGTTTCTTTTCGTTGCTATAGCTGTTTATCTCGGCTTCCGTGCTGGTTGATCCGCCTACTGGCTGCCCGTTATCGTCGCTGAATTGTGTACACCATGGCTTAATAAATGACACATACCCACCCCCTTTCGAATATAATTTGGCACGATAGCAAATGGGCTTTAATGTGAGATATTAATCGTAACTTTGCTACGCCGGCTAAAGTAGTGTTTTGTTTTACGAATGAGTAAAACAAAAACTTAGCTAAGTTTTGATTAACTATTTAATTGTACTATATGATGCGGAAAGATGCAATATTTATATAATATATTGTGAAATGATGGACGGGGAAAGCAACATAGATATTATTAGTGCCATTAGCCCGTACAGTGCTATTATCAAAATTCATGTTACGAAGAAAATGATAGCCTTCCGGGGAAACATAGTTATCTGCTGCCAACTCACTGCCGTATTCCCCACCACGAATAAGCCCATAACCCCCTGACCATCTGTTTAGATATCCACTACGCACAAAGTAGAGGGGGGAAGCGATATATATTTACTCATCCCTCCCCCTACAGTGCTAGACAGCGGACGGAGAAAGCATAGTAACGGAAATCAGAATAACCTGCGGGGTAGGTATTATTGTCATCGAAAACTTGGTTATAAGAATGGAGAGCGCTTTGATATGCTGTGCGTGACCAAATAATACCCGCATAGCCTAAGTAGCGCGAAGATTCAGTTCCGAAAAAGATATTTCCCCCACGGACAAAGTTGACCTTCCTTTGTCCGTGGGGGCGACATCAATCCATGGCATGGTTCTGCGCGAGATCTAGGTTACCTTAGCTACTATTGGGCTTCTACCGGATATCATGATGCTTCTATCGCTTACGATCAGCATTTTGGTAGTGCTCATGTCGTTTCTTCCAGTAGTGGTAATCGCGTCAGTGTTTTCTCCGTCCGCTGTCTAGCACTGTAGGGGGAGGGGCAATCCACCAAAACCTCAAACATACGAGAGAAATTAAAATATTTTATGTTTTAATTTCC
>CAYPTT010000006.1:0-26010 GCA_964413835.1 uncultured Candidatus Saccharibacteria bacterium
GAGCAGCTCATTCGTAACGAGCAGGTCGCTGGTTCGACCCCAGTCAACGGCTCCACGTCACATTAAAATCTCCTATTTTAACAATTTTCCTCCTTCGCTCGTCTCAAGACGCGCTTCAGTCGGAGAAATTACTAAACTAAGAGTTTTTTAGTGGCTTTATTTTTGTGCGAAGTGAATCTTGATGGTAAGATTTCCGGCGTCGTCTATGTATTCGAGTTCGTAATTTTTCTCACCGAGTGGGTCGATTTGTTGTTCGTAGATTTTTTGTAGATCATCGACGTGTCCAGAGAAAGTTTGCCAATTATCTTTAGGGAGGTGAACGACGCAAGATTTTGCTTGAAAATCGGTGTGCGAGAAATCAATTTTTGAGAGCCCTGTTAGCGTTGCGTCATCATCAATTGCACCTAGAGCGTAGTCAAAGGTATGATTATCGTTATTCCAATTCCAGCCAAGACCTACAAGGCGATTGCGGGGAACAAATTGTGCTACATAATCCCAAAAATTGCCGATGAGGTCTACTTGTTGCCAATTTTGGTAATCGTAGGTGATTTTGTAGCCGTGAAATTCCATAAAACTAGTTGAGATAATTAATTTGTTCAGACTCGATAATAGGTTGATGGATTAAAGTGTTGGCCTCAAGATCGGCTTTTTGTAAAGTAGTGGCGGAAATTTGGTGATTATTATAGGTTGTGTAATAGAAGATGCCATCTTCGAGATTATAACAAGAAGTATAGAGAGTATGTTCAAATTTACCAGCGCCGAGATTGCAGCAGCCGTTTTGTTGATCGACAGAATGAAGAATATGGAAGAATTGACTGACACTGGAAAGTTCGTCGTCGGCGGAGACAGAGTTTAATTTTGTAAAGGCGGCTTTGACGAAACGTGATTCAGAGGATAGATCGCCTGGGAGACCGATGGCGCCCATGCCACGACTGTAAATGGGCAAATCAAGATGAGGGGCAAGGTTATTGACCGGGGATTTAGGAGAAAGATGTTGGTAATTACTGAGTTGGAGGAGTTGTTTGTCAAAAGGCGGATTATTCGTGAGGACGCCGACGGGGTTGTCATAGGTTTTAAGACCGTCGTGCATGGATTCTACGACGATGCAGGCGCCGGTGGTGTCATTGAGAATCCAGTGAAGTTCGGCGACTGGTAGTTGATTGCTAAATGGGGTATCAGTAATGTTGATACGCGAAAAGAGAACCTTGGCTTCGTCGACAGTGGCACATTGGCTGAGAATCCAAGGAATTAATTCGAATTGAGCAATATTATCTTGCCCGTCGATGGGTTGATAATAGGTGGCGTTGCCGACGAAATTGAGTCCGGCGATGCCGAGACCTTTTTCATTGATGGCATCGTAGTATAGGGGGTATTCGTTGGGGCTGGTAGCTGAATTGGTAGAATCTAGGGCTTCTCCAGTAGCCGTGTTAGCAAGTTGAGGGACATAAGCGATGCCTATGATAGCGTAATGTGAGTTAATAGTGCCAGTGTGGCGAAAGGTAAAAGGGAAATTGCGGGGTGTGATACAAACTTCTTCGCCGTAAGAGATTTCGTAATCAAGATTGCGACCAAAATAATGATTTTTGGTTTGGTAGGTGGCTGCGGTACACATAATGCTGGATCCTTTCGGCTTTTGTTTTTGAATGATTTGCTCTATTATAGCATAGTTTAGAAAGTATATGTGACCTTTGTTTAATGATTGACAAGATTTGTTGAATTTTTGATTGGCGGTTGATACTGATATTTGGTGAGGTCGACGTGGTTATTGATGACTTCGATACCATCGGCTTCAAGTAGAAGTCGTTGGATTTTGGGGCCACCGAAGGCAAAGGAGGGCGCGAGGCGTCCTTGGGCGTTGACGACTTTGTAGCAGGGGTAGAGGTCGGCGCGAGGATTGTGATGGAGTACGTTGCCGACGACTCGCGCCCGGCGGGGATTCCCCAAGGCAGCAGCAATTTGTCCATAAGTAACAACCCTGCCTTGGGGAATCCCCAGTAAATAATCATATACTTTTTGGGCATAAGGGGAAATGGGGGATTCTTGATGGGCTGATTGCGTAGAATTGGCAAGATTTGGGGATTGGGGAGTGGATGGAGAGATTGGATTGCTGTTGTATGCCATTTGTATAGAGTTTGATTAGGACTCTGGTTCGTAGGGAGTAAATTCGAAATCGAAACCAGTGTATTTGCTGGGTTTGGCGTCGAGATATTTTTTGACAGCACGGGCAATGGAGCTGGAAAGGTCGGTAATACGACGATCTTCATCATCTTCGTCTTCAGCTTTGACCAGGGGGGTAATGTAGCGAACTTTGGCTTTGACATCGGTACAATAACGATCTTTTTTGATAGTGTTGCTACTGTAGACGCTGGTGGCACGCTGAAAATTGCGGAAGGCTTCGCTAATAGTTTTGTCGCCGCAGCTGAGAATCCAGTCAATGATTTCGCGTTCGGACATACTGTAGAGGTCATCGGTAGTGAGGAAATTTTTGACAAGCATAGACTTCAAGATATCGGCAATGAATTGGAGTGTAGCGCGAGCCTCATCGCTATGATAGTTGGCGAAGAGCGGAAGCGAAAGCTGGGTAAACTCTTCACAAACGTCTTGGTCGAGAAAGCCGAGCTCGGGAATGCCATCTTCGTTTTTGAGGACGGTGATATTATCGTAGAAATAGCGAACTTGGGCTAAGTCCCAGGTTTCGTAGAGAAAGAGACCGTTTGATAGAGTATATTCGAGACGGTCGGCAGCGAGGCCAGGGAGATTATTATCGGCGATGGGGTAAAGGTGATAATCGGCGACTTCGCTGGGAAGAATTTCGTCGCGTTTTAGTAGGCGCATGATAGATTTGGAATCGCGGATGATTTGGCCGGTGTTGGCTTCGGTGGATTCTTGAGTCTCAGAGTCGCCGTTCATATAATCGATGGCATGTTTGAAAGCAGAAGATGCAATATCGTGGTAGAGGCCAGCGAGGGTTTGTTTTTGGTCGTGAGTGAATTTCCAAACGATGAGGGCGACACCAATACTGTGCGTAAAAACAGAATTAAAATCAGGGAATTTATAGAGGTTAGAGTAATCCATAGTAGTCATGGAAACTTGGCTGAGGCGCTGGAATTCGGGAACGGCGATGTATTTGAGTAGCCAAGCAGGGAAGTTTGGGCAGAGGATGTGCAAATATTCGCGTGCTTCAACAGTGAGAGGGCGCAGGCATTTTTTGCGGCAAGTAGTAATATCAATAGTTTTGTCGAGGGATTTGTTGGAATTGAAGATTTTTTGAATGGGGTTGGTGGGTGTGATAGGGGTGGTAGTAGTATTGGCGCTGGGAACGAGCGTTGGTAAGGCAGCTGGTTCGGTAGAGGCTGGGGCTGGTAAGGTAGCGGCGGCAGGAGTGGCAGAAGATTTGGCTGGTGCCGTGGTTGGTTTAGCGAAGCTAGATTTGGATTTTTTGTCGGTGGGTTTTTCGTAGACTTTAATCCATCCCTGGTCGAGCCAGAACTTGACTTCAGTGTAATGAGTTTGTTGCTCGGAAGGGTCTTGGAGGATGAAAATTTCGACATGCTTGTCGTGGTTGAGATTGTTCATGACGACATAAGAGAGCTCGGACATGGCGCTTGAGCCGATGTAGCCAGGAATGTCGTTTTGGTCTTCGTTCATGAGAAAGAAAGCATTAGTGCTATCGAGATGGCGATAAAAACGACGGTAGATTTTGGTCATTTCGACGGCATAATCGCCCTCGGGGACGGGTTTGGGCCAGTCGAGAATTTCGTAACCGCGACCTTCGAAATAGCCGCGCCAGTAGGCACATTGTTCGGTAAGTTTGGAGCTGCCGGAAATGACGATTTTTTTCATGATGGTCCTTTGTAGATTAATCCTTCAGTTTCAGAGTGATGGAGGAATGTTTTGATGGTTTGAATTGGCGATAGGAGACGCCGCATTGTTCGAACATACGAATGGAAGCTTTTTGCTCAACATTGAAGCTGGCGTGGTCGAAATCGTGAGTATAGATAACTTCTTTGATGCCGGCTTGGATGATAGCTTTGGTACATTCGACGCAAGGGAAGAAATGAACATAGATGCGAGCCCCTTGGAGTTCGCGCATATTGCCACGAAAATTAAGAATAGCATTGAGTTCGCTGTGACAGATGTAGGGATATTTGGTGTCATAGTGATTCTCGGCTTCACGGACGTCCCAAGGCATCATATCATCGGGAAAATCATTAGGTGCGCCATTATAGCCGACGGAAAGTACGCGATTGTCATTGCTGGCGATGCAAGCGCCGACTTGAGTGTTGGGGTCTTTGCTACGCATTGAGGTAAGCTGGGCGATGGCACTGAAATATTCGTCCCAGTCTAGATAGTCCTCACGTTTTTTACTCATTATTCCTCCTTTGATTTAGGATTATACGCTATGAAAAGATTTTTGGCTAGACCCCTAATAAGCGTAAGAATTTTAGAGAAGTGATCTGAGGCGAAATAGGGCGATCTGTGGATTTATGGTGCAATAGATATGATTGGGCTGAATTAGGGCAATTATTTGGTCAGAGCAAAGCTGTGGTATAATAGGTAAAATGGCGAAAGCAAAATTAGAGAAAGAAAAAGAGCAGAGTGCGCGACCGAGCTTGCGGGCAGCTTGGGGCGTGATTTGTAATAAACAGCGGGGGTTGATGTTGATGATGATTGCACTGGCGGTGATGAGTGTGATCTTGTTGATAATTTCTTTTACGATGTTGAGACCACAAAATTCAGTGGTGATTGTGGGCTATAATGATGTGTTTGGTGGTTATCAACGGGCGAGTTGGGCGAATATGTTAGCCTTTCCGTTGATGGCGGTGTTGTTTGGGTTGTTGCATAATTTGTTGGCAATTCGGGTGTTTCAGAAGTATGGTAAAGATGTGGCAATGGTGCTGGTGGGGACGACAATGCTGTTAGTGGTGTTGGCGATATTGACTATATTTCGGTTATTAGGAGAATGGTAGATGAAAAACTTGTTAACTTTGACTATTACTGCGTTAAAAGTTCCGGTACGCACTCTACGTACGTTAAGTACGGTTCGTTTGCGTTCCTCACTTTTGCCTTGTACTAGCCTAAAGTTAACAAGTTTTTGAGGTATTAGTGATATGAAGCGGAATTTGGAAATTCCGGTGGGCAAGCGAACAAAATTATATCGTTTTTTTGAGGTTTTGCCGGGAGTGATTAGCTACTCAGCGGTGATTTTGTTGTTTGCATTGTCGCTGATTAATCCGATTCTGGGGGCAATTTATGTGCTAGTGGTGGTCTCAATTACTTTTGTGAAGGCGATTGCGACGGCATTTCGGACGATTCAAGGTTATAAGGTGGTGAAGCGAGCGGAGAGGGTGGATTGGCAGAAGCGTTTGGAAGACTTGGCGAATCCGCATGAGGCGTTTGAACGGTTGCACGGGCGGAGCGAGGGTAGCTATGGTTTTGATGAACATGTGCAAAATTTGCGGATGCTCTCCGCAGTGGAGGGGCGATCGGAGCCAAAGCCAAAGGATGTTTATCAAGCGGTAATTATGGTTGCGTATAACGAAGGATTGGAGACTTTGGTGCCGTCGGTGGAGGCGGTGCGAGATACGACTTTTCCGAATGAACGGATTATTTTTGTGTTAGGCTACGAGGAGCGAGGCGGGCCGGAGATGGAGCAGAATGCTAAGGCTTTGAAGGAACAATTCAAGGGGGTTTTTCGGGATTTTTTGCTGGTAAAACATCCGGATGGCGGGAAGAATGAAGTGATTGGCAAGGGGCCAAATCTAACCTATGCGGGAGAATACTTGGCGAAATATGTGGAACGTCAGCGCCTGCACAAGGAAAACGTGATTGTGACGTCGCTGGACAGTGATAACCGGATGAGCGAGAAATATTTGGATTATGTGGCGTATGAGTTTTTAGTAAGACCAGATCGGCAGCACTATAGTTATCAGCCGGTGTCGATTTTTACGAATAATATTTGGGAAGCGTCGGCGCCGATGCGAGTGATTGCAATGTCAAATTCGTTCTTTAACGTGATCTCAACAATGCGGCCGCACGTGTTGAGGAATTTTGCCTCACACTCGCAGCCTTTGGCGGCACTCGTGGGGATGGGTTTTTGGAGTAAACGTACGATTGTAGAGGATGGCCATCAATATTGGCGGTCGTTGTTTTATTTTGAAGGGGATTATGGCGTAGTACCGATTCGGGTGCCGATTTATCAGGATGCAGTGATGTCGGAGACGTTGAAGGGGACCCTGAAAGCGCAGTTTGTTCAGTTGAGGCGGTGGTATTACGGGGCGAGTGATGTGGCGTATGTGGGTGTACATTTGTTCGATAAAAAGGAACGGGGAGGCATGAAATTTTGGCCGTTGCTGGCAAAATTTGTGCGTTTGCTAGATGGACATGTAACCTTAGCAATTATGGCGCCGATTGTGGCATTTGGTGGTTGGGTGCCAATGTTGTTGAATTTGGGGTCGCGAGGCGCGGTGGCATTTAATTTGCCAAATGTGGTGGGGTGGATTCAGACAATTGCGGCAGTGGGGTTAATTGTGACAGTAATTATGTCACTGAAGATGTTACCGAGGCGTCCGGAAAAATATCGTAAAAAGCGAAAATTTGCAATGGTGGTGCAGTGGGTGCTGTCGCCGCTTGTGGCGAAGGAATCCCAGAGCGCGGCGGCGTTTAATTCACAGACGAGATTGATGCTGGGGAAGTATATGGAAAAATTTGATGTGACGAGAAAAGTTGTGAAAAAATAAGCCCCGCGAGGGCGGGGCTTGGGTTGACGATAAAGCGGGGGCTACTTTGCGAGACAGCGGATAGGATAGGCGTAGTAACGTGAGGCATTGCTACCAGGGTAAACATATTGTTGATTTTGGTAGGCGCTAATGCTGAAAATTTTACTCCAAATGGCAACATTAGGTTCATTAGTGAGCTTGAGTGTGTCGCGAGGTGATGTAGTGGAGTACCAAGTTTGAAGGACGTTGTTGAGATATTCGACTTTGCCAGCAGTTATGTTAAGTTTGCCGGCGCGAACTAGGGCGATAGGAAGTTTGGTAGGATTTTGGCTAGCATTATTGATGACGCCAGTTTGGAGATGTGCGGCGGAGAGTGAGTCTACATCAAGATAATCGGAGGCGGCGGGATAACCGTAAGCGTGGAGAAGGTGATAATATTCATCGTTATTAAAATATTGGGCAGTGTACCAACCTTCGCCAGCGATTGGCAGGCGCCAACCTTTGGGGCAAATGGAGTCGGGGGCATTGATGTAGTCTGCAGGACGAGCATCTGCTGGAGAGGATAGTTCACGGGTGCCACTACCGGCGGTGGCGGCATTGAATTGATAGTAATTGCCAATGAGAAAATGACGATCGCTTGTAGCGGTAACGGATTCGAAATTAGGGCAATTGGCAAAAGTGGTGCCGTCAGTGCATTCGGTAATGTTATCTGGATCCTTGACAAAATATTGTCCCAGATTCCAAGAACGTGTAGTGTAAAAAGCGGCATTATTATTAGCAATTAGACCGTCTACGTTGACTCGCGTGGGCGCGGCATACTCGGTTGGTAGGAGATAGCTACTGATACCCTGGGCGTTGGCTTGGTCGGCGCTAAGTACGGAAATATTGGTGCGAGAATTGAGGTCAGTATTAGCATTGGTAAAAGTAGTGCCGAGTTTGAAGTCGAGGGCGAGATTTTGGGTCATCCAGCAGTTTCCATCGGCGAGTTTGGTGACCCAATATTCTTGACCGTCGCGAGTGTCGGTGAGTTGCTTGGAAACTTCATATCCTGGTGTAATGATGCGTGAGCCTTGAGCATTGCGCTCAAGATTGCCATTGCTGCCAAGCGTATCATGGCAGATTTTGGTGGTCATATCTTGCATGTATGTGAGATCTTGAAGTTCGGTAATTAAATTAGGATGGGCGATGGCGGAAATGATTAAATCGTTACTGTATTGGCCAGCGGGTAGAGTGGTGTCGATTTTGGCGCTGATAGTGAGGAGATGCCGATTTCCGGTGGACGGAGTGGGCGTAGAAGTTTGGAAGATTTCGGTGCTAGTGCGAGGGATAGGATGATAGAGGGCGTCAGAATTGGGTGTAACATCACTAATGGTAAATCCCCATTGATTATTGCTGAAATTATCGGCGACAGTATTAGTGGTGAGGGAAGGAATACTGCTGACGTGTTGGGCGTTATTGCTGACAAGTTCGTTAGTAGTATTGAGAGTATTGAGGTAAAGAGAATAGCCAGTGACGGAAGAATTATGAATTGTAATTTGAGCAGAGGCGGTTTGGAAACTGCCCTTAGCGGAGGGGGTGATGTCGATGGGTGGGAGAGTCTCGATGCCAATTGAGATACTGGATGCATCATAATAATTGCGGGGAGTGGTTTGGTCGCTGGCGGAGGAAGGGGTGATAACAGTGGGGCACAAAAAATTAAAGCAGAGGACGATTAGTAAAGTTAGATTGACCCGAAGGAAATTAATTGAAAAATGATGCGAATGTGAATGAATCGTTGGTTTGAAAGTTGATAATGAAAAACGCATGATCGCCTCCTTGATAGTAAATAGGTTTTGTTTTGAACTTGAAATATAGTTGATATGTTTTTAATAGAGCAATGGCTGTGCTGTCACTAACTTGTTGTGGAAACAAAAAGCGACACCGCAAGGTGTCTTAGTTCCATTCGTAACCTGCATCTCAGCGCAAAAGCACTTTAACGAGAATTACTTATGCGGTATCGCTCAGCTGCTCGTTAAAAGTTGCCAATGCAAAATGCTTGAGATGTAACTATTGGGATATTTATATGTAATATACTACCAAAAACTGGTCACGTTATGAAACTAAGACATATTTATTATAGCACAGAATGAGAAAACTGAGTGAAAAACTTAAGAATTTTGTGCAATAAAGGTAAGCACATGATGAGAGAGAAAAAACGAGTGTAGAATGTGACGGGTGAGGATAGGATGTGATATAATCAGAAGAGCTTAATGAAAGGAGGAAAATGGAATTATTGAAGGATAAGGTTGCAGTAGTGACGGGTGGCACACGGGGGATTGGATTGGCGATTGTGAAGAAGTTTTTGGAAAATGGGGCGACAGTAGTGCTATGTGGGTCGCGGCAGGAATCGGCGGACAAGGCGGTAGCGGAATTAAAGCAAGAGAATTCAGGCTATAAGGTGAGTGGGATTGCCCCGAAATTGTCGGATAGTGGGGCGATGCGGGACTCATTGACGAAGATAGCGGATATGTATGGAAAAGTTAATATTTTGGTAAATAATGCAGGAATTTCGGCACGAGAAGGAATCGAGGAATATAAGGACGAGGATTTTGAGAAGATTCTGGAGTTAAATGTGAAGGCAGTCTTTGCGGGGACAAAAGCCGTAGTGCCTTTGATGAAAAAGAATGGGGGAGGGGTGATTTTAAACACGAGTTCGATGGTGAGTATTTATGGGCAGCCGAGTGGTTGTGGATACCCAGCGTCAAAGTTTGCGGTGAATGGTTTGACAAAATCTTTGGCGAGAGAGCTAGGCAAAGACAATATCCGCGTGAATGCAGTAGCGCCGGGAGTAATTAGAACGGATATGGTAGCGGCGTTACCGGAGGAGACGGTAGCAAAGATTTCGGCAGGAATTCCCTTGGGCAGGATGGGTGAGCCGGAAGATGTAGCGAATGCGTTCCTGTTTTTGGCGAGTGATTTGGCGAGCTATGTGACGGGGGCAGTGCTTTCGGTGGATGGCGCGACGCAAGTTTAGCCGTTAAAGATGAGTGGTTTCAGCGGAAAATATTTGGTGTAGGGGGAATTATTGCTGAAGGTTGGCGAGAAGTATGTTATAATTAAGAGGACGGAAGTGTGGCCGAGTGGTTGAAGGCGCACGCTTGGAAAGCGTGTAAAGGTTTGCGCCTTTCGCAGGTTCGAATCCTGTCGCTTCCGCCAGGAAGCCTATTCTACAGTATTCACAGAATATTGTAGAATAGGCTTTTCTCGTAGAGAAAAGCTACAGGATGCGTTTGTGTGATATACTGGACATAACAGATGCTTTGGCGAAATGAGCTAGGCGACTGGGGTTAATTTTATAAAGGAGCTTTATGAACAAAGTAAGTAATTGGTTGTGGGGATGCGTATTGATTGTGTTAGGTGTAATTTTGGGAATTAATGTGCTGGGGATTGTACATATTAATATTTTCTTTCCGGGCTGGTGGACTTTGTTTATTATTGTGCCGTGTTTTATTGGGTTATTTAAAAAGAATGAGAGTAAGACGGCAGATTTGATTGGTATTTTGATTGGGGTGTGTTTGATGTTGGGGTGTTTGGGCGTTTTGCGGTTTGACATGATCTGGAAACTGATTTTGCCGGTGATTTTGGTGATTTGCGGTTTGTCGTTGATTTTGAAGGATACGTTGAAGAGTAAAGTAATGAAAGAAGTGAAGAAGATAAACAAGCACGAGCGAGATGAATATTGGGCAACTTTTGCTTCACAGAAGTTGGATTTTGCCAAACAAGAGTTTAATGGTTGTAAACTTGAAGCGGTGTTTGGCGGGATTAAATGCGATTTACGCGAGGCAGAGATTAAAGAGGATGTGGTGATTTCTAGTAGTAGCGTGTTTGGCGGAGTGACGATTCTGGTGCCGGATGACGTAAACGTGAAGATTGTATCAACGAACTTATTCGGCGGGGTGGATGATAAGCGCAAAGAATCAGCAAAAGATCATAAACATACGATTTATATCGAGTCGACTTGCTTGTTTGGCGGTTTGGAGGTACGTTAATGTACGGTGCGCAGCGCGTGATTAAATATTTGGCAATAGCTTTTGCGGTAATGATTATGGGGATAATCCTGTCGGTCCTAATTGGGGTTGGAGCGTTGCTGAGTTATATTACTGGTAATGTTCATCGTGCGGAGTGGGGAGAGACAGGCGAGACGGTAACGATTGCGGAGCTTGAGGAAATAGAGTTACCGCAAGAATTAGATATTAGAATTGGTCTTGCGAATACGCGGATTGTGAAGAGCGAGAAGTTTAAAGTCGAAACTAGCAATGAATACATAAAGAGCAATCGGTCAGGAAATAAGTTAACAATTAGTGAAGAAGATCATGCTTGGTCGTGGGAAGATGCTTGGTGGGGCGACGGAAAGGGTGAAGTGATAATTTATTTGCCGGAAGAAACATTAGAAGAGCTACGAATTGAAATGGGGGCAGGGACTTTGGAAGCAGAGGCCCTGAGAGCGAAGACGCTAGAGTTGGATTTTGGTGCAGGGAAGAGTATGATTGGCGAGTTAGTGGCGGAACGTAGCGTGAAGGTTAGTAGTGGCGCGGGACTTTTGGAAATTAATGGGGGAAGTTTGCGTGATTTGGACTTCAGCATGGGTGCAGGCAAGGTGGTATTAAGGTCAGAGCTGTTGGGAAGAAGTAAGATTGACGCGGGGTTGGGGGAATTGAATATTGACTTGCTAGGCCGAGCCGGTCAGTATCGGTTGGATGTGGAACATGGACTTGGCGCGGTGAATTTAAATGGACAGAAGTTTGATGGTGAGATCTGGGGTGATGGAGAGAATTTGGTGGAGATTGATGGTGGTGTGGGGGCTGTAAATTTGCGCGTGGAGGGGAGTGTAGTGGAGCGAGAGAGCTAAGCTGGTGAAGGTGCAAGTTGGAGTAATCGACGATGCTATGTTATAATATAAGGCATGGAGAAAATTAGAGAACAATTGAAAAAAGTGGTGAAACTGCTTTTTGATACTGAGACGGAGATTGAACTGACGGTGGCGCCGGTGGAGACGGGGGCGGATTATGCTTGCAATGTGGCGATGAGATTGGCGAAAGTAGCACATAAGGCGCCGCTGCAAATTGCTGAGGAGATTCAGCGTGAGCTAGAAAAGGCGGAGTTGCTTGAGATTGAGCGGATTGAGGTAGCGGCGCCAGGATTTTTGAATTTGAGATTAAGTGCAGGTTATTTGAAGCAAAAAGCGAATGAATTAGTTGCGAGCGATGCGCAGTTTTTGCGGAAAATGCCTGATACTTATGATGGCAAAATGGTGGTGACGGAGTTTTCTGATCCGAATCCGTTTAAAGTTCTGCATGTAGGGCATTTGTATACTTCGGTGGTAGGTGATAGTATTTCGCGCTTACTGGAATTGGCGGGAGCGGAAGTAAAACGGGTGAATTTTGGTGGAGATGTGGGGCTACACGTAGGGAAGACGATTTGGGTGCTTCTGCAAGACCAAGAAAAATGGCAGAATTTGACGATTGAACAGATTGCGCATTGTTATGTAATGGGGACGCAAGCGTATGAAGAAGATGAAACGGCGAAGCAGGAGATTACTACATTAAACAAAATTGTTTACGCTTTGGCGGAATTGGGGCAAGATAAAAGTTATGAACGCTTACAACTCGAGAAAGTGGCGGAGGATTTTGAACGGCCAACGGC
This sequence comes from uncultured Candidatus Saccharibacteria bacterium, assembly GCA_964413835.1. Taxonomy (GTDB): domain Bacteria; phylum Patescibacteriota; class Saccharimonadia; order Saccharimonadales; family Saccharimonadaceae; genus Nanosyncoccus. Next base: position 12,402 of record CAYPTT010000006.1, read on the forward strand.
GGAGATTGCAACGATTGCGGAGTTGTACTGGCAGGGGCGAACGCTGAGCTATGAATATTTTAAGGATTTCTATGCGCAAATTGGTGTGAAATTTGATAAATTTTATCCAGAGTCAACCGTGGTGGATAAGGGTCTGACGGAGGTACGCGAACACACAGGTGAAGTGTATGAGGAGAGTAAAGGAGCGATTGTCTATAAGGGCGAAAAGGTTGGTTTGCATACGCGAGTTTTTATTAATCGTGACGGCGTGCCAACTTATGAGACGAAGGATGTCGGGTTGATTTTTACGAAATGGGCAGATTGGCACTTTGATGAGTCGGTGGTGATTACTGGTAATGAACAGACGGATTATATGAAAGTGGTGCTGGCGAGTGTGGCAGAATATGCGCCGGAGTTGGTGGAGCGGACGCGTCATTTGACGCATGGGCTTGTGAAGTTGAAAGGTGGGGTGAAGATGTCGTCGCGAAAAGGGAATTTTTTGCGGGCGGTAGATGTATTGGAAATGGTGCGGGGGATTTTGGCGGAAAAAAATGATGGTGAAGTAGATGAAAAAGTGGTGTTGGCAGCGGTAAAATATGCGTTTTTGAAATATAAAATGGGCGGGGATATAATTTTTGACCCAGAAGAATCAGTGTCGACGACGGGGAATTCGGGGGTGTATTTGCTGTATTCGACGGTGCGAGCGAAGAAAATTTTGCAGAAAATTGGCGAGAGGCGTGATTTGCAAAAAGTTGACGAAAAACGGGAAAAAACTTGTGAGCCTGTGGAAAACCCTGTGGAAAACTCCAAAAACAGAGTAGAAATGTTGACATTTGAGCGGGGCTTGTATAAAAAAATTGTACAATTTGAGGAAGTTTTAAGTGAAGCAGTCTTAGGAAAGGCGCCGTATAAAGTTTGCAACTATTTGTACGAACTAGCGCAGGAGTTTTCGCGATTTTATGAGCATGAACAGGTGGTGGGCGGTGAACGCGAGACGGAATTAGGCGAGATAGTACGAATTTATGCAGATGTGATGGTGAAGGGCTTGGGGTTACTAGGAATTGAAGTGCCAGAGCGGATGTAGACGTAGATTATTGCTTTTAGGGCAATAAGATGTTAGAATTGGAGTATGAAAAAAGCAAAGCTACTCTGGATTGATTTGGAAATGACTGGTTTGGATCCGGTGAAGGATCGGATTGTTGAATTAGCGGCGGTGGCAACGGATTGGAATTTTGAGCGAATTGCGGATTTGACTGCAGCGGTAAAAGTTTCGGAAAAATTAATGCAAGAACGGATGGTGGGGAAATTTTGGGAGAAAAACGCTGCAACACGTGATGCTTTAATAAAAAATAGTCGAGAAGTTGGTAAAAGCACCAAAGAGGTTGAGCAGGAATTATTGGATTTTATCGATAAGAATTTTAGCGTGAAAGAGCCGGTGATTTTGGCGGGGAATTCGATTCATCAGGATCGAAAGTTTATTGATCGGGAATGGCCAGAAGTGGCAAAGCGTTTGCATTATCGAATGTTGGATGTGAGCGCATGGAAAGTAGTGATGGAGGGGAAATTCAAACGGAAGTTTACGAAAAAGGAAGAGCATCGAGCGCTAGATGATATTTTGGGGAGTATTGAAGAGCTAAAAAGCTATTTAAAGGGGAAGAAATGGTAGATTTGGATTTGGCGCAGATTTCGGGAATTGGTGCTTGGGAAAAAGAGCAGCGTAAGGACGAGGATAGCGGGCTATTGGATGAGATTTATAAATTGCCGGCAGGGAAGGCTTTTTTGGTGGTGCGGCCGAAGACAATCGAGGTGCGGTGCGAGCAGAATTTAGGACGAAAATTGCAGGAAGAATATGAGACCGTAATGGAAAGTCGGTATTTTGGGCGAGGAGGGATAGAAATTATCCCCACAGGGCAATTGGCGGAAAATGAAATTGAAGATTTGATACGTCTGAGTTATAATTTGACGTTGGAAATGCAGGAGGAGTGATGACTAAGGCTGGGGCAGGCTTACAAAAGTGGTTGATTGGTTATGCTTTCTTGATTTTTATTGTAACGGCGTGGTCAGCAATAATTATCAATAGTGCGATAAGAGTTGGTTGGAGGTTGGATTATTCGATTAGCCGTTATGTAGGATCGGGAGCTTGGAGCAGTGTATTGTTTGCGGTGGGAAATTTGTTGGTAGCGGGATTTATTGGCGGATTTTTGTGGAAACTGGGAGAAATGTGGCGGCTAAAGCGGTGGTTTTATTATGTAGTGGTTGTGATGGTAGTGGGTTTGCTTGGATTATCGTTTTGTCCTTTGGGGATTTGTGATTTTGCTGGAAGAACTAGCATAGTGAGTTGGTTACACCAGGTGTTTTCGCGTTTGATGTTTGTCATGATGCTATTAGTGGCAATGATGATTGCGTGGCAGTCGAGAGCCGGTATAGTGGCAAGGTTGGTGGGCAGCTGTTTTGTGGCTTATGGTATTGTTTGCGCGATGGGGATGTTGTGTCATCAAAGCTGGTTTGAACAGCGAGTACTGATTTATGAAACTCTGTATTTTGTGTTTTTTATGGCGTTTCTACTAATTCTCCCGCAGCCAGAAGGAAATCAGCAGGCATAGATTTAATGATTTTGGTTGGCTGCGTTCTGCTCGACTTGGGCCTGGGCGTTTTTGGCGTCTTTTTCTTCTTTATTACGGTTGAGGTAATTAATAAAACGCACGAGAAGGAACATGGTGAAGGCGATAACGAGGAAGTTGACCACGTTTTGGATAAAATTGCCAATTGCAATATGAGCGGTGGTGTCAGCACCGAAGAAATTAGGAATGTTAATTGAGAGAGTAGTAAAATCAAGCCCGCCGACGAGTAGGCTACTGATCGGCATAACGATATCATTGACCAGAGAGTTGACAATCGTGGTGAGTGCGCCACCAACTGCGACACCAATCGCCAGATCGATGATACTACCACGGTTGATAAATTCGCGGAATTCTTTTAGAAAAGCACTTTCGGCAATTTCTGTAACAGCGTGGACGATGGGGGCGACAGGAGTATGTTCGAGGTCGGCTTCTGGAGTAGCGTTGGCTTTGCTTTTGGCGCTATTACTTTTGCGTTTAGTATCATCGGATGTTTTAGTCATGGAGTAATTGTAATATATAATTGGTTTTTTGGCAATGAGCCGTTGACGGCAATTACTTCGCCTCGGAATAGGCTTCGAAACTTTCTTGGATAGTGGTGAGATTGGAGTCCATTTGGGTGATGATTTTTAGGAGTTCCTCGTCTTTGGCGCGGGTTTCGAGTTCGGAGCACATGGAGAGGAGGAGAGAGACTTGGTATTCAATCTGGTTTTTATACATGCGATCGAGGATGCCATTGAGCCGGGCGTTAGTGAGGTTGCGTTCGAGTTTTTCAGTCATGTTAGTCTCTTCTTCGAGGATGGAATCTTTGGGTGTGGTGGCCTTTTTGCCGTATTTGGACTCAAGGTAAGTTTCGAGCTGATTCTGGGTGCCGGTTAAGGTGGCGTCAAGCGAGCTACCAATGGAACGTAGGCGAGAACTTTTGAGGAGTTTATTATATGTTTTTAGTGTTTTGTCAAGGTTGACGCTGCGTGTGTAAACTTGTTTAGTTAATTCTGGGACGCGGCTGTTGATATTGCTAATTACGCCGCCAATCAGGAGAATAACCATTAAGACAGCAAGGCCGATGCCGATGATTTTGGCGATCAAGGCAATGGGGAATTTGCTAGAGGCAGTCTTTTTAGTGGAAACGGGGCGACTACTTTGGGAGATCTGATTGAGATACTCAAGATTATTCATATGAGACTATTATAACACAAGAGATTTTAGGATTTTAGTATTGACTTTTTGTCTTAAGTGTGCTATAATGGAGTTATAGGGATGATTTTGAGCTTTTGAGGGTTAAAATGTACCTATGTTGCTTTTTAAATCATGATTTACGATTCCTCCGGTGAAAGGCCGGGGAAATTTTTTGCTTTGGGGGTTTGGGAGAGGAGGGAGGAGGTGTATAATGAAGGTATGGATGATGCGAAGGAGGAGATTCGGGCGAGATTGCCGGTTGAGGATGTGGTTTCTCAGTATATTGAGTTGAAACGGGCGGGGCGGAGCTTGAAAGGGCGGTCGCCGTGGGGGGTGGACAAGACGCCGAGTTTTATGGTGTCGCCGGAAAAGGGGATTTGGCATGATTTTTCTTCGAATAAAGGCGGGGATATTTTTGCGTTTGTGATGGAAGTGGAGGGGATTTCTTTTCGGGAAGCGCTGGAGAAGTTGGCGGCGCAGGCGGGGGTGGAGTTGCAACGGTATGGTGGGGGAGACCAGAAATTGGCCGAAAAAAAACGGCGATTGAAAGAAATTTTGGAATTGTCGTGCAAATATTATCAGTTTTGTCTGACGAAAAGTGAGAAAGCAATTGAATATGCAGTGCAGAAGCGGCGGATGCTAAGGGGGACGCTGGAGGAGTTTCGGATTGGTTATGCGCCGAATGCGGGGAAGGCATTGGTGCAGTTTTTGACGAAGCGGGGGTTTAAAACGGCGGAGATGGAAGCGGCGGGAGTGCTGAATCGGTTTGGGGGAGATTTGTTTCGGGGGCGGATGATGGTGCCGTTTATTGATACGGGGGGCGTGATTGGTTATACGGCACGGATTTTGGGTCCAGGGGAACCGAAGTATTTGAATACGCCGGAGACATTGTTGTTTAATAAGGGCCGGTTTGTGTTTGGTCTAGTGCAAGCGAAAGAGGCGATTCGGCAAAATGGATTTGTGGTAATCGTGGAAGGAAATATGGATGTGATTTCGTCGCATCAGGCAGGGGTAAGAGAAGCGGTGGCGACGAGTGGAACGGCAATGACGGAACTACATTTGAAGAGTTTGTCAAGATTGACACCAGACGTGCGTTTAGCGTATGACGGAGATGCGGCGGGGGTAAAAGCGACGGAGCGGGCGATCATGATGGCAGGGGATTTAGGAGTGAATCTGAGTGTGATTTCGGATTATCATGGGGCAAAGGATCCGGATGAATTGATCCAGAAGGATCCGAAGTTATGGCAGGATGCAGTACAGAATTATCGGCCGGCGGTGGAGTGGTTGCTGGATAAGTATGAGGAGAATTTGGATTTGAGTTCGGGAGTGGGGAAGCGAGAATACTCGGATGTAGCGATGAGGATTTTGCGGTTTGTGAACGATCCGGTGGAGCGGAAGCATTATGAAAAAATGGTGGCGCGAAGGTTGGATTGTGATGTGGAGGATTTGTTGGAAAAAGAGCGGCGAATTAAGACGTTTGGTGATGAGCGGAAGCGATTAAAGAAAGTGGAGCTGGAGGCAAAATCGGACGTGCTAGCGGGGGTGAGAGATAGCCTGCAAGCGATTATTATATATGGCAAGATAGAGAGTGTGAAGGGGGTAGAGTTGACGGAAGATCAGACGAAGCTAGCAGAGCTGGAAATGATTTTTGAGGCGCGTTACCAGGGATGGGAAAGGTCGGCGCTAGAGAAGGAGGCGGCGGAACTTTTGGTGCGATACAAGGCGGAGTTGAATAGGCAAGAGGTGGAGCGGTTGACGGGGGAGCTAGAGGAGTTGGAGGACCAGGAGGGGGAAGAGGTTGAGGCGCGAGCAGCGGAAATATTGCGGAAGATTATGGAGCTGAAGAAAAGATAAGATAATAAAATAATCATCCCAAGGGATGCTTATTTTATTATGGTGGGCGGTAGAGGATTTGAACCTCTGACCTCGTCTACGTCAAAGACGCGCTCTAGCCAACTGAGCTAACCGCCCGGATAATTTGTATTGTAGCACAGAATAGGGGTTTTGGGAAGGGCTAAAATAGCCTACCCGGAGAATCGGACTAAAATAAAGAGGTTGATTTTCTCGGAAAATTCGGTATATTAGTATGTAATGGAAAATAGTGAAGAAGAAAACTTAAAAGGCAAAAATCCGATGATGGACTTGGGGGAACCAGCGATGGAGGAGCTGGCAGAAGAAGACGAATTGTCGGATGAAGAGCTAGCAATTACGGCGGATAATGTGGATGCGTTCGCGGACGATTCGGTGCGGATGTATTTGAGGGAAATTGGTAAGATCCCGTTGCTTTCGCAGGAGGAAGAGTTGGAGCTGGCGAAAAAAGTCCTAGAGGGTGATAAAAAAGCCAAGGACAAGCTGGCGGAGGCAAACATGCGTTTGGTGGTGTCGATCGCGAAGCGTTATGGGGGGCGCGGGTTGGACTTTTTGGATTTGATTCAAGAGGGCAATACGGGTTTGCTGCGCGCAGTAGAGAAGTTTGATCCGGATAAAGGTTTTAAATTTTCAACTTATGCAACCTGGTGGATTCGGCAGGCGATTACGCGGGCGATTGCGGACCAGGCGCGCACGATTCGAATTCCGGTGCATATGGTGGAGACGATTAACAAAGTTTTGCGGACAACGCGGCGTTTGACACAAGAGCTAAATCGTGAGCCAACCAATGAAGAGATTGCTGAAGCAATGGGTCTAGAGGTAGATAAGATTGAAAACGTCATGCGAATTAAGCAGGATATTGCCTCGCTTGATGCAAGCGTGGGGCGTGATGGTGATGATGAAGAATCAGTACTGGGAGATTTTGTAGAGGATTCGGAGCGGGATTCACCAGAGGATGCCACGGCGAATCAGATTTTGAAGGAGCAAATCGCGGAAATTTTGACGACTTTGAGCGAGCGTGAGCAGAAAATTATCAAACTGCGTTTTGGGATTGGTGGGGGGCGACCACATACGCTAGAAGAGGTCGGGAACGAGTTTTCGGTGACGCGAGAGCGGATTCGCCAGATTGAGGCAAAAGCTCTGGCGAAGTTGCGCAAGCAAAAAGAAACGAAAAAATTGCATGAATATTTGCGTTAGGAGGATGCGATGAAGTGGATGGTATGGCGTTTGGTCGCAGATGGGGCGAACACAAGTGTTTTGAAGGGGGTGAATAATATTGAAGAGCTGCTGAAATTGGTGGCGAATGTGCTAGTGCTGGGATTAGGCGTAGCGGCAGTGGTTGGCGTAGTTTGGGCGGGGATTTTGTATTTGACGGCGCGCGATAATGAGCAGCAGGCAGCGCGAGCTAAGACAAGGTTGATTGAGGTGGCAATTGGGCTGGTCGCGTGGGCGTTGATGTATACTGCATTGCAATTCTTGGTGCCGGGCGGATTGCATTTTTAGCGAGGTTGTCTGATGTTGCAACGAGTTTTGGTGGTGTATAACTCGAAATCGTCGCATCATGCAGCGATTCAGGAAGAAGTTTTGGAGCCAGTGCGACGTTTGCGGGGGGCTTTGGTGGGGAAGTTTGAGGTGCGGTATGAGAGTTTAGAGCGCAACGTGCAAGAATTAATCCCATTGATTAATGATGGGGATTTGGTCTTGGTGGCGGGAGGCGATGGGACGGCGACTTTGGCGTTGAACGCCGTGATGCAATCGGGGAAGCGGGCGATTTTGGCAGTGCTAGGGTATGGGAACTTGAACGACATGGCGGAGATGCTAGGGACGACGCGTGACTTAGGCGTGGCGGGAGTGTGGCAAAATTTTTTGGCGGGGAATGTGCACGAGATTTACCCGTTGGAAGTGACGATTGATGGTGATTTTTGGCGTTATGCGCCGTGTTATGTGAGTTTGGGGTTGTTGGCAGAGGCGGCGGCAACGGTGGAGGTGCCAGAAGTGAGAAAGAAGTTACAAACGGGAAAACAACATAAGTTGTTTTCGTTGCGTATGGCAGTAAAGTGGTACTGGCGAAATCGGAAGCGGAGGTTTTTACCGAAAGAGATATTGATAAATGGTCAAAAAGTGAACAAAAATGGGCAAATGACAGATTATCTGGCGGTTAATGCGCCAATGGTGGCTGGGATGATGAAGGGTGGAGATTGGTATCGGCAGCCAGAGAAATTTGGTAGTATGACGCAGAGTTTGGGAAAGTTTCGGAAAATGGTGAAATTTGGCCTAAAGAGTATTAGTAAGGGGTTAGCGTTAACGGAGACAGTGGAAGACATGTTAAAGTTTAGCATGCCGAGTGAGGTAATGATTCAGGCGGAGGGAGAATTTTGTCGATTGGAAGACGTGGATGAAGTAATAGTCAAGAAGGCTGGACGGGGGGTAAAAGTGGTGTTTGGCGGGGATTGACGTTGGGAAGTGTATTACATTGTATATACGATGTATGCTGTTTGTATTGCATTTGTATGACAATGTAATACAAATGAAAAATTAGAAGTCGATTTCTTTAAGGATATGGTCGAGCTGGGCGTAGGCTTCGGGGATAGTGCCGTCGTTGAGGATATAGTAGTCGGCGGCAGCAATGGGGCCGCCTTTTTCGAGGTTTTCGATTTCGCTGTAGTCGCGTTCGCGGATTTTTTGTGCGTCGAAGGGGCGTTCGGGGCGGATGGCGACGCGGGCGTACCGTAAAGGCTTCGCGGCGACGATGGCAATGACGGTGAGCTCGCCGGGAAATTCGTGTTTTAAGATATTGTATTCGGTCCAGGAGTAAAGACCGTCGAGGACGATGCGTTTTTGACCGGCAGCAATGAGATCCTTGGTCTCGGCGACGGCTTGACGGACGACCCAATCGGTGCCCTCGTCTCGGCGGATTTGCTCACGGAATTCACGTTCGTTGTCCGGAGAATATTCGATACCACGTTTTTCCATTTCTTTGTAAATCATGCCACCGAAGTAGACTTTGGGGATACCAGCCTCCGTGAGGTGGTCGACGATAATGGATTTGCCACTGCCACTCATGCCAACGATGGCGAGGATTTTGACGTCTCTAGATGTACTCATAGGTTTAATTATAGCACACGAAGGCTTTTTGCTGGCGGAGTTTGCACGCGTGAGTGAGATTTGGAAAGTAGAATTGAGCTAGAGGAGCTGATTTATAGGGACATGAGAAAACCCCAGCTGGAGCTGGGGTAAAATCTCGAAAGTGAAGGTTGTTAGAATTGAAATCTTAGAATTGGCGTTTTAGAATCGAGGCTTTACCTGAGTTTATTAGTTGAGCGGAATTGAATCAAGTTAGATGGGTAAAAAGGCCTTTGCCGGGATGATTTGGTGCGTGCCAAGCGCGAAAAACTCCTAATTTGAGCGATATCTGTCCGTTGGTGTGACTACGCCATTTGCCGAGAAAATCGTACGACATTTGGATATCTTTGCCAGGTTGATACCAGAAAGTCGGTGCGATAATAACCTTTTTGGCGTGAGTTGTAGGGCAGTAGCCGGCCTGATCTTGTGGGCCGGTTTCTCGCTGAACTTCTGCTAGATTGGTTGCACCTTCGCCAAAGGCATCAATCGTATCTTTGGAACATTCTGCGAAGTAGTCGTCTATAGTATCCCAATCAACATTGGAAGTTCGGTCGTAGGCCGTGTGGAGATTGCTATAGTGAGCGTGCCATTTTTGACGAGTGTCAGCATTGGCTTGATTTGCGAAACAATGAACGTCTGGACGCCAGGGACTTCCTTCGAAATAAAGTAAAAGCAGATTTTGTTCTGGATCGTCGGTTACATAAAAATGCGTCTGATCAAAGGCGCTGTAGCTTGTGTCTCGTGATACGCGCCGTTTGAGGCATGAGACCGTATCGCTAACAGCCTTGATTAACTCGTTCAGCTTACCTTCTTTTTTGGTGAATTCTGGCATGTAGCGCAGAAACTTTTTAAGATCGACGTTGGTGTTATAGGTCTTATTCTGTCTTTGCATGAATTCCAGGTCGAACTTATTTTGAAAGCGTTGACGAATAAATGTTGCCGTGATTACATCATATTCTTTAGGTAATAACGGAACGCAGTATTCGTAGCCGTCGTCTTGGTCATCGAGGTAATCTTCGTCTGTCCCCGGATCTTCGTAGTCATCTGGAGCGTATTCACAGAAGAGCAGCCAGCAATTTTGCGCTGTCAGTCTGTTGTCCTGCGTGATAAAGACTTGGCCAGGAGCGATAGCGATAATGTTTTCGCCGCTATGAATTTTGTCAATGGCTGACGAAAGTGATTGTTCTGAGGTTACGGATGGCTCTAATCTATTTGCTTTTGTAGTAACTTCTGTCGTATTGTTCATTTTTACGACCCCCTTTTGAGATTTTTGATTTTAAGATGCTAACTAGACGATGTTGCGGTCTAGTAATTAAATTATATCATTCTTGTCGTCTGTAGTCAATGTTATGATACAGCTGCGAAGAGGATTGATTGTTTTTTAGCGAAATTATGGTGTTTTATGGCTTGATATTTATATAAAAAATGAATAAATAGGGGATTTTCTGGCATTTTTGTAAAATAACCATAAAAACTATTGACTTTTTGAATGATGTGTGCTACAATGGAAGTGTAGACTTGATAAATATATTAAAAAGTCTATAGTAGCAGTTTATTTTAAATAAACTAGCACCTTAAAATCACCGAATTTTTCTTATGATCGGGTTTTGAGTTGCTGGTTTTCAGGAAAACAGGAGGAGACAGATATGGTAGAAAAAATTAAGGTTTTTGAAAAGAATTTGTTGACAGGGAACTTAGAGGGGTACGGGTTTAAGAAACACAAAAGCCCGATAATGCCCAGCCAGGTACTCGGTGATATCGAGATCTGCTATTATGGAGGGGATCTTTGCGAAATCACCATTGGTGGGCGTCGCATCGAGGAACTGATTGACGATATTCCAGGCGCGGACGGGCCTGATGATGAGCTTTGCTATCGTCTCACCGAAGGGGCTTTAGAATTTTTAATGAACAAGATCAAGGAAGAAGAAGGAGGTGTAATTGATCAGGTCTCGCAATAGCGGGACCTTTCTTTGGATTTTAGGTGGGGTTGATGATGGTGGGGTGAGGTGTGATACAATAGAGAAATGAAAAGGTTGGTGATTATTGACGGGAAATCGGTGTTTTATCGGGGGTATTATGCGATGGGGGCGCTAAGTACGAGCGAAGGGGTGACAACTGGGGGGATTTATGGCTTTGCGGCGATTGCGATGGAGATTGTGCGGGAGCTTGACCCGACGAAGGTGGTGGTGGCGTGGGACTCGAAGAGTTCAACGAGTAAACGCAAGGCGATTTTTGCGGAGTATAAGGCGGGGCGGAAGAAGCCGGAGGAGGATTTTTATGCGCAGATTCCGTATCTCAAGGAGTTGATTTTGGCGTTGGGGTGGGGGTTTATGGAGGTGGATAATTATGAGGCGGACGACATTATCGGCACGTTATCTCGTCAGGCGGACGAGATAACGGATGCGTTTAATGAGGTGCCTGTGCTATCTTCGGATAATTCTTTGTCAACAGATGCGTTGCTCAGTCGCGGTATGTCAAATACCGCTTCTTCCGCTACTCCTGTTTCCGCGAATTCTCTCGAAGCTAGCGACAGGGTTCGTGAGGAGGCGGAGAAAAATGGTCTGTGGGATAGATGGGAAACCATTATTGTGTCGTCGGATTTGGATATGCTGCAGGTGGTGGATGAGAATACGCATATGTATCGGGTTTTGAAAGGGTTTTCGAAGCTGGAGGAAATGGATATTGCGGCGGTGGAGGCGAAATATGGGATTAAAAAGGCGCAATTTTTGGATTTAAAGGCGCTAAAAGGGGATGCGTCGGATAATATTCCAGGTGTGCCAGGGGTGGGGGAGAAGACGGCAGTGAAGCTTTTGAACGAATATGGGACGCTCAAGGGGGTGTATGAAGCTTTGAAGGCGGGGAAAATTAGCGGGAAAACGGCGGAAAAGTTGCAAAAAGGCGAAAAAAGTGCCAAAATGTCGTATAAATTAGCGAAAATTATGACGGACGCGCCGGTGAAATTATCAGAGGTGCCGGATTTGGTGGTGGATAAGGAGCGGATTGTGGCGGCACTGAATAAGTTGGAGTTTCGGAGTTTGGTACGGAAGTTTTTTGCGGCAGAAAAGGGTGCTGCGGCCGAAAAACGCGCGAAACAGGCGGAAAATGGGCTATTTGGCGATTTAGGTGAAAAAAGTGCAAGTCGGAAAGGAGCGAAAAGAGGTAAAACCGTGTCTAAGGCCTCTAATAGCGCATCTCAGGGCAGGGAAAGTGCTAATGGCTCTGGGATGGCGGTTTTGGCGCAACAGACCTTAGAAGTGGTGCAGGAGGCCTCTGACGGCACTTTGGTGTCGTGGGATATAAAGGCGCTAATGCATAAAAATGAAGAGGTGGCGCAAAAAGTGCTGGCGGGGGCGAAATATTGGGATTTGGGGCAGGGAAGGTTTCTTCTGGAGCCTCTGCGGCGCGTAGTCGAATATGGAGAGGAATTGGCGGAATATGAACGCCAACAGAGGGAATTTGCGGAATTACCGGAGTTGTACAAAATTTTTACTCAGTTTGATCTGCCGCTTATTCCAGTGTTATATCGGATTGAAAAGAAGGGGATGTTGATTGACCGGGGGTATTTTGCGCAGATGCGGCAGGAATTTGAGGCGGAAGTAGGCGAGTTGGAGAAAAGGATTTGGCAACTAGCGGGGGTGGAATTTAATCTTAACTCGCCATATCAATTGTCAGAGGTGCTGTTTGAGCGGTTAATGCTGCCGACGAAGGGGATTAAAAAGACGGCGCGGGGGTATTCAACAGGGGTAAAAGAGCTAGATAAATTGGAGGGGCAACATGAAATTATTGGTTTGATTAAGGAATATCGTGAGGCAGCGAAATTATTGTCGACTTATATCGTGCCGTTGCCAGAGTTGGCAGATAAGGAAGGTCGTGTGCACACGACTTATAATCAAAATGTTACAGTGACGGGGCGATTGTCATCGACGAACCCGAATTTACAAAATATCCCGGTGCGTTCAGAGGTGGGGAAGCGGATTCGGATGGGTTTTGTGGCGCCAGCAGGGAAAATACTAGTGGGGGCGGATTATTCGCAATTTGAACTGAGGCTGGCGGCGGAAATGGCGGGGGATGAGGAGCTGATCAAAGATTTTAATGCGGGGGTGGATATTCATACAAAGACGGCGAGTGAGGCGTTTGGAGTGCCAATGACAGAGGTGACAAAGGCACAGCGGCGGGCAGCGAAAGTGATTAATTTTGGTGTACTATACGGCATGAGCGTGAGGGGATTGTCGCAGGCGGCGGAGATGAGTTATGCGGAGGCAAAGGAATTTATTGAGAAATATTTTGAGGTGCGGAAGCCGATTAAGGAATATCTAGAGAAGGTTTTGGCGCAGGCGCGAGAGGTGGGCTATGTAGAGACGATGTTTGGGCGGCGACGCCCCACGCCAGACGTACAATCGAGTAATTTTATTATACGGTCTGGCGCGGAGCGCGCCGCCCAAAACATGCCGATTCAGGGTACTGAAGCAGATTTGATGAAGCGTGCGATGATTGAAATAGATAAAGCTTTGAGGGATGAGTTTAAAAATAGGGAAGGCGAAACTAAGCCGGAGATGATCGTGCAGGTGCATGATTCGGTAATTGTGGAATGTTTGGCGGAGGATGTCGAACGCGTAGGGGAGATTTTGCAGGAAAAGATGGAGGGCGTGGCGCCAGAGCTAGGGGTGAAGTTGGCGGTGGAGGTGAAAATAGGGTCTAACTGGGGCGAAGTATAGCTGGGGCTCGTTCTCTTCGGCTATTTCGTCGTTAAGTTCTCCAGTGCGCGGGAGTAGGACCATAAGTCCAACTGTTAGCTTAACAAACATATGAGAATTTTCTCATAACAAAATAACCCCTTGAGG
>CAYPTT010000007.1:0-23151 GCA_964413835.1 uncultured Candidatus Saccharibacteria bacterium
ACTGGGTCTCTAAGCTTGCAGACCAGAATTGTTGGATGGTGCAGAATTTGGCGTTGGATCTTACTGCTGGACAAAAACTCACCAATATTGATACAGATCTGAGCAGCAAAAGTGAGTGGATAGTGCCAGAAGAAGGCACTACAATCAATTCTATCCCGCGACCAACTAGCTCAGTCCAATCGCAATATCAAAATTGGAATTTAGGTCAATATGTTCTCGCAACGCCGGATCGAGCAGTTTCCTGCAATTCTGCGCCGGCCAATGGTTCGAGCAATGATAGTGGCACTAATTCTCTGCGTCCTAACCAAACCCTGGAACAAAACTGTTCAGACTTTGTCAATGTATCAAACTCAACCTGGCAACCTAGTTACAATTCAAGGAAAAACGGTTACAACAAAAAATGGACTGGCACCAATTACAACTCAACCACTAAGAAAAAGGAGTCTTACACCTATACAGGTCTTATCACAGTCAACAGGACCAATTTTACTTATGATGCCCACTATTTATTGGGTAACTATTATTTTTGGGGGGCTGCTACGGCGGGTAGCGGTATAGGATTAATTAGTATCGGAGCAGAAGAAGATGAGAGTAAGTTAAAAGATGCTCCGGACAGCATTTGCCCTAAAGGATGGAAAATGCCAACTACCGGACGAAATACTGTTACCGGACTGCTTTTTAATCGTAGTAAAAGTTTCTATCGCCTGCTTCTTGCCTATGGTTATCCTACTGCTGACAAATATGTTAGTATAAACAGCTACACCCGACTCCTAGACGGTCTAGCCGGCACTGGTGCTGCTGGGCAAGCGCATCAAAACCTTGTCGAAAGTCCTATGTATTTTGTTCGCGGCGGCGCTATCGATCTCGCAATCAGCTCGCTCAATGGCGCTGGTATCTATAATGATACCTTTGCCTCCACTTCTTATCCCTCAGAAGATCAATCGTATTTTTTTGGCTTTACACACTTATATATTCGCCCCGCTAGCACTATGGATGTAAGTCATCAAGGACTTTCCATGCGTTGTCTCGCCCGCTAATTATCGTCTTTTCTACCACTGTGCTCGGCGCGCCACTGGGCGACGGCGGCATGGTTGCCAGAGAGCAAAACCTCGGGCACCGTCATACCACGAAAGTCAAAGGGTTTGGTATATTGAGGATATTCGAGGTTGTCACCAGCCGAAAAACTCTCTACCGCCGCGGAATTTTCGCCCCCCAGGACGCCAGGAAGCAGCCTTGTTACGCTATCAATAATTACCAGTGCTGCCAGTTCCCCACCAGTGAGAATGTAGTTGCCTAAGGAGATTTTATGGTCAACTAGCGCCAAAATGCGTTCATCGTAACCCTCATAATGTGGACACAAGATGACAAAATGCCGTATTTGGCTATTTTGAGGCGTTTTGAGGGGTTTTTGAAGTTCAGAGCCATGGGACGGCGCTTTGCCGGCGCTAACGCTAATTTGGGCCAATTCTGCCGAATTATCGCTATTTTGACTAATGCCGGCAAATTGACGCACTAAAGCTTGATCCCAAGTGAGGCCAACTGGGGTAGGTAAAATCACTTCCGCCGCTGGGCTGGCTTCTTTGACGCTTTCTATCGCTGCAAAAACCGGTTCTGGACGCAGTAACATCCCGTCACCACCGCCGTAAGGTGTATCATCGACAGATTTGTGCGGACCAATGCCAAAATCGCGCAAATTCACGTAATTTACTTCAATAACGCCATGATTTTGGGCTTTGTAAAGCATTGAACTATCGAGGTATGGTTGCAAAGCCTCTGGAAAAAGCGTAATAATTGTAAATTTGAGCCTCGGCTGAGAGTTTTGAGGCTGAGACTCGACGGTCGTAGCTACAGACTGCGCTTGAGAATTCTCAGCGTGGGGCATCATATCAGTGGTAAGTGGATTTTTCATTGTCTTTATTATGGCACAAGAATTTAAAAAAGTAAATGCCCTCCGGAGAGAGCATTTATCATTAAGTAGCATGCAACAAAACCTCGGTTTTGTTGCCACATGGCCATGTGGCAGTGGAGGCTTCGATAGCAGTTTAACCCCTAGAACTCAAATTCTGGCAAAACCGCCACCAGATTTGGGCATCTGCGCAAACTACTGGGTAACAGGTTTAGATAGCCCGACTCATACCCCCTGACGTCATCACCCAGACAAACGTCAAGTTGTTTCCCAGTTTCTACCGCTGTAGCGCGGTAGATGACGCCAGTATTATTCCCTACGTCATAAAATAGCTCAACGTAGGTTTGATCACTAAAATCAGTGAGACCATCATCGCTCGTATTCTCGCCAGGACACGGCCGCAGCGTGGCTGGCTGAGCGCTAACTGCAATCTGGCCATTAAGGTCAAGTACTTTGCGACTAGCAAACAATGGGTTCGTAGTGCGCAATTCTGTACAGTCCCCTAATAGGTCAATGCCAAGCTTAATTGGCGTAGCTAATACTGGCCGGAACGGTTCACCAAGCTGTTCACGTACATACTTCTGAGTCTTGAACCAGAGCGTAGTGAGAGAGGCGCTGCCACCTTCCTCACTCATTTTTTGATTGAGGCGCTGATTTTTCTTGATAATATGGGAAAAATTAATCCTTGATGATGCCTCCAGCAACACCAAATTGTAAGCAGATTTCATTCTGCTCACCTCCTTTCTAAAATGTGCCACTCAAAGCGCTAAAAAGCAAAAAGAACTAGGATTCAACGCAAAGTGAGTAGCCTATACTTCTATTCTATCACAGATTAATTAAAAAGTCAATATTTAATACGGATTTGGGCCAGAAAATAGCCTCGTTAGAGGCTATTCTGGGCTGATGCGCGCCCACCCTAGGGCACATTGGTTTGTTTTAATCCGCTGTTTTTGTTTTTAAAGTCTCCACACTCCACTAACTTATCAGTGGAACCCCTTTGTGAAGCGTACCAGCTTATGTTTATAATATCTGCTCAAAGTCAATCCGTCAAGGGTTTTTAAGATTTTTTGAGCTTTTTGTTGTATTTTTTTACAACATCTAAAGTAATTTGCCTGGGACGACTTTTGTTCCCTCCCCCTACAGTGCTAGACAGCGGACGGAGAAACCATCGGCGCGGAAACCGCGATCGGAGGGGAGAACATTGGTACTATTAAAACCCTGATGGTGGGCATATGAAGCGGCAAAATACGCAGTAATGGACCAACAGTAGCTAATGAGGCTTAGGTCTCGCATAGAGCCGCTCCACGGATGGACGTCGCCCCCACGGACAAAGGAGAGGGGTTTGTCCGTGGGGGATTAATTACACGGCAAGACGGAGCTTTACGAGATTCGGGCTACAATGGCTACTATTGGTCTATTACACCCTTTTCCACAATACTGTCATATGGCCAGTATTTTAGCGGGGCTTACGTTAATCCGTCCAGTCCCAGCAGTAATGCAGCTGCTTTCTCCGTCCGCTGTCTAGCACTGTAGGGGGAGGGATAAATGAGGATACTTAAGCTTAAAATAATATTAATCTAATTGACCCTGGAGTTTTATTTCTAAAGAAAATTGCCCTGACACATCGGTCAGGGCTGAAAAAATTTGTATGTACAGCAACCACCTTTTGTACTAATCCTTTTTGTACTAATTTGTTGAGGTGTCAGTCATTTGAAAAGGGGGTGGTGGTTGTTGATACCATTTTTGCGTGGCGCTTTTGAGGTTGGCATAAATCATCTATTTAACAGGTCTTGTCGATTAACTAAGCCGTCAGAGGCTTACTCTTACTTACAAAAGCGCCACAATACTAAAGAGCAAGCCTAACGGCCTCCCCATACAGAGGGGTTGCCCGCCGAGCGGACTGCAACTAGCTTGATAAAGAAATGTTTAAGTTTAAAATATCAAAATGCGGGGAGCATAAATAATTAAACTTTGCTAGTTGCTACATACCTGAGCCTTGTAAAAATGCGTTGATGAATCATAAAGAGTTTTGATAACATGAATATCTATAGTAAAAAACGCATCTCTTAAGGCTCAAATACTTCTTTAGTGTAGCACGACACAAACATCAAGTCAAGGGTTATTGGGGCATTTCTGGATTTTACGAATTAACCTAATGGTAAATCATAAAATTCACAAAAGTCAAGCCAAGGGCCAGCTAATAGTCTTCTACTAGAGTGAATTCTTTGCCGGCGATTGAGATAGTCGAATCGGGCTCAGCGCCCTGACTGGTGAGTTCGGCGCGGATACCGAGCTTTTTCATGATGTCGCGCAAACGGTTGACTGAAGCGTAGTTATTCAGGTCGGTGCGGCGAGCAAACTTCTCGATTTTGGGTCCAGTGACGAGGAATTTGATTGCGCCGGCGTCTTCGATTTTTTCAACTTGCCAAGCTTTGCTGAGTTGTTCGGGGCCGAGTTTGATAACAGGAACACTGCCATTATCGAAAACTCCGTCCGGCTCCCACTCAACCCCACTCGCCAGCCCGTCTTTACGGGTGTCTCGTTCCGTCGCGCCCAGCTGGACGCTCCCGGGATGGTTTCGTGACAACCGGACGGAGTTTTCGGCTTGGCTGTCGCCAGCTCTGAGCTCTTTAATCTTGGCGTTCAAAGCACGCAGTAGCTCTTTGATTCCTTGGTGGGCGACGGCAGAAATGGCGAAAATTTGAGCATGCGGATTGACTTGCAGAATAGCATCTTTTTGCATGGCGATAATGTCGTCATCAATACCTTCACATTTGGTGAGGGCGACGATTTCTGGACGATTGCGCAATTCTCCATAACGGTCCAATTCGGCGCGAATCGTCCGGTAAGCGTCGCCCGCATCTGCATTATACACGTCGATTAGGTGCAACAAGACCGCTGTACGATCAACGTGGCGCAAGAAGTCATGGCCGAGCCCTTTGCCATCGGCGGCCCCCTCGATCAGGCCAGGGATATCGGCGATGAGCAAATCTTGGCCGTCGATGGTGGCGACGCCGAGCTGCGGCGTGAGTGTGGTGAACGGATAATCGGCGATTTCGGGGCGCGCGTTGCTGACGGTACTGAGAAAAGTGGATTTGCCCGCGTTCGGCAGGCCAACTAAGCCGATATCCGCCATTAACTTGAGCTCAAGCAAAACTTCGAAGGCGTCGCCAGGCTCGCCAACTTCCGCGACGAGCGGCGTTTGACGAGTAGAAGATTTGAAATGAGCGTTGCCAAAGCCGCCGTCGCCACCCTGAGCAATGACGGCTTCTTGGCCGTCATGCGTCAAGTCCGCTAGGACCGCGCCGTCCTCGGCGCGACTCACCACTGTGCCAATAGGCACTTCAACGATACGGTCGGCGCCGCTGCGGCCAGCGGCACGCTGGCCGGCGCCATTCTTACCATTTTCGGCTTTAATCTCCGGATTAAAGCGAAAATCGAGCAGCGTATTCGTATCCTTGTCGGCGCGAAAGATAATGGAACCACCCTTACCGCCGTCGCCCCCATCTGGACCGCCTTTAGGAATGTAAATTTCGTGCCGAAAAGAGACGGCACCATCGCCTCCCTTACCAGCCTGTAATCGTACTTTTGCGGTATCTACAAACATCTTAGCATAACTTAATGAATATACATGAAATTGCCGGCGGTATTAGCAGGAATGGTGGATTCAGTAACGACGAAGGTTTTATAACCATAGTTCATTTCGCGCACGAGAATCGAGCCGTCGCCATTCACCGCTAAGACCACACCAACGTGGCCATAATAGCCAGAGGAGGTCTGAAAGACAGCACCAACTTCTGGATGACGGTCGACACGTAAGCCCGCAGCCCGCGCCGAGCTAGCCCAATATTTGGCATGACCATTCACTTGCACACCCCAAACTAGTGGACCTTGGGAACGCGGGTCAGTTGCACGCCACCAGGCAGCATACCACGTACATTGGCCAGGGGTGAATTTGTTATTGTAGCCACGTGGAGGGCCGTCTGCCACTACACGGATGCCTTCGCGACCAGAAGCGGCACCGTAATAGCTGTAACCGTAATTCGTAGCGCGGCGAACTGGAGCCACGTATTCTGGACGTTCGGTTTCGGGTAAAGTACCGCCTGGCAAGACAATGCGCATCCCCTCAGAGATGGAACGCCCTTCAAGGTCGTTCTGTGCGACAATACGCTCAATCGACGAGCCCATCCGGCCAGCAATAGATTCTAGTGTTTCACCGCTCTTAACAGTATAGACAATACCAGAGGTCATCGGGATGGCCAATGCTTGGCCCACGCTAACTTCCTCAGTTTTAAGACCGTTGGACCAGCGCAACTGATCGGTCGTAAGATTAAGTTTATTTTTCTTATTGTAATATTGCGCAATTGAGGCTAAAGTCTCGCCTTCGGCCACGATGTGAGTCTCTACACCGGTCGAAAGGTTAGTATTAACTAAACTGGGTTTCTCGATTTTGTCCGTACCAATTTGACCAATCTCCTTCATTACCGAAACCGTAACATAGTTACTAGAGACGGTGTCGACACTGGCGAGGTCGAAGCTGCTCGATAAGTTAGCCACGACGTAAAGTTCTGAAAGCTGGTCGGCCGAGACGTTAAAATCGCTCTCAGCAATAGCATTCATATTTATCGTGGTGTCGCCCGCTAGAGCTTTTTCGTCGGAGCCAATCTTAGCAACCCCGATGAACATCAAAAAGGCGGTCAAGTAGGCGAGAAAAGTGCCTGCCGTTTGCCAAAAATGACGTTTTTTCTGTACTTTTTTACTCATAATTAATGTATAAAGCCGCTATTATAGCCTAAACTGTAAATTCAGTCAACTATAATGCAACATTACAGAGTGCTTGACAATGGTCAGAGATGTTCTGCCGATGCCCTTCCTCTGTGTTACTATAATACATCAAACCATCGTCTCCTGTCAAGAAGAAAATTGCCTCATTGACGCTATTATCAGGGGTGGCAGTAGCCATAAGCGCAGTGATTCCAGGATTAGAAATCGGCCCGTATGAGAGCCCGGAATTCTTGCGAGTATTGTAAGGACTGTCAATTTCTAACATCGC
Organism: uncultured Candidatus Saccharibacteria bacterium; assembly: GCA_964413835.1. Lineage (GTDB taxonomy): Bacteria > Patescibacteriota > Saccharimonadia > Saccharimonadales > Saccharimonadaceae > Nanosyncoccus. The sequence goes on from CAYPTT010000007.1 coordinate 6,960, forward strand.
CGCATTGTCATTGCCATAAGTAGTACGTTCTGGGTCGATGAGATCTACGGCATATTTAACCGTGACATCGCTGCCGAGGTTCATACCAGCGTTCAGACGATTATAAAACACTTGTGCTACGCGAGCCTGATCCACCTCGCCATTAGCTTCTTTCTGTACAATAGACGCTAAGGTGATCCCCTGATACAAATTTAGCCCATGTTCAGCAAACTTATCCTTAAAACCATTTTCTTCGATGACATTAGCCATTTCTTTAACCATGCGCCCCAGGATAATTTCGACAGTATCAGCGCGGAAAAATTCATAAGTTTCGCCATAGAGGTAGCCCTCGAGCCCAGCCTCGGCCGGTTTGCCGTCAAATACCCAGCCAAAACTCTCATTACTATAATCTGCCGCAAAAGCTGCTTCGATCTCCTCTGTACTATAGCCAACCTCGGCTAGGCGATCTTTGATATCCATAATATTCTCGCCTGGCAGCACGGTAAAACTAAAAACATTCTGATCATTGCCGCCCGCTACGAGCTGAGCGGTAATAGCATCTAGATCCATTGACTTGTCGAGTGCATATTCACCCGCCTTCACCGTGCCATCGGCGGCATATTTGAGGCGATAATGCACCTGAAAAACGATTGAATTACGAATCAAGCCAGCATTCTTCAGATTAAGGGCAATTTCGCCAATACTTTCGCCGTCATGCACCGTAAAAGTCACTTTGTGACAGGGGTCAGAAGTGGTATCTTCTTCACAGTCAACGTCGGTGTAAATTGCTTGAATATTATAAAGATAAAAGGCGTAAGCGGCACCACAGCCCAGCGCTAAAGTCAGCAAAATTGCAAAAATCGCCGTGGCCAGATGATGAGTGCGGGGCGGTTTGGCCCCCTTGACTGATTTGTGCCGAGCAGCTGCAGCTTTAGAAGTTGGCTTGCCACTACCGTGCTGTTCAAGAAAATCCTGCAGAATAATCGCAGCGGCTTCGGAATCAATATCACCTTTTTGGTAACCTTTTTTGCGTTTTTTGAGACGTTTTTCGGCTTCTACAGAGGTGAGACTCTCATCTTGAAAACAGATTTTAGCATCAGGAATAGCCTTTTTGAGTTCAGCCGCAAAAGCACGAACGTACTTACTCTGTTTGGTCTCTTCACCAGAATTGTTACGCGGTAATCCCAACACAAAACTCTGAATATCCCAAGCGCGAGCCAGCGAGGCGATTTTATTAAATTCGTTGCCGTCAACTTCTACGGCGGAATAAGGTACGGCCACGCGGACGTTAGAATCGGCTTTAGCCACTCCAATCCGCTTAGTGCCGACGTCCAGGGCGATAATTTTCACGTTATTTCTCCCCTTCGACGGTCAGATCAATAGTGACTTTGTTGGGATTATTTGGCACGGAACTAACCCAGAAGAACGAGGGCTTAATATCGACTGTACTAACTCCAGTAATTGACTTGAGACGTGATTGAACTTCGCCGATTTTTTTGCCTTTGGATTGTTCGAGAATTTCTTCTTCGGTGACGGTAGGGCCGGTTTCGGTGGTAGCTTTGAGGCGGGCAGACTCTTCGATACTGGTGAAACGCTCGAAATATGGTTCACCGAAGGAATAAATCCGCTGATCGCTCGCAAGTTCGGATTTAGATTTGATAAATTCCTCTACTTTCGCTTTATCCACCACGTAGATACTATAGCTGTTAATGGCGGTTAAGGTGGCTTTTTCGGCCTCCGATCCAATGCCAGGGTTCGATTCGGCGTCTTTAGTATCAACGGCATAGCTAGGCTCGATTGCTAGCTGATCGTCCGTAATTTCATCATAGAGATTTTCTTTGCCAGCTTCAATGTCTTGAGCACCGAGTGATTCTTTAGCCTTGTCGACATCAGAGCGGCTGACGACGGTAACTAATTTAGTCGAGCCACCAGAGAAAGCGGCAGAGTTTGTGACAGTATTACCGCCAAAAGTACTCCAGTTACTATTGGCCGAGACATTGAATTCTTCGCCAGAATTTTGAGCTTCTACGTTGACATTAACGCTGATTCGGCAGGTTTTTTGTAAATTAGCGGGGGTGAAAGTCAAATTACCGCCATCACATTTGATTGTCGTATCGACCCCGTTCCAGCCAGCTGAGGCTGCGCTAGTGGCCACAAAAGTCTTCCCCCCAGTAGTGAATTTGCTGCCTTCGGCCACGCTGATTTCATAACCTTTTTCGTCAACATTCTTTAATACGAAACTGGCACTGACCGTTACCGTACCTTTCGCCTTCTCCCCACGGTCTTCTTTACCGGTAGCCTCAAATTCAGTGGATTTTTTCTGTTCGTAAGTCAATTGTTCGGCATAGAACTTGCCCTCGGAAACGTTTTCGTCGGTTGGGTTAGTGGTAAAACTGACGTTCTCAGCGAAATTATTGGAAGTGGTGCTAATGGCGACGATAATATCAACCGCCGGAGCGAAAACTAGGGCCCAAATTAGCAAAATAATCAGCAAAACGCCGGCAACGGCACCAATGATGATTTTGACGCGATTTTGTTCGAATTTGGAAGTTTTACCGTCTTTACCGGCTTTGGCAGAATTTTTGCCGTTTTTATTGGCTTTTTTGGAGTCTTTAGAGCCTTTTTCAAGCGATTCTTCGTCTAACTCGATACTATTAGCGCTTTTGCCATTTGACCCCGCAGAAGCGCTCTGAGAGCCTCCTGAGGGCATTTTAGCGGCATTTTTGGGGTTATTTGGCTGATTGCCGGCTTTGGCGGCGTTTTCTTCGGCTTTTTCGTCAATTAAATCCTCAGAGGCAACGGAAGCGCGTACGCTTTCTTCGGTGGGCACTACGGGGCGAGATTGCAAGGTTTTAGCGACCGGAATTTTGGCGGCCATAGCTAATTTGAGTAAAGCGGGGTCAGCCGTGACAATAACGGCAACTTTATCGCTTTCTTTAGCAGCTTTGGCGACTAATTTCATGTTCACCGCGCTGCGGAGAATGGTCGTCTTCTTGGGCGGGACCAAGGCGACGAGTTTTTGTTCTGCCCGTTGGAGCTTAGTGAGAATGTCGGTAATATCATCCTCCGGCTCCAAATAAATCACTTCCTTATTCATATACTACAAATATAACATAAAAGTTTTTGCTTGTGCTAAAAATCGTGGTGGCTTGTCACCTAGCGAGGCAACGAATAGGCATGCCAGCATGTCTACTATATGGATAGTTATACCCCATAGTATTGCTGGCACTCGAAAGGCGAAAGTAAAAATATCTGCCATCGGTTAAATTATTGCCAGACGTAGACGTCCAGTAATGAGATGAGTCACCGATAAACCTAATCTGACCGACATTGAGGTCGAGGAAGGCGGCACGTGGAAAATAAAGTGGCTCTCCCATAATATCATAAGTTTTTCCATCAACGATGCCTGTGTATGCGTTAGACAAGCCGTATTGCTTCAACAAATTAGAATATGTTCCATTGGTATCTGGATTTGCTTCTTCGGTTATATTCCATGAGTCATACCCTACGGGTAATTTCCAACCACGCGGGCAAATTGAGTTCACGGCGTTATCGTTATGACCAAATTTATCACCACCAGAAGTTGCCACTGCTGTATTAAATTGATAATATACACCCATGGCGTAGTGTTGATCCTGCGCTGTTCCTGAAGATAATGGTCCATTCAAATTACTACAACTGGCATCCGTTTGACCGAAACCTATGGTACATGAGGTAATCGTAAGTGGTGACAACAGATAGTAATTGCCTAACTTCCATGATCTAGTACTCCAAATGTCGGGGTCGCTCTCAGCCTTTGGCATAGCGTATACTGTACCTATAGGAATAATCCAATTATCTCGATTATTCAAATCCGTATCTTTATTGGTTAGTGTTTTACCCTGTATTAAATCAAAATTTAAATTCTGTACCATCCAACAATTCCCATCCGCGAGCTTGGCCACCCAGTAGGATTGGTTATCACGGGAATCAATCAATTGCTTAGTCTCATGTAAACTTGAGTTCTCACAAGAAAGTGGGGACATTTCTTGCATATATGTAAGTTCGCTAAGCGAGCGGATGGTTTGGGGATTTGCCACAACAGAAACTAAGACTGTGTTAGCGTACTGCCCAGCTGGCAGGGCGGTGTCTATGTTAGCACCAAAAGTTAAAGTATAAGTATCAGTTTCTGTCGCGCGGGAGACTGAAGTAATCAGACTGGAGGCAGTGGGGACAGGATGGTAGAGCAAATCAGTGGCCAGAGTATCAGTATTATCCTCACCGCCGTTCCTGTTGCCTACAACCCCCCCACTGCCTCCAGCAACTATCTCTTCCTCCCGCGCCAAGGCAAATCCCCAAGTGTTAGCCGCAAAGTCTTTAGCATACTGTGCAGTACTAATAGCATTAATTTGCTTAGCTTCTGTTTGGTAGACATTCACCATAGCATTAGTCTTATCCTGCGTGTTAAGGTAAATGCTATACCCTGCGCTATTGGTAGTAGCTACCTGCAGTTTGGAGCTAACAGCTCCAAACTGCCCTTCCGCCCGTGGCGTCAGGTCAATCGCATCAGGCTCCGTCATTGCCACGGAGACGGAGGGGGCGATGATTGTACGAGAAGAAATGTCGGTGGCGTGAGTTGGCGTAGAATGGACTGGAAGAAGTAGGCCTAAAATTAACAAAGTTAGCATCATACAGGATAATGAACCTACCGTATTATACCAATGTTTTAGTATCACTGGCTTGATGGTTGTTTTGTTAATTTTGGGTTGCATGAGACCTCCTGTAGTTGGTTTTATCATTCAACCGTCGGCGGTGTCGTACGAAAAAATGGGTGCCACGACGGTTGAAAGAATCCACCAACACAGGCTAACAGTTCACCGATAGACAAGATTGGGGTATCGTAGCACCCAGTATTTATCTATTGGCGAACTACTGCCAAAATGTTAGTATAAAAAATACTGTGTCAAATTGTGGATTCTTTCAGTTTTTATTGTAGCACGTTTTAAAATGTTAGTGCTCATTTTTCTAAAAAACTTTTTAGAGTTCTGTTATTAAGCATGTTATTATATATTCCACAGAATTATTTGGCTTTTGGGAATGCTTATGCTAAAATGAGGAAAATGGATGGGAAAGTGAGTTAAATGGGTTTGTTTAAGTCTCGGAAGAAATCAGCAGCTACGGCTGAGGCGGGAGCAAATGGCAGCATTGCGACAGCGCTTTTGGCGGAGTTAGCACTCAATACGATTAATGATGGGGTGGTTATTGTGGATGGTAATGGCGTGATCAAATTCGCCAATCCAGCGGCGGCAACAATGACTGGCTATAATAGCGCCGAAAATTTAATCGGACTAGATTATAAATTAATCGTAAAGCTGGAAAATATCGAGGGGGCGCCAGTACCAGAAGGACAAGATAAGTTGTCTGAGGCCTTGCGACACAACCAGCCAATGACGACGCGTGAGTATCTCTTGGTGGCAGCGCAGAGCGCGCATAAAACACCGGTAGCGCTAACAATGGTACCAGCTGGCGGCCTGAATGGCGACCGAATTATTACATTTCGCGACATTGCTAAGGAGCTCGAAGAGGCTGGGGCACAGACAGAATTTATCTCGACGGCAAGCCACGAAATGCGTACACCGGTAGCCTCGATTGAGGGATATTTGGGTTTAGCGTTGAATCCGCAAACTGCCACGATTGATAACCGCGCGCGGCAATATTTGGAGGCGGCACATGCTTCGAGCCGGCATCTGGGGCGTCTATTTAAGGATTTATTAGATGTGACAAAATTAGACGATGGACGCATGCGGGTGGAATTAGTGCCGGTAGAAATTGTCGGTGTGGTGCGAGAAATGGCTGATGCGCACGCCAAAGAAATGCTCGAAAAACATTTAAAATATAGTTTCGGCACGGCGGGCGCTGTGAATAAAGAGCATAATGTAGAGCCAAAAGTTTATGCAGCGGTAGATTTGGATTTTTTGCGGGAAATTTTGGATAATTTGCTCGAAAATGCCATTAAATACACGCCAGATGGCGGAGAGATTTGGGTAAATGCACGAGGAGATGGGGACAAAGTCTTAATCAACGTGACCGACACTGGGATTGGTGTGGCGGCGGATGATTTAACACATATTTTCCAGAAATTTTATCGAGTGGACAATTCGCAAACGCGTCAAATCGGCGGCACCGGTCTAGGTCTATATCTCGTGAAGCAACGCGTTGAGGCGCTGGGTGGGCGCGTGTGGTGTGAGAGCGCTTTTGGCGACGGTTCGACTTTTTTCGTGAGTTTGCCAAGGTTGTCTGATGCAGAATACGCCAAACAGCGCTTAGCATACGAAAATTCCCAAGCCGTAAAAGCTTTTGCAAACGGCTCAGCACCCGTGAGCCACTCCGCCGAAGCAGCCCAAGCGGCGCAGCCTGGCGTGCCGGTGCAGGGGGCGACGCCGGTTGCAGTGGAGCCAGCAAATATGGCGCAGGCGCAACCTCAGCCGGCAGCATTGGGAGCGCCGCAAGTGCCGCAGCCTCAGGCGGTCCCGCAGTCTCAGACGGCCCCGCAGCCTCAGGTGGCCCCTCAGGTTCAGCCAGTAGTGCAGCCACAAGCAGTGGCGCAACCGGCGCAGAATATTCCGCAGGTTCCCCATCAAAATGTTATAATAGAAACAAATAAGGAGTCAGCATGAGCAAGATTTTGCTAGTAGAAGATGATAATAGTTTGCGAGAAATTTACAGCATTCGTTTGACGGCCGAGGGATATGAGATTGTACTGGCGGGAGACGGCGAAGAGGCTTTGGCAACCGCCGTGCGGGAGCGCCCGGATTTGGTGATTTCTGATGTAATGATGCCGAAGATTTCGGGTTTTGACATGCTAGATATTCTGCGCTCCACGCCGGAAACCAAAGACATCAAAGTCATCATGATGACCGCCTTATCAAGCGAGGATCAGCGTCAACGCGGCGAGAATTTAGGCGCGGATCGTTACCTCGTAAAGTCGCAGGTCGGGATTGAAGACGTGGTGAACGTGGTGCATGAAGTGTTGGGTGATCGCGCGGCGGACGGGACAATTTCGGTGATGACGCCAGAGAATGCTACGGGAATGGACGCTAGTGTGATTGTTGATGCAGGTGTCGAGACAACTGGCGCGGCCGGGTCGGAAGCTGATCTGGCGAATAGTAGCAATGAGCAGATGCTGAGTTAGATGACTAAGGGTAGCAGTTCTGATTCTGAACAAGATGATATTAGGCTGAATAAGTTTTTGGCGGAACGCTTGGGGATTTCGCGCCGTCAGGCGGATGATGCGATTGCGGCAGGAAAAGTAACTGTTAACGGTAAGGTTGCGCGGTTGGGAGACCGAGTGCGTGTAAAGGGGGTGGCTAACGGTGAGAAAAAACCAGTAAATTCTGGCAAAAAAGTTGATTCTTTAGGTAAAAAAGCGACAAAAATGCCAGAAAATATTGACTTTTTAGATGAAGTGTGCTATAATGGAAAGATAGGGGTGTTTCCGGGCGGAAAAGTGCCAACTGGGGTGGATTATATTTACCTAGGAATGAATAAGCCGGCGGGATATGTTTGTTCACGGCGGCGACAGAGTGAGACGCCGACGATTTTTGAGCTTTTGCCAAAGAAATACCAGAGCTTAAAAACCGTAGGGCGGCTAGATAAGGATTCTTCGGGGTTAATTTTACTTACCAATGATGGTGAATTTGCCTTCCAGATGACACATCCGAGCTTTGTAAAGGAAAAAGTTTATGAGGTAGAGCTTAATAAGCCCTTAAAAGCCTTGCACCAACAAGAAATTAGTGATTTTGGCATTGAAATTGGGGATGGGGTTTCGAGATTAGGGCTGGAGAAGATGGAAGAGGTCAAACAGAGCAAAGAAATTGGACGAGTGACGAATGGTGAGGATTTACAAGCTGATGGGGGAATTCTGGCAGATGGAAGCCGAAGGTTTTGGCGTGTAACGATGAGTGAAGGACGGAATCGGCAGATTCGGCGGACTTTTGCGGCGTTGGGCTATGATGTTATTAAACTACACCGAACTAAGTTCGGGAAATATGAGTTGAGCGGGTTGAAACTGGGAGAATTCGAAGAAGTGCCGACTATTGCTATTGACAAAAATAGAATGGTATTATAGAATTGTAGTATAGCTTATCTTTTACTGAGCTGAATTCATCTGGGAGGTGAGTACCTTGAAATTTTTATTGAAACTAGCAAATTTTTGCGCTAAACACTCGGTGAAAAAATTTAATTCCTGCCGAGTAACGCGAGTTCTCTGTCGAGCGGGGTACCAGACATTAGCAGCCGTAAGCGCGTTGCGTTATCCAGAACGCTATCCTTGGCCTTACTGCGATTTACAATTCCCTGGTTTTGAGGAAGATGATGATGCACTGGTGGCGGATGCGGTGGGCTTTGTGATTCGTCGCAGCCCGAGCTACATGGTCTGGAAGATTTGGCTAACGACCAGAAAAATCTTGCATAAGCGTAAAGGGCGTCACTGTCATGCTAGAGAATGGTGCGAGTTTTTAGAGTCATATGGCTTCAGACGTGCAAATATTCAACGGGATGATCCTGGATTGCATAGTCGGGATAGTCATTATATTGGTGTATCGCGCGACGAGGGAGAGTTTGGACAGTTGTATTGGCTCGAAAGTTATGGTCTGCAGGAAGATTTTCACCCGAACGGGTTGAAGAACTTGCTGGGCTATGTTTGTTCAACTTATCGCAACTTCCGAGAGGTCAGAGAATGGGTAAGTATCGATCGGGACGATATTATCTGGTACAAAATTTGCTAAGCCCTAGGGGCTGCTCAGCATAGAGCAGCCCTTTTATCCTATGGAAAAATCCATCTACCTCGCCCCTAACTCTGCAACAATTTCGCGAGTTTAGCACGCAAACCAGATTCATCTGGCGCACCAGAAAGCGTATCAACCGCCACGCGCAGCAGGCCAAGTGCCGTAATATAAGTATGATCGAGACGGACATTGGTAAGATTCTTAATACCGGGGATGTCAGTGGGCTCGATGATATGGACCATCGGGCGGCGAGTAAAGGGTAGCTCCTTGAACCAATCCGTCGTCGCTAGGACATCTTGAATTGCCATGAGCCCAGAGCCGCCGCCGCAGAGCAGAATGCGGTTAGGTAACATGTCGGGAAGCTGAAACTCGTCGAGGGTGATCTCCACGCCAGAAAGCCAGACGGCCAGATTGCGCTGGATGGCATATTCCATTTTTTCCTTGAGGTCAGCGGGAACTTTTTTGGGATTATTGATGGCGATTTTGTATTCTTCGGCAGTATCAAAATCCACATTCAGAACTTCGGCAATTTGATGCGTGAAACTGCGGCCGCCAATACCAAACATCTTGGTTCCCTCGACGCCGCCATCATTAATTACCGCCAGATCAGTGGTACCACCTCCAATATCCATGATAATCCCGGAGAAGGTATTTTCTAATTCATCACCTAAGCACGCGCGACAAACCGCAAAGGGCTCGACCGCTACGGCTAATAGATCAAGGCTCAGCTCAGCGCAGACTTTTTCAATAGCAGAGATATGCACTAATGGTGCGAAAGCCGTGTAGAATTGAATCACGACGTCAGTACCCTTGAAACCGATGGGATTGCTAATCTTGTAACCGTCGATATTGATACTGACGATAGCAGAGTTAATGAGGCGGACTTCGACGCTGGGATTACTGGTTTCTTCGGCAATCTCCTGGCGAGCTTGCTCGCCAGCACGCGCCTGTACCCGCTCGATAATTAGAGACATCTCTTGTTCCGTGAGCGGCTTATCACCGTTTTTGCGTCGGTAGCGAATCGTCGTGGTATTACCCTTGACTAATTCCCCGGCAATGCCAACTACGGCAGTCTGGGCTGTGAGACCGGCGAATTTCTCGGCTTGACTGAGAGCTTTTTCACATACGCTGACCACGCCGGGAATGTCCGCAATTGCACCAGCATACATATTATTTGGCTCTTGGCGCGTCCGACCAACCCCAATTACTTCTAGTTCCCCACCCTTAGCGTAGTTGGCAATTACAGCTTTAACATATTCTGTACCAATGTCCAACGCAAGGATTGCGCGGTCGCCTTTATTAGGCTTGGCTGATCGCTCAGCCCTGGCTTGATTGGCTTGAGCTGGTCCAGTAGCCGATGATGACGCCTGTTTGGCAGCTGAAGATGCAGCCGGAGCAGCATGTTGATTCTCAGCCTGCTTCCGTTGGTCAGCTTCGGTAGCTAGCCCCAAAGCGCTGGCCCAGTCGGCTCCATCTTCTAAATTGCTAGTAGGTTTTTCAAATTCATTGGTATTGGCAGACTTTTTGGGCGCAGCAGTATTAACTGGTGTATTTTGCGTGGATTGGTTCTTTTTCAGTTTGTCTAGAAAGCCCATGATATTATATTCCTTATGTTTTTATTATACACTATTTTATTATAGACCGCTAGTCATAGCATCATAAAAGATACTACGCACACGACTAGTCAGCTCGGAAAGAGGGCGATATTCATCTGGAGCAGTGACTTGCGCAGCTCGGTACAGCAGCCCAAGGCTGGCGGAAATCTGATCATCGTTAGCTCCGATAGCGACTTGGCGCAACTCATGTGTAAAATTAGAAATTTCCATAGTCACCGTAAGATCTTTGGGTAGATTTTGCCGGAAATCATCACCGTCAACCTCATCAAAATCGGCTGCGCTAATCGTTTCATCCGCGCCAGGGCCGAGCTCGGCAGTGTAATTTTCCATGACGTTATTGTAACAAGCATAAAAATCGTGAGCGGCCGTGGTTTCAGGTAAGGCATTGACGAAATTCGCTAGTTTATCCGCGTCCAAGTTCGCTCGATAATATTGATAGCCGGCACCCGGAGTTGTGCCAAGACTGCCGCCATCATCAGTACGCTCGACCGAAATAAATTGGTTATCTGTATAGAGTTTGGATAATTCACCACGTTTATCTTGATTGATCATTTCGATAGCACAACTGTAAATATTTGAATAAACGTCGGTCAAGGATTGATCTAATTCAAAGCTTTCGGCAATGTCAGCCACCGAAATGCGCCACCATTCGCCGTCGACTTCAGCAATAGCATCTTTGATGACATCACCAAAACTTGCGTCCAGGCCAAGATTTTTGAGCGATTCTTCAAGGCCGTCAAAGCGCGCATAAATCACGCCATCCACCATCGTGACAGTACCGAGCGAGATTTTAATTGAACCGTTTTCTTTCTGGTCATCAAACATTACTAGTAGGTCGGCTTTAGTAGAATTTGGCAAGCCATCGGACGAGGAGTTAAGAAAGAGGGTAGCGGTCTGGAAGTAGGTTTTGTCTTTTGGCTCAAAGTTCACAGCGCCTTCAAGCGCAATATTGTCGCTATTGATAACCCTTTGTATAGCATCAAAAGCAATTTTATTAGGTTGGTTATAGTAGACAAAATACCAAATCGCAAGCCCGGCAGCAGCGAGTAAAATCAAGGCTAAAATTGTACCTAGCACGGTCCAGATTTTTTTCCGAGGAGCCTTCTGTGACTGGCGATTTTTGCGTTCAGCAGTAGTCGTTTGGCTCGAGGTTTTCTTTGCAGCACGACGAGTAGTTTTAGCCGGCTTAGTTTTAGCGGTACGCGAAATGCTTTGGTTAGTTTTGGTTTGGGCTGGTTTTGATGTTTTGGTAGTCGTGCGACTTGCAGCCTTAATCTGTTTACCAGATTTTTGGTCCATTTGCCTCCTTAGCTTATGCTTTATGATTATTATAGCATGATTTTTGAAAAATTAGTGCTATAATTTGAGTTATGGAGAAATTTACGATTAAAAATATCAAGGCCCGGCAAGTTTTAGATAGCCGTGGCAATCCGACCGTGGAGGCGGATGTATTCTTAAATTCCGGCGATTTTGGCCGGGCAATTGTGCCATCTGGCGCCTCGACTGGTAGTGGCGAAGCGTTGGAGCTACGCGACGGTGATGATAAACTTTACGGCGGTAAGGGCGTATCGCGCGCCGTCTGGAACGTGAACCATGAAATTCACGACCTCTTGGTAGGAAATTCCGCTAATCAAGATCAAGTTGACCGTTTAATGCTGGATTTGGACGCTACTGACAACAAATCGAAATTGGGCGCCAATGCGATTTTGGCGGTTTCGCTAGCTACGGCCAAAGTGGTAGCAGCAGTGCAGCATATGCCATTTTATCGTTACATCGCAGCAATCGCGGAGACAACCAGCCAGATGTGCTTACCGATGCCGATGATGAATGTGATGAACGGTGGCGCGCACGCGGATTGGTGTACGGATATTCAGGAATATATGATTATTCCACGCAGTGCCGGGACGATCGCCGAGGCAGTGCGGATGGGCGCAGAGACTTTCCACGCGCTCAAAAAAGTGCTGAAAGATCGAGGCTATCCAGTGACGGTGGGTGACGAGGGTGGCTATGGTCCAAAAGTGAAAGATGGAAATAACGAGCCACTCGATTGCATTATGGAGGCGATTCAGCAAGCTGGCTATAAACCAGGACAGGATATTGCGATCGGACTCGACGTGGCAGCTTCGGAGTTCTGGAAGGATGATCACTACGAATTAAAAACTGATGGCTCCTGGAAGACGGCGGAAGATATGGTGAATTGGTATGAATGGATGCTCGATAATTATCCAGTGGTTTCGATTGAAGACGGCTTGAATGAAAATGACTGGGAGGGCTGGCAAATGATGACTGAGCGCTTGGGCAACCGTGTACAGTTAGTGGGCGATGATTTGTTCGTGACCAACACAAAATTGCTCGAAAAAGGTATTAGTGAAAAAGCCGGAAATGCGATTTTGATTAAACCAAATCAAATTGGTTCAGTCACGGAAACGATCGCGGCGGTGATGATGGCAAAAGAAGCCGGATTCAACACCGTGATGTCCCACCGCTCCGGCGAAACGGAAGACACGAGCATTGCGCATTTGGCAGTGGGTCTGGGTACCGGTCAAATCAAGACCGGCTCACTCTCGCGCTCCGAACGTATTTGTAAATACAACGAGCTGATGCGCATCGCCGAGGAACAGCCAGATTTACGCCTGAAAGATCCTTTTGAGGGCAGATAGTCGAAAAAAATCGGCTAGAGTACATACAAAAACCGCCTCGTTTGGGGCGGTTTTTACGGTAGGGTTATAAGGTGCATTATTCTCTAGATAGCAAAACAATTAAACCAATGCCGAGCGGAACAAACATCACGAAGACGGCTGGCGGGACTAAAGTCAGTCGAAAGTCTGCCACCCAACCGACTATAAACAAAGTCGGAATATAAATGATTCTGCCAATAGTACTCGCCAAGGAGACTACTGAGGTCTGTTCCTCTGGCCTAGCATAACGTTGCACGAGAGGTGCTAAAGTTGCACCGGACCAACCTTGAATAATCCCCATAAATAAGTATGTCCAAATTGTCCAAAGATTAACTCGCCAAGACATAACGCCCATACTAGCTGCCAGCAGAACAACTGGTACGGTAAAAATTTGCCAATCTTGAAGCTTAAGGCTATATTTCCCAGCTAATTTAGTACCAACTAGACAGGCAATGGAATTTAAGGCCCAAGCGCTCGAGACAATTGACAGAGGAACACCGGCCTGCAGGAGCAATGGAGTATATATCCAGATAATAGCGTGAGTCATCTCGCGCCCAACAGCATAGCATACCAGGCGTAGCCTGAGGGGGCGTAGTTGAAAACTCTCGCGCGCAATTCGCCAAATATCTCGCATTATATTCTGTCGAGAGACTAGTTTGGTGCTATCATCATGAATGAATAGACTAGCGAACCCGCCCAGTAGATATGATACGCTAGACAAAGCGATCGCCAGCCGAAAACTTTTCGCCCCCACTGGGCCACCAAGCCAGACTAGACATAGCGTACTAAAATATCGCAGGCTAAACAATTGGGCGTTTTTGCGTCGAAAAAATTGTTCTTCAGGATTAAGTTGCCGACAAAAGTGCCATAATAAACCTTGATCAACTCCTTGAGACATCGCATGGAGAATACCTAACGCTGATTCGTAGAACACGATTTTGGAGAAATTTTGCGCCCTAGCATAGAGTAGGAAAATAAGCGCGCTTCCAAAATCGCCGATAACGTTCGCCTATTTCCGACTAAAGCGGTCAGCTACGTAGCCGAGGGGTAAATCCAGCACTAGCATAACCAGCGTAAAAATTATTTGCGTCCACGAAATTTCGAGCTGACTCAGGCCAATAGAGTGATAAAATGGCGTCATAATTGACATTGAAAGTAGCCCTGCAGTAATCGCCGATTCAAACATAACGAGTTTCAGATTGCGGTAGATTGTTGATAGTTTTTGATTCGTCATAGTTCCCTCCTGTTTGCTAAAAAATAAATTTTTAAGGTACGTTTGGTCGTAGTAAATCTGCGACCAGAAAATTCCCGAAAAGTAGTTTTCGGGAATTATCCAGCTAGGGAGTTTTATAAGATTAGGACATAATTCTCGCACATTTACCAGTTTGATAGAGCACAAAAGTGGTTGCGCCAGTATAACCTGGAGCCATCCAAAACTGATTGTGTGCGAAATTTATCCTACACATACCTCTATTGTAGCACATTTTATTCATAATGTCAATAGTTTTAACGATTTTTTGGCGATTTTCCGAAAAAATGATAAAAAATGATAAGAAATTGAACATTTTTAGTGGATAGCCCTCCCCCTCCCCTCTACTTTGTGCGTAGTGGATATATAACTAATGGACAGCTCGCCGCACGGTATGTTGGATTGGCGGGCTATGAGAGAACAGCAAGCGCAGCTGAGAGCGAGATGGCGATGATTTTGTCGTTTTTTAATCCTGGCGTATCCGTGGGGAATTCACATCGGATTAATGCTTTCCCCGTCCGCTGTCTAGCACTGTAGGGGGTTAGTGGGCGAGGCAACGCATAGGCATTACTTCGGCCCGGGTGTAGTTGGTCGATACGGCGATAGACGAGTTAGAAAGGGTTTGAACATAAACATAGATTGGTTGAGTGCTAAGGGGGGCCGTGGTAGATGATAGTAAAATGCTGCTACCACTCATTCCCGAAACAGCGCCGTCCCAGAGGCTAATATAGCCGCTGTGGACAAAATAGAATGGTTGGAGAACGGAATTTTGATGAGCAGATCTTGATACTCCTAGATTGGAATAATTAGTAGTATCCAAAACACCATTCAGATAGCTACCATGTCGCATGAGAGTAATACCGTTACCATTGTTAGATTCATATTGATTAGCTTGAGGATAGCCATAAGCCAACCAGAGACGATAGAGGTCGTCACGGTCGAATGGGAGACCAGTTGTTGTATTGCGCCCACTTTTTGGTAGTTGCCAGCCCTTAGGGCAAATGGAGCTGGGAGCGTCTGTCAATTTTGAAGCGTCCGTGCCGGCGCTCGTAGGACTAGAGGCGTTTACACTACTACCGGCAGTGGCAGCATTAAATTGATAATAATTGCCAATTAAATAGTGTGCATCGTAGCTGTTGCCCTCACTAGCGGCCTTACTAATAGCTTCGGCAGAGCTACTACCTTTTTCTACTGTGACGAAACCGTAATGGTCTGTACTTTGATTATAGGTATAAGGTTCCATTTGTTTAGTGGTGGAATTATAGTTGGTACCGGTCCAAGTACGGTTGTAGCCGCCATCGGTTTCAGCGTTGTAGGTTGGTGACCAACCTGGGGTGCTAATGTCGACAAAATCTTTGCAATCCTCGCCAACAGTGTGCCCAGGCCGCACAGCTTGATAGCCTTGGTCGTTAGTCGAGCCATTGACGGGTGCAGAATTACAGGTGACGCCACGATTTGGCACGGCGAGAATATAATTACCCAAATTCCAACTTTTGGCTTCAGTGTAAGCAGGGTTATGCCTAGCAGGAATTGCGCTGACGGTTCCCTCCGGCACCACCCAATTCGCCGATACATCACTATCACTTGGTGTAAGGACTTTACCTTTCACTAAATCATAAGCTAAGTTCTGCGTCATCCAGCAATTCCCATCCGCTAGCTTAGCTACCCAGTATTCTTTACCATCACGGATATCGATGAGTTGTTTGGTAGGTTCACTTCCTGGTGTGATGATATAAGAGCCAGAAGCGTCTTGGTTGGTATTACCATCTCGGCCAATCGTGTCTTTGCAGATGGAGCTGGTCATATCTTGCATGTACGTAAGCTCCATCATGCCAGTGATGAGGGCAGGGTTGGCGATGGCCGAGATGGTGACGGTGTTCACGTAGCTTCCAGCCGGCAGGCTGT
>CAYPTT010000008.1:0-22190 GCA_964413835.1 uncultured Candidatus Saccharibacteria bacterium
GGTCGCACATCGTAGAATGTCGCATATGACCCTGGGTCTTCCATTTTTCAATCTGTTTTTGCTATAATATAATCATGAAAATCCTCGACGAACCCATCGAAAAATCCCGGCTCCTCAACGCCGAGGTGATTTTTGATGACCCAAATGGTCTCAAGGTCCTCGCCGTTGTTGACGTTCGCCAAAATCGCCTTGCGGTCGATGCCGAAATGTCGTCTGACCTACAATACATGCTTCTCGCCACTGGTAGTGACCAATCTGACCTCTGGGGGATTAACTTTTATCCCGAGGAAGAAGAAATGGGCGATTTTCTGGAATTTGACTCGATGATTAACATCCGCCCCCGCCAAAACAATCGTTCACGCGGCGTTGATGATCCGGAGATACAACAACAAATTATCGAGATTGTCAAACAATGGATTCAGTGAACATCACCCTTAAACAGCACCAAAACCTCGTCGCCGACGGTAGCTGGGCCAAGATGTCCTTTGCTGAGCAAATGGGGAACATTGGCAGTAAAGTCTCGCGCTCGCTCAAGTGGTATAATCGCAAGCCAGAGCGCTTTACTGGCGCGTTCGACCGCGCTTTGGAGCTGTTTGATTTGACAATTTTCTATCTACGTGGCAAAGATTCTGCTGAATTGGAAGAAATCTGCCTTGCGCGCGAGGAATTTTGTGATTATTTTTATGGACACGAGCTTCATACCGACCCCGCAAAAATGCAAAAATACTACGATGACTTCGCTCTAAAAGCCCGTCAAAACGCCCTAAATCATCAAAAATAACAAATCTTTTATCAAAAACTCGCTAAAATTGCAAAATAACCATAAAAACTATTGACAAAATTGAGTTGGTGTGCTACAATGGAACCATAAGCTTGATAAGGTACAAGCCAAAAGGCAAATAACCTTATTAAGGAGCAGAAGCTCCGTTTAGGCTTATGGAAAATCGGTTATATTCATATAACCCCTAGTTCAGTAGAACTAGGTTCCAAGCTTAGAAGCTTAAGTACATTACAAAACAAGTTTTCAAATTCCAAACTTCTGAATCGTTTTACGCATTGAGTGAAATCCACCCTCACTCTGCAGTTCGTAATCGACACAACTCGGACTATATAGGCTTAGTATAATTGTGTTTATTACGAACTGCGGAGACGTCCGCTGGTTCGCCGCATTAGCGGTATCAAAACAGCCGACGGGCGAGCGGGTACACGGGCATAAAAATCAAAAGGAGAAGAATCCCAAGACGGGAAGCCCATACCCAGAGAGGAGTCAAGATGATGTACTCAAAGAAAACAAAGTTAGACAGAAGAAATTCAGTGATGGCGGCGGTGAAAAAGGAGCTGAAAGCAGAAAATGCCTACATCGCTCCGGAACAGCTTAAGGCAATTGCGCAGGCGATTGATACGACGGTATTCTACAATATCGTCGTAATCCGCAATGTCGAGAAAGCCGCTGAAACACTTCGCCTCACCGACTACGAGATGCGCCACTCCTGGGCTGGCAGTAAAGGCACTAAGGAGACGGCGACTCGAAAAGTGTTCGGTGAGATCGAGTTTGGCGAGGAGTATTCATATGAGTACTTCGATAACGGAAATTCAGACGGCCCTGAAGAGTATGCCAGCGATGGCGAGTTCAATATGAACAAACCGTTCGCATTCCTTCGTCATACGAGGGATTGGAATCACTGGCAAGGGGACTGTTGCAACTGTGACGACGAATGGGATACCATCGTCATCTATGCCCCCGAGTCGATTATCGACGAAAAGGCATACGTTGCAACTAAAGATGCAGAGCTCGATGAGCTTTGCAAACTCCGCTAGTCAGACCGGACCGGACCGGAAACTTGCTTATTAACCAAGGCGACTCATTAGGGTCGCCTTTCCCCATTCCCCTATCTGTGCTATAATCACAAAAAGGAGCCACTATGGAAAAGCTATTTCTTGTTACTAACCCTGGGTCATCTTCCCGTAAATATGCCCTTTATCACGACGACGAGCGCTTGATTTGCTCACTACACTTCGAAACTGAGAACAAAACTCTGATTTGCACGCTCAAGCACGCTAATGGCGACCAGGTTAAGCTTACCGATGGTTTCAAACGCATCGCCGATACAATTCGCTATACGCGGGATATTTTGCTCAAAGAAGGCTATTTGCACGATGGCGTCGAAGTGGCAGCAATTCTCGCTCGTGTGGCAGCCACGGGCGAATTTTTCTCGGATGACCATATTGTGGACGAAGATTGTCTCCGTCGTCTTGAGGAAGAAAAACGTCGTGCTCCGCTCCATGTCCCGGTGATTGCGGCGGAGATTTCCGAATGTCTCAAAACTTTCCCCGACACGCCCGTTATTACCATTTCCGACTCGCATTTCCATCATACGCGTGATGACGTACATAAATATTATGCTATTGACACCGATCTGGCTGATCGTGCCGAGATTAAACGTTACGGTTATCATGGTTTGTCGATGGGTGCAGTCCGTAATTACATGCGTGATCAGGGTATTTTGGCTCCGCGCGTCGTCGCTTGTCACCTTGGCTCTGGCGCCTCGCTTACTGCGATTAAAGATGGTTATTCCTTCGATACGACCATGGGTTACACCCCGCTCGAAGGCGTGATGATGGCCACTCGTTGTGGCGATCTTGATCCGGCCGCCGCTTCCGCGATTCAGCGTGAGCTTGGCTTCAACGAAGAGGGGCTCGAGGAATATCTTAATCGTCAGTGTGGTTTGCTCGGCGTCACTGGCAAAACTAACGACATGCGCGAAGTGATCGAACTGCGTGATAATAGTGACCCGCGGGCTGAACTCGCTTATGATATGTATATTTACCGTATTCAACGCGCGATCGGCGAAATGACCGCCGCCATGCATGGTCTCGATGCGCTAGTTTTTACTGCTACCATCGGCGAACGTAATGCCATGATTCGTCATGATATTATTTCTGGCTGTGGTTATCTCAATCTCTTCCTTGACGAAGCTAAAAATAAAGCTGGTCTTAGCGACGCTCCCCATGTCAATATCGCCGCTAAAAAATCTCTCCCAATCTATGTCATCCAGACCAATGAGACCGACGCCATGATTCGTCGCGCCAAAATCCTCCTGGGCGAGAAGCAGGCTAAGCAATAAAAACCGCCCTTCCGGGCGGGGGAATGATGCGTGCGCTTTCAATTTTCTGGCTCTTTTTAAGCACAGGCTTAAAACTTATGCTTTAAATGGTCAACATCGCCCAGGCGATACAATATATTATATAGCTTTGGAAGAGGCCCGAAACAGCCTAATTGATTGTTTGTGGTACCAAATCGCCAACATGCAGACGGGAATTATACCGATCGCTATCGCCACCGTCAGCCAGGCAAATGACAAAATCGCCGTTTCTGACAGGGAATTGAATCCCGTCTGAGTCGCACAAAGGATGAAGAATAATACCTCAAAAAACATCGCCACCGCCATCAAGGCGCAGGCAACCGCCTTATTGAGATATTCTCGGCACTGTGCACTCAGCTCTTGCGGATCGGCGTTCTTTGTCCATGACGTTTCGCCCGTCTCCACTACCTCCATGCTTTTTGTGGTTTGACTTTTTATTACATTTTTTCTTATCATTTTTATACCCTCCTTTTGTCGATCCCCTATTTGACTTTTACCGGAAAAGATATATAATAATAGATATTAAGCACCACACATCATTCTAAAGTTCAAATAGGGAACCTATCGCCACATTATTTTATCACAGATTTTTATTATGTCAACAAAGCTTCATCACAATGACCAAATTACCGATGCTGAGGTTACTCAGCTCCTCCATTTCGCTACGCAGTGTCTACCCCTGGACGGAGATTTTGTTGAGCTGGGCTGTTACAAAGGCGACACCTCGATTCTGCTCGCCAAGCTTTTGCAGACCCATGTCTCAAAAAATGTGCAAAAACGCCTATGGATCTATGATTCTTTTGCTGGTTTGCCAGCTAAAACATCCGAAGATTCCTCGGGCGTTGGTCAAAATTTCCAGGCCGGCGAGCTTGCCGTTTCAAAGCGCGCCGTCGCCGACAAAATCCATCGCGCCGGATGCACTAATGTCATTATCAAAAAAGCCTGGTTTCAGGAATTAAAACCCTACGATTTACCTCCCCAAATCGCTTTTGCTTTCCTTGACGGGGATCTCTATAGTTCGATCAAAACCAGCCTTGCGCTCGTCGCGCCTCTGCTCGTCCCCGGCGGAATCATTGTCGTGCATGACTATAATAACCCTGCTTTGCCTGGCTCCGGGCGCGCCGTTGACGAATGGTTGCGCCAAAATCCCGCCTATCGCCTCCAGGTTAAACATAGTTTAGCGATTCTGCAAAGCAAACGCTAGCAATCTCCGCCCGAGTGTGCTAAAATATAACGCAGGTAGTGGTAAGATAGTATAATATATTATGGCAAAACGAGATTATTATGAAGTATTAGGCGTTTCTAAAAATGCCTCCGATGATGAAATTAAGAAAGCCTACCGTAAATTGGCGATTAAATATCATCCGGATAAGAATCCAGGCGATAAAGCTGCCGAAGAGAAGTTCAAAGAAGTCTCCGAGGCTCATGAAATCTTATCCGATAAACAGAAGCGTGCTCGCTACGACCAGTTTGGTCATGCGGGTGTAGGGGGTGCGGGCGGCGCCGGCGGCAATCCTTTCACCGAGGGCAATTTCAATTTCAACGGGCAGAGTTTCAATTTCGATTTTGGTGGCGGGAGTGGTGGCCTGGACGATATTCTGGGCTCGATTTTTGGTTTCGGCGCAGGGGGCCGGCGCCGCCCCGCACGTGGTGCGGATCACCGCACCACGGTTACCTTGAACTTTGAAGAGGCGGTTTTTGGCACCACCAAGACCATCAATGCTGGCGGCAAAGAGCTCAAGATCAAAATCCCCGCCGGCATCGACGATGGCATGTCGATCCGCCTCGCTGGCAAGGGTGGCGATGCACCAAAAGGTGGCACCAAGGGTGATCTTTATGTCATTATTCGCGTCAAACCGCACAAAACTCTCACACGTGAAGGTGCTATTATCCTTTCCGAAGCTCATATTTCGATGGTTGATGCTGCACTCGGCACCACCATTGATGTTGAGACTGTTGATGGTGTTGTGCGCATGAAAATCCCCGCCGGCACACAATCTGGTACTCCATTTCGTCTCTCTGGTCACGGCGTTCCGCTGATGCGCAGTGATGGTGACCGTGGACCCCATATCGTAACCGTAATCGTCGAAACTCCCAAAAACCTCACTAAACGTCAAAAAGAATTACTCGAAGAATTTCGCGGTACGAAGAGTAAAAAGCGCGGTTTTTGGGGCTAAAGCCTAGTTACTGCGCCAATAATTCCTCAAGAATGCCAAAAACCTAGCTGCTCTACTAAATTTTCTTCAAAAATCATAAAAAACTCTAGACAAAAAACGTTTTTTGTGCTACAATTAACTTATTCTCGGTGCAGAATCGAGCAAGTTTTTGGGGTATACATTTACTAAAATATATAAATTATTATGAAAGAATTACGCGTCGTTGGCAGCAATACTATTATTAAGGTTGCTGGATTATCAAACGTTCCGGCTAAGGTTGACACGGGAGCCGATTCCTCATCTATTTGGGCTAGCAATATTCTAGTCAATGCGGATGGCGAATTGGAGTTCACACTTTTTGCTCCCTCTAGCCCGTTATATACCGGTGAAAAAATTGTTACTAGGGAATTTCGTGTCCAAAAAGTGCGTAATTCAATGGGCGGCGTCGACTTGCGTTACCGCGCGCAATTGCCAATCGTGATTCGGGGTAAACGCCTGCGTGTTAATTTTACTCTTGCCGATCGCAGTAAGAATAATTTTCCCGTCCTCATCGGTCGCAAGACGCTCAAGAATCGTTTTCTCGTCGACGTGTCTCGTGTTGGCATGCAACGTCCTCCGAAAATGGATAATTCGGATCTCAACTCTGAACTCCAAACTAACCCACAAGAATTTCATCAAAAATATATGGAAAGGAGCCAAGCATGAAAATCGCCATTCTATCAAACGGTAATGCTAACTACTCCACCAAACGTCTAGTCGAGGAGGCTAAAAAACATGGCCATAAAGTTCGTGTTATTAAGTATAAGAATTGCTATCTTTCGCTTAACGAGAAACATCCAGATATTTTTTACAAGGGTGAAAAACTGCCAAAATATGATGTAATTATACCACGAATTGCCAACTATATGACTCGCTATGGCAGTGCTATTGTGCGTCAATTCGAAATGCAAGGCGTCTGGACGGCCTCCAGTTCAATCGCCATCATGCGGGCTCGAGACAAGCTTCGTTCACAGCAAATTCTCACCAAGGCTGGTATCGACACGCCGAAGACACTAGTTTCTCGCAACACAACTGATATTGATGATTTGCTTGAGCAGATTGGCTTGCCGGTTATCATCAAGCTCGCCTCTAGTACGCATGGTAACGGTGTCGTGCTCGCCGAGACCAAAAAAGCCGCTAAATCCGCCCTGCAGGCCTTTTATTTATATAATGAAGAAGGCACCAATATTCTATTGCAGGAATATATTAAAGAATCTGCTGGTACGGACATCCGTGCCTTTGTCGTAGGTTCACGCGTGGTGGCTAGCATGAAGCGCCAATCGCTTGATGATGACTTCCGCAGCAATTTGCATAAAGGTGGAGGAGGTGTTAGTATAAAACTTACTCCAGAAGAAAATCGTATTGCTGTCAAGGCGGCCAAAGCCATGGGCTTACACATCGCCGGCGTTGACTTAATGCGTTCTGATCGTGGACCGCTAGTGCTTGAAGTTAATGCTTCGCCTGGTTTTGGGATAGAAAAAATCACCAAACGCAACGTTGCCGAAAAAATCGTTGATTACGTCGAACATAACGCCACTCGCAAGAATACTAAAGATCGTATTGGGGCTTAACTAGCTTCGGTTTATTGTAAATTTTACAAATTCCTCAAAATTTTTTGGGGAATTTTTCTGACTCTTGCGACCTCTTGTCATTCCGCTTCAAAACACCATTCGAGCACTAGCTCTCTAAAAATTTGTATTGACATTCTCTTTTCTATCCTCTAGAATCAAGTTCAACATTAACTAATTGAGGAGAAACAAATGAAGAAAGCTCAAGTTTTGAGCGCAATCGCTCTCGCATTCGCACTTGGCGTAGCTACTCCGCTCGCTTCAGTCGCTAATGCGTTTGAGGTCACTAACGACCAGAACGGCTCAGCCGCCGGTACTGCGACCTGCGATGAACTCAACAAAGCCATCGCTAGCGTCCAAAAAGATGCCAACTACCAGTGGTATGTTGATCTCAAAACCGCCAACGATAAATACAATGATGGCACTTATCGTGATATTACGAACGGCGGTTCATTTAACTATTACTTCCAGACTGCTCAAATGCCTGATGTTCAGAGCGACGGTTTGAACACGGCTAATGCAAATGCTGCTGAAAAATTTCAGAATGCTTTGAACAAAATTGCTGCTAGCATTCAGTTGAAAGATGAGAACGGCGCAGCCGTGAACGTCAACAGTATTGCTTACGCTCGCAATGCATTGGCTCAAGTGAAGAATCTTCCTTACGCTGTTGAATTTGTTGCATTGAATAATGCGCTTAATGGGCGTGGAGATCTTACCGCTGCTGTTGATAGTTTCCGTGCTAATGTTCCTGGTGGTGATTTGCTCGAGTCCGATCCGAATGAATATCACACTATTAATGTTGCCGCAGTTGAAGCTATTTATGGCGCGGGCATTCTAAGTTGGTACAACAGCGTCAATTATCAGACTAATGAGCTCAGCGCAGCTTACGATAAGGCAATTGCCGGTAAAGCCGCTTATGAAGCCCTTCTGAACCAAGACGGTGTTCTGTCTGAATCAGGCGCAGCGTATGTTGAGCTGTCCGATAAAGATACTAACCCAACCGTAGTTGCTAACTTACAGTATGCTACTGCCAATAATCATGGTGAGATTGCTATTAATAGCAATTGGTGGGCAAACTACTCTTTCATCACCGGTACGTTAACTCCATGTGATGAAACTACTCCTGAGTCAACTAACTTTGGTAATCTTTGGACCATCGCAACCAACTACAAGAAAGCTACCGACCAAACCAGCGTCAATACCAAAGACATTGCTGAGGCCCTTATTGGCGGTGCGACTACTCCAGCCCGCGTCAATCAGATTTCTAGCGTAGATGGTTTGATTCGTATCGATGCTATTGAAGGTGATTTTGCCGAAGGTACAGTTATTCGCTACGACATTACCGATGCCACTCTCGAAGGTGAGAGCTACAAGAATGTTAAAGAGCAAATTATCCTTGACATCTGGCTAGAAGATGCTGATGGTAACGAAATCGAGATCAAAGATCAACGTATCAAAGTTACCGTTAACCGCGCCCTTCTTGGCGATGTGGATGCTGCCACTGCAGTAGTTTACTATGTTGTTCCTGGCAACGACATTGATGATCAGTATACCGAAATTGCTGACATCGAATCACTACCAGCCCACGGCAACGAGAATGAAGTTGTTTTCGAAACCACTCACTTCAGCCTTTACGCCTTTGTGAACTATGGTTCTGAAGATGACAACAAAAAACCTGTTGAAGTTAAGCCTGTCGAAGACGACAAGAAAAACGAAGGTCTTAACAAGGGTCTCGAAGTCAAGGCTCCAAACACTGGTGCAACTGCTAACACTTCAGCTACCACGACCAAAGCAACCACTTCTGTCGCTGCTGTAGTTGTCGCCGCTGTTGCTGCTATCTTGGCTGCTTTCGGCATCGCTCGCAAAGCTAACCGCAAATAATCTCCATTCTTGCAGAATTTAGAAAATTTGCTTAGTTAAGCGAAAGGGGAATTAAGATACTGGGTATATCACCCAGTATCTTTTTATTAGTATCTCAATCAACTAAACTTGACCTTTTCTAAACCTCCGCGTATAATCATAAACATAATAAATACACAGGAGGTAGTTTTACCAATGAATAAACGTCAAATCCTGGCTGCACTTGCTTTAGCTTTCGCGCTCGGTCTAGCTGCGCCAGTCGCGATCTACGCGGACGAAGTCACCCCAGAACAGTCTTCTGAAGAAGTTACTGGCGAAAATACAAACGAGGAAATCACACTAACAGATGAGGAACCTACCACTCCGATTGAGGAGAATGACGAAGAAGTCTCAGCCCCCACTGTTAGCGAAGAAATCCCAGCTACCCAAGCTACTAACGCCGTAGCAACCATCAGTACTGACGATGTCGCCGCCCTGAAAGATGCGCTAGAGAACATCGATAATTCTGAAGTTGTCTTGGATAGCGACATTACTGTTAGTAGTGCTACCGATCTTGCTATTACGCGTAGCGATAATTCAGAAGTAACGCTCAATCTTAACGGACACAAAATCACTACCGCTAACAATATTCGGATGATCAGCCTGCGTAAAGGGCATCTCCATATCAAAGGTGGTATCCTAGAATCTACCTTTGCTACCGTCAATAGCAAACCAGTGCTCGCGGTTTATGGTTCTGCTACCCCAGTAACTATCGATTCGTCCAATGATTATTACACTTTTGTCATGATTGATAATGACGTTACTATTAAGTCTAATGGTTATGGTATTTCGGTCTATGACGAAGCCGCTGACGGTTCTCGCACCAACGCTGCTTACGGCATTTACATGGAGATGAATGGACAAATTGTTGCGCCTTATGGTATTGCGGTCAGCGGTAATATTACCCAAGGCGACGTCAATAGTGAAGCAGGTAGCAGAGCCCCTGTTATTAGTCTCGGCAATGGTTCATCTATTACTTCTACTCTCAAAGACGCTAATGGTAAAATCAACGGCGGTGCTGCTATTTATGCTGCTGGTAATGCTCAATGGTCAATTGATGGTTCTACTATTGAGTCTGGTACCGGTATTGAAGCCAAAGCTGGTATCTTCTATATTACCAACGCTAAGATTAAAGCTTCTGGTCCAGCCTCGCAGGGTACGCCGCAGATGGGTCTAGCCGTTGACACTGGTGCCGTCTTCCAAATCGAGGCCAACTCACAGTATAATGGCGCCAACCCAGTCGCTTTCCACATCAATAGCGGTGAATTCTCTAGTGAGAATAATAGCGTTTTCTACCAATACGGCGATGATGATGATAAATTCGATCAGATCGAAGTCTTGTCTGGTTCATTTACTCCAGGCGCCGGTAAACCAGTCTTTGCTGGTGTTGATTCCGATAAGGCTGGCATTTATGGTGGCAATTACTACGGTGCTATGGGTCTTGGCGAAAACAGCTTACCAGAAAACTTCGAATATGTCACGGAAACTGACGCTAATGGTAACACTTATACTAAGGTGGTTCCAATCAGCAAACCAGGTCAAGGCGCAGGCGGTGACGAAACTAAAGACGACGTCGCAGGTGCTGACGAAGAGGTTCCAGATACTGGCGCCTTCAGCGGTGAAGCTGCCAAAGCTTCTAACCTTACTACTTCTGTTATCTCCATGCTTGCTAGCGTAGTGCTTGCCTCTGGCATTGCCTTCGTGGCATCAAAACGCTTACGCCGAGCTGGTGATAAGAAAAACTAGTCAACTTATCCTCAATTAGTTAGTCTAGTTTAAGAAAATAACCTCTAGCATAATGCCGGAGGTTATTTTTGTAAAGTAGTGCATTTGGTGTTTGATTTTTTGTAAAATCTTTGTTATAATTTAGATATTAGCAGGTGGGGCTATGGGAGTTAAGTGCAAATAAACTGCTCAAAGTTGTAATTTGCATAGTATAAAGGACCTCACTATGAAGAAAAACCAGTTGCTCGGTGTTTTATCGTTCATCATGGTGCTCGGGATGACCTTTCCGGCCGGGATTTTTGTTGCCGATACTCCATCGCAATCTGCTTCTATCCTTCCGCACACCACACAAAACGAGGATGAGGACGAAAATTTGCCTCATAAAGACAAGCATAAAGAGAAAAATCGTCCGAAACGCCCCGAAACTCGTCCTACGGAGTCCAAAGATCTTGGTAAAATTGATGATGATTGTGCTAACATAGTCGAAAACGATATTGCGGACACTTCCACCGTTACAATTAACCCACAAATCATTCGGTCCTACGATGAACTTATTACTATTCTTACCGATCCAGAATACGTCAACATTACAGCGGTACGTTTGACGAATGATATTATTCTCACGCATGCTGGTCTCGAAATTAGCCGTGACAATTTTACGATTGATTTAAATGGCCATAGTATTATTTCTTGTGGTATAGGTAATGGCTTGTATGATGATTATGCTCGCGTGATTGATGTCAAATCTGGTAATTTCGCTATTACCGGTGCTGGTAATATTATGGCCATGGGGCAAGGTGGTGTAGCACTTAGCGTGCGCGGTTCGTCAGTGGAATCATCCACCAATTATGCAACGATTAATATTGGTCCAGACGTGATCTTGCGCGCGCCAAGTTCGTATGGCTTGGTGGTTATGCCTAGTGGCAATTCAGCTTACGGTGTCAAAGTTAATCTGGCAGGGAAGATCAGTGCCGAAAACGGAATCTATATTAACAGTAATATTCAAACTACTAGCAGCAACTCACCCACGTTTAATTTTGCTGACACCTCCAGCATTGAGGCTGAACAAACAGTGATTTATGCTGCGGGCTTTGGTATTTGGAATTTTCACGGTGGGGAATTTTCCGGCGCCACTGGCATTCGCGCTAAGGCTGGCGACTTTATTTTTGACCAAGCCCACATCACTGCGCAAGTCGCCAGCCTGCACGACGCTTCTGCCAGTGGCGCCGTCTTTCAAATCGAAGAATCAAATGCTGATGGCTTAACAATTACAATTCATGATGGTCATTATGAAAGCTATCAAGCTTGCGTATTTGCCGATTATAATGAGGCTGAGGCGGATAGCGCTCTAAATGCTTTGACAATCGACGGTGGTACCTTTGCTAGTCCAGTAGGCATCTTTTCGGATTTTGCTACCGGGGAGGATTCGCTCATTGCCATTAATGGCGGGATTTTTAGCGCCGATATTACAGATTATCTCGCGAGCGGTACTCATCTCGAACCTGATTCTCAGGGTTTTTACCGCGTGGTAGACGAAGCTGCGGTAGAACTTTCGGCGCTCCGTACCGAACTACAAACTTTAATCGACGCAGCCGGCGCTAAAAATCCCGATCACTTCTCCGACGCCACTTATCAAGATCTCATGACGACTTTGGTTGACGCCGTTCATTATCTAAAAACTCCCGAACCTACCATTAAGCAAATCCACAAACATCTCAATCGCCTTTCTGCTGCACTCGAAAATCTTGAATCTATCGAGACCCCCGATCAGATTGCTCTCGAAACTGCCCGCGCGGAACTTACTGAACGCATTGCTGCGGCCGAAGCGCTTAATCCAATTGATTATGATGTAGATGATTTTGCTCATATTCTTGAACTTACTCTCGCTGCCAAAAAGCTTGTCGTAGACGAGAACGTCGCGCTTGATGCCCTCGAAGACATGATCGTCGAACTTGAGGTAGAAATGGAAATGTTGATGCCGATTGATGAGGATCAAGCTTTTGAAGCTGCTTGGTCGCGTCTTGAGGATAGCGTGCTACATACTAATCAAGCACTTGAAGAAGTCGATTCTAGTAATCCAGCCTACACGGAGCTTCTTGCTGTACTTTTTGACGCAAACAATTTACTCAACGATGAATCTGCTGAAGCCACGCTGTCGCAACTTGTCCAAATTTATAATCGTCTAGAAGCTCTCCGCCATGAACTTTTTGATAATTTGGAGCCTGCCCCAGTTTTAGTATCAGACACAGACCCAAATTCAGGCTCGGATTTAGAGTTAGAACCAGAAGCAGAATCAGAGTTAGCTTTGGAATCGGGGCCTGAACCTGAACCTGAACCTGAACTGGAGTCTGTAGACGACTCATTTGTGAATGATATTGAAGCTCAATCCGACGCAGCTATTGAACCTGAATATGCTACTGGTGAGTCGGAACCGGCAGAGGCAGATCATACCACTGATGAACTGCGCACGGGCGTTACGGAAATGCTTGGCGCCGTGATCGAATTAACCATTGGCGATTATCATCCGGAGTTCCAAAACCAATTTTACGATCTCGGTCGCGCTATCGAGCGCGCTAAACTTCTCCTTGCTGACCCTGCCGCCAACCCTGCCGCACTCGCCGCCACCATGAATGAGATTCTCGCTGCTACCACTGGCCTCAAGGACCCGAACGAGTCCACCGCTATTAATTCTTCGCAGCCTATGCCTAATCCTATAACAGCTCCAGCTTCACCGACTCAGTCCTCGACGACTTTAATGAACTCAGCGGCCCCAGCCCCAACTCCAGCTCCAACTCCAACATCAGCGTCCTCGGCTCAGCCGCCGCTAGATTTTTCGTTACTTAGCCAACTCATTGCACAAATTAAACAACTCAATCCGACAAGCTATACTGAAGCCAGTTATACACAAGTTTTGCAAATTCTTCAACAAGTGCGGGACTTATCTACTAATCCGATCACTACGCAAGCTGATATTAATAGTGCCATCGTCGCTCTTAATAATGCAATTTATTGTCTTCAGCCAGTTCCGAATAATGATTATAACAAAACTCCGTCATTCTCCATGGCTCCAGCAACTGCACCTATCGCTTCAACCACTTCCACAACTGCTAGAATTTCCGCACAACCCGTCGCTCCCGTAGCTTCGGTCACGTCTAGAAATTCTACAGTCACCGTTTCGTCTGCGGTTCCCGAGTCTAATACTACATTCAATTCTCGGGCTACCAATTTAGCCATTACCGAACCTGATGATAGCGTCGAACCAACGGTCATGATGAGTATTCTTGCTGGCGCCTACGCTGGTCTTGCAACGTACCGCAAAAATCGTCTTGCTGCGCAAAAATCTCGTGCTCAGCGTAAAGCCGCCGCTCGCGCCCGTCGCTAAAATCGTACTCTGGCTTGCCAGGATCGTGCTTGAGGTTGCAAGTTTTTTGCTTTTTCGTATATACTGCGAAACATGCCACTACTTTATAAGATTTTTCGTGAATTTCTCCATCCGTCATATTGTTTTTACGCCTTAATTTGGGGAATTATCACCGGCGTTGTATTAAGTCTCTTTATTTCACAAGCATTTATCACGACTTGGCTTTGGTTAATTGTAATTTTCTTAATTTTTGGCTATGCTAAACGTTTTCCCACTCGCGCCACTGTATTAATTATGTTCGTCTGTGGCGCGGTGCTGGCGAATTTTCGGGTTGGCATCGAGCTTACCGGTCAAAATTTCTTCCGCTCGCACGCCGGTGAAACCCTCACCCTGCGCGGCCAGATTGCTGAAGAACCCGACGCTGACGCCAGCCGTATTGCTTTGCGCCTTACTAATCTTACCCTCATCACCCCCGAAAATTCGCCCGCTTCTTCTCCCACTCCACTTGCCGGCACACTTTATATCCAGCTCCCCGCCAAATCCGCTACTCTCGAACGTTCGGATTATGTTACTTTTACTGGCAAAGTTAATTCCGGTTTTGGTACGTTTGTTGCCACGATGTTTCGTCCTAAACTAGATCAAATTGAACGTTCTGAGCATGGTGATATTTTTGCGCGTTTCAAACATTTTTTCGCACAAACCCTGCATAATTTCCTCCCTTCGCCTCAAGCCGATCTTGGCCTTGGTTATCTCATGGGACTCAAAGCTGGCCTGCCCGACAGCCTCATGGTCACCTTGCAAGCCGTCGGTATGACTCATGTCATCGTCGCTTCTGGTGCCCACCTTGGCATTATCGTCAATCTCGTCAAGAAGCTTTTCGGTAAATTTTCCAAATTCGCTAGTCTGCTTTTCTCCTTGCTGATGATTTTATGTTTCGCTCTGACGGTTGGTTTTACTCCATCCATGACCCGTGCCGCTTTGGTTTCTAGCCTTTCGCTGACCGTTGGTTATTTTGGTCGCAAATTTACTCCGGTGCGCCTGCTTAGTTTAGTGGCAGCACTCACTCTCCTTATTAACCCCATGTATTTTTATAATCTTGGCTGGCAGTTGTCTTTTGCATCGTTCACAGGCTTGCTAATTGTTGGCCCACGCCTGCAAAGATTCCTCTACTCCACCAAAAAACCTCCCTGGCTAGCCGGTATGCTCCTCACTAGTCTTAGCACCAGTCTACTTTGCGCGCCGATTTTGATCTACAGTTACGGCACTTTGTCAGTCCTATCTTTTGTCGCTAATCTAATTATTCTGCCTACTTTGCCCTACGTAATGCTGTTGGTCTTTCTCACAGGATTTACCGGAATTTTTCTCCCGCCACTCGCTCAGATTTTAGCCTATCCTGCGCTCTGGCTTTTGGATTTACATATTTTTGTGGTGAATTTTCTCAGTGAACAAACCAGTTTCATCTTTTCATTGCCGGCAGGCGAACCACGGATTTTTCTCCTGTACCTGCCAATTTTTCTGGCCTTAATCCTACCTCATCCTATCCGCCTTCTTCGATCAAGGTTCAAGACTTCGCGCCGCCCTGCCCGTCTAGCTAATAATAAATAATTGTGTTATAATGTAAAAATGAAGATTGCATCTGAGGAGCAAATGTTAACGGTGGGTAAACTTTTTGCTCAGCAAATTTTGGCACAAAAGCCCTCCAGCCTGCAAGCTGCTCTGGTCCTAGAGTTAGTTGGTGATGTAGGTGCTGGCAAGACTACTTTTACGCGAGGGCTTGCTGCTGGCCTCGGTATCGACGAACCAATTACTAGTCCTAGTTTTTTGATTTCTAAACGTTACCCTCTATTAAGCGAAGGGGAATTAATTCATTACGATTTTTATCACCTCAACGATATGGAGATTATGCGCGCCGAACTGGCGGAGACTCTTGCTTTGCCGCAGCGCTTAATCGTGGTCGAATGGGCTGATAGTATCGCTGATTTACTGCCCGCAGCACGTTTAACGATCAATTTTCAGCTATATACCGATGGTACGCGCCAACTGAAAATTGATACCCATGCTAATCCTCAGCTAGCTCAACTCGCCGCATCGGTGGAAAACCTGTGGAAAACCTGTGCAAAAAACTCAGAAATGTGTGGAAAAAATTCTGCAAAAGGTGCAAAAACTTCTCAAAATGGTGGAAAACCTGTGGAAAACTCTCAACCAAGCCTTCAATTGACCACTAAAAGTCAACTATTACAACATAATAAAATACAAAATCAACCAAAAATCAATCCGAATGCCGCTAAATTCATCAAAATGTACCTTGATACCTCTACTAGCACCTGCACCTTAAAGCTTAATGATCAGACTTACCGCTGGGAAGCTGGACACGAAATGGCTCATGGCATTCTGCGTTTTATCGCAGATAAATTAACTCTGCACCAGGGAACTTGGCAAAACCTCGCAGAAATTACTTATTTCTCCGGGCCAGGTTCTTTCACTGGCTTGCGCATTGGCGCTGCTGTTGTCAATGCTTTGGCCGACCAACTCCAAATTCCACTGTTGGACCATCATGGGCAGCCTCATCGTGTTATTCTGCCAGATTATGGCCGCCCCGCCAATATCACGCCACCCCGAAAATAACTTCGCGAGAATATCTGTTGTTAACCCAAAGCCAGAAAAAATCGCCATTTTTAAACTTGTTTAAGCTTGACGACGAACATATGATACCGTATAATTACAATAACTAATCATTGGGATTATAGCATGAAACAAACGATAAGAATTAGCGCGCTAACAGCTGCTCTAGTCGTCAGTATGACCACACTGGGCATGACTGGTCTAAGCATGGCGGCCTATGCCGAAGGCACCGAAGATGCTGGCACAGCCACTACGGCCGAGACTGACGCCGAACAAGCCGAACGTGCGGAATACATGCAAAAGATCAACGATCTGGCAGTGACGGCCAAAACTAAGATCGGTGAATCTATTTCGCTAGAATGGGGGAGAGTTTATTCTATCGTTGAAGCCGTGAAGAATCAATGTGGCCAAGTTGGCATGGGATCCGGCGCAGATTATTTATTGCGATTTGCTCGCAACACTTTGCAGCTCGACACCAATCAGCTAAATAGCCAAGAAATTTTTGCCGCCGTAGAAGGTTCAGAAGAATATAAAACTGACACCCAGCTGCAAGAGTCGGTTAGGCTTGCTAAAGCAGATATGGAAGCACTAATTTTTGGCAATGACGACAACTTTGGCCCTAACGGCTACTATCTCCAGAAGCTCATCCCTGCCAGTTTTGATTGGAGCAGCGTGCAAGGCAAGACGCCTTTTGAGATTGCCTCTACCGTAGCCAATAATGGTGACTACAAAGCTTTTGCTAATCTTGGTCAAATGCTCAATAGTCTTAATATGCCTTATCCTAATGAAAACACTCCGCTCGCTGATGTTAAACAATTCTATGAGAATTTCTCTAGCGCAGTAACAAAAGCCGAACAATATGTAGCAAGTCAATCGGTAGTGGTTCCAGATAATACCACCAAAACTACGGCTGAAGGTAGTACAGTTACAGTTGCAGGCGCATTGCCAAACAATGTCTATGTGGCCGCTGAAAAAGTTAACGATATTGCTAGTGTCATTCCTCAATTCCAAGGTTTTGGCACGCAGAAAAATGTAGTTTTTGACATTTCCTTGCATGATTTTACTGGCGCCAAATACAATCTCAATGGCACCGTGACAGTTACGATTGATTTACCGGCAGGCTTCGATTCACAGAAAAGCGTTGTAGTTTACATCCGCGATGATGGTACTGTTGAAGACATGCCTACCGAAGTGGCCGACGGCAAAATTAGTTTTACGACTAACCACTTCAGCTATTACGCTATCGTCGAGCGTCCGAATGCTGGTAATACCGGTACACTTTCTGCTGACACTTCCAATGACGCAGTAGTCGCAACTTCTGCCGTCGTAGCTTCTCTAGCAGCTATCGTTACTGCAGGCTACGTTGTGGTACTGATCGCTCGCCATCAACATCAGAAATAGTTATATATAATATATAGTCAAAAATCAGCCCAGGACTTGGGCTGATTTTTACTGCGTCAGGCATATATGTGATATAATAAAAGAGGAAATTTATAATTTTATATTTTTGTTACCCCGTCGGTATCAGGAAAATATCGACAAAACAATTAGGAAAGGTATAACGTGAACGTATTATTAGTGATTATTGCCCTTGTGCTAGGCGTGGGCGCTGGTGCTGGTGGGCTTTTTGCGTACAATAAAAAGAACGAAAACGGCGGCAAAAATCGTGCCGAAGACCTCGTTCGCAAAGCCAAAAATGAAGCTTCCGATATTGTCCTCAAGGCTAAAAGTGACGCTGCTGACATGGCAGCCAAATCTCAGCAAGAAGAAACTGAGCGTCGGCGCGAATGGAAAAAAACCGAAAGTCGCCTCAGTGAACGTGAAAATAACCTCGACAATAAACTTGATCAGCTCGAACAAAAGACCGAGCGGCTTGCCAAGCAAGAAAAAGAACTCGACGACCTTAAGCTTGAAGTGCGTGAGATTCGCGATAAACAGCAGGAAAAACTCGAAAAAATTGCCGGTCTTTCCAAAGAAGCTGCTCGTGATAAACTTATGCAGATGACCGAGCGCGATATCAAACAAGACCTCGCTGGATTAGTTGCTAAAGAGCAAAAGGAAATCAAGCACGAAGTCGACGAAACTGCTCAAGCTATCCTTCTCACTGCTATGGAACGCATGTCTTCGGAAGTTACCGCTGATCGTACTGTTACAGCGCTCAAACTACCAGACGACGATATGAAGGGCCGCATCATCGGTAAGGAAGGTCGCAACATCCAAGCTCTTCAGCGTGCCACCGGCGTAGATATTATGGTAGATGATACTCCTGGTATGGTAGTACTATCTAGTTTTGATCCAATTCGTCGTCAAGTTGCGCGTTATGCTCTTGAACGCTTGATGAAAGACGGGCGCATTAACCCTAGCTCAATCGAAGAAGCAGTTGCGCGTGCCGAACGTGAAATCGAAAAAGAAGTTATCCGTGCCGGCGAAGATGCCGCCCGTGAAGTTGGCGTGGTTGGTATCCCGCGTGAGCTGATTCATCTGCTTGGTGAGCTTAAATTCCGTACTAGCTACGGCCAAAACGTCCTCCTACACTCAGTAGAAATGGCCCATATTGCCGGTATGATTGCCGAAGAAGTTGGCGCTAACAAACGCGTTGCCAAAACCGCAACGCTCCTACATGATATTGGTAAAGCCGTTACGCATAAAATCGAAGGTAAGCACGCTGAAATTGGCGCTGAGCTCGCCAAAAAATATGGTATGCCAGACGACGTAGTGCATGCCATGGCGGCTCATCACGACGATATCGAGGCAACCACACCTGAAGCCATTATCGTCAAAATCGTCGATTCGCTTAGCGCTGCTCGTCCTGGCGCGCGTAACATTTCTGCCGAGAATTTTGCCGAACGTATGCGTGATCTTGAGAATATTGCCACTAGCTTTCCCGGCATCGACAAAGCCTATGCTATTTCTGCTGGTCGCGAAATCCGCGTCATTGTCGAGCCAAAGCAAATTGATGATCTCTCGGCTCTGAAGCTTGCTCGCGACATTGCCAACAAAATCGAAGCCACTATGTCCTACCCTGGCATTATTAAGGTGAATGTCATCCGTGAAACTCGCGCCGTTGAGTACGCTAAATAGTCTCGGCCAGAAGTTTTAATAAAAAAATTCCATTGCAATAAGTTTAATTTCTACTTTACCTTCGGCACTACACTATTTTTGCGCTTGAGTGAAGAAATAATAACCGTTAACAAGATTACTAGCGGCACGCCAACGCAAATCGCAATTAGCATTAAGGTCGGGGCCTTACTCTCCGGGCTCTTAGTCAGAATTCCCAAAATATCCAACGTAATCATCGTCGTCATTGCGATGCCAAGCAACCTCAAGCCTACTTCTAAATATTCCACGATTCGCTCCTGAATTTCCGGCACACTATTCGCGGGTGGCGCATCATGCGTGGTGAGCGACTTCTGTGGCATTGGCATCTTGAGGATTCGATAGCGCAGCTTCCAAAAAGTCAAAGCTAATGCTAAGAAAATTGCACCTATCCCTACAAACCTTTGCGCTACGGCAAAATAATTATTTACATCTGCGGTAAATTCTGTCATCCAGCTTACATTAGCTGAGTTTATTAGCACTAACGCAAAAGTAAAAGTTTTATAAATTGCAACAAAGCCTACGTTAATCGCGACAATCCATAAAAACATCAATAATGCAAAATCAAACACCAACGGCATTTGTTTATCTTCTGCCACATCAACTTTGGTTGAC
This sequence comes from uncultured Candidatus Saccharibacteria bacterium, assembly GCA_964413835.1. Classification (GTDB taxonomy): domain Bacteria; phylum Patescibacteriota; class Saccharimonadia; order Saccharimonadales; family Saccharimonadaceae; genus Nanosyncoccus. The sequence continues at coordinate 20,225 of CAYPTT010000008.1, forward strand.
GGATTCTCTGACTTAGCTTGCTTAGGGACTTCACTTTTCAAACCTGGTGCTTGCCCTGGCGGCGGTACCTGTCCCACCACGGGCGCCTGATTCGTTGTCGAACCTGACTGACCTTCTGCAGCATTCCGATAGTGATTAATTGGCTCGTTCGCGTCAGCCAGCGCCGCCTGCTTGGCTACTTGATATGCTGTAGGTTTCTGGCTACTCATCACCTCGCGCCCTTGTGCTGCTAACTGCTCCACCGCATTCGGCGTTGTCTGCGTACTTGTCGTATTCGGCACCGACGCTCCTGCCGGCGCTGCTTGGCTATTTTGTGCTCGCGTCGCATTTGACGCCGTGCTCAACTTCGCTTCCTGCGATGGTTCGCCTCGCCGCAGCGCCGCCTGCTTCAACCACTCCTGCGACATATTCACCTTATTTTCACTCATATTTATATAACTCCGGCGCCTCCATTAGCTTCTCCAAGCTATCATATTTATCATAACTTTCAAAACGCAAGTAACGCGAATCTCCACTATCGGCCAACTTCATCAACTCATCGAAATCCATCGCTAATACCTCGATTTCTTCACCGGCATCTAACCTTTGCGCACCGCGCTTAATCAATCCCGTCGCTACAAAGGTATAAACCAGCCAATCAATTTTCGCAAACGGTTGATGCACGCTAATCAATTTCCAATTCCGCAACTCTATCCCAGTTTCTTCCCGCATTTCACGCTTCGCTGCGGCTAGCTCGTCTTCCGTCGGATCATCATTTCTCCCGCCCGGATAATCATAAAACCAATTCTTTCGTGGCTGTCGCTGCTTCGTCACAACGATCCTATCCCTAGATGTTGTAAAATTTACAACACTATTATCTTTGTTTGTTGTAATTTTCACAACACTATTTTCATCATCTGTTGTATTTTTTACAACGGTATTTCCGTCACTGGCACCCTGCATCTCAATACCCGCCCTTTGCAGTTCCTCCGGCGTTAAAATAGCTATAATTTTCACCGTGTCCGCCCGCCTAAGCATCTCAAAAGTCTCCACCGAGCCATCAAACATTTCCTGCGGCCATTGATAAACATCAAAAATCACCCCACGAAACTTCAGCTCTGCCTGCTCTGGAATTACCTTCGCGAAACTCGGCACAAAGCTTCGCCGGCTCGTGGTCACCCCCGCCGTAACTCCTGCCATATCAAGTTTAGCCATCTCATCCATGTTATAATTATAGCATGATTATTTTTGCCGACTTTGATAATACTCTGTTTTTTCATGATAATCCCGCCGCCACGGCAGAGAATTTTCGCGCGGCCCAAAAATTTCGCCAAGCCGGTCTAACCAATTTAGCTAAAAACGTCGTAAGTTTTGTGGCATAAAAACTGTATACTTATTCATAATACTGTTGTAATTTTTACAACGGTCATTAGCTACATGAGCACAAGTATGCTATAATTAAAACGTCAAAGCTTATATTCATAACCATTTTTTGGTAGTTTCATTATCTCAGCTACTTTAATGTAGAAAACTGTAAAAGCGGCACTGCGCTTAACTCATGTTTTTTACATTAGGGTTATGAAATGGCTTTGACACCAGCGGTGTCGCTTTTTGTTTGCGACAAAAACAATTTAAGTAACAAAACGCATTATCAAAAACACAGGAGGCCTCATGCAACCCAAAATTAACAAAACCACCATCAAACCACTAATGCTCAAGCATTGGTCTAGTACTGTAGGCTTCGTATCCTGTAGTATGCTCGTTTTGTTAATTTTGGGCTTGCTGTTGCCAGTCGTAAGCAATACTTCTTCCGCCCTCTCTCCCGCCGAACTTCAGACCAATATGCCAGCAAGCAGTAGTATTGCCATAGCGATGCCCGGAGAAGCTACCATGGACGTGGCCCCTACGGCCGGTGGTAGCTTCTCCGCCATCACTACTAACCTCCAAGTAGCTACTACTAACCCCACCGGCTATGCTCTCTACCTAC
>CAYPTT010000009.1:0-20160 GCA_964413835.1 uncultured Candidatus Saccharibacteria bacterium
GCTGCCAAGCAGGTTTATTATAGCCAGAACCGTTCAGGGCACTGGAGGCATTAGTGCAAACGGGAAACAAGAATATTACAATAAGTAGGCAAAGCGCTGCGCAACCAAGAGGGCAAATATTGTAGAATGTATTTAGCTCATATATTATATGGTGTGCTTTTTGGTTTTGCGACTTGGTCACGCTTGCTCCTTTCTTTTGATTGACGCAAGCTGAGCTTTTGCATAAAATAGGACACTGCTCAGCAGTGTCTAAAGTTGCTTTGTCATGACGGGCGTAACTTGAATCACCAAATTAAACGCATGGTCAAAGAGCAGTGCCCTATAATCCATACATTATGATTTGATGAATCAAAAACTAAAAACTACCAAAAGAGCTACGCCAAAAACGCGTCATGCTTACAACTTTAGACCTTTTCATTATAGCACAACCAAGTTCAAAAAAGTGAAAATTTTGGTATTTTTATTGCACTTTAACACAACTTTCGCCCAGTAAATTCACAAGTGGCTGAGTTAATTCCTCATCGACTTCAACCTTGAACGGCAATTTAATAGGTCGTTTGCCATGCTCATCTTTTAGTACCATGATGATTTCTTGTACACCGGGATTAAGCTCGCACAGACGGCGAATCTCGCTCAGCATTTCAACATCATTAGGATTATTTACTAAAACATAAAGTTTTTCATGGCGCGGATCCCGAGGAGGTGTAACTATCCGGCGCGGAGAATCCGCCGTGTCGTCAGCCGATTTTTGTCCATTCTCTGCGGTCTTTTCCGCTCCAACCTTCTCGGCACTATCAGTACTTACCGGCGATTTGCGGCGCATTGGGCGGCGCGGCTTAGCTGGCTCTGGATCAGGCATCTTCTGGCCAGTCGGCTCATAAGTATCCAAAATCTCGTCTGGAATGACTTCTAGGCTATCGGCAATAATTTTTACGTCACTAGTGAGGTTACCGTCTTTGTCGCGCGCATTCACGCGACCATTAATACGCACTATGGCATCTTGCTCAAGCTTGGCGCCAACTTCTTCATAAAGCTTAGGGAAGATAATTACTTCTAATTCGGCGATTTTGTTCTCCAATTTAATAAAGGCCATCCGAGTATTACTTTTAGTCATAATTGTGCGCACGGCACTAATAATACCTCCGACGCTCACGGCACGATTATCATTTTCTGCAGTAACCAAATCGAAGCTATGAGTTTTTTCGGTAAGATAAGTCTCATAGCGATCTAGCGGATGGCTCGAGATATAAAGCCCCATGAGATCACGCTCCCAGAGCAGGCGCTCTTTTTCTGGCACCACCGTGGGCGAGGGCTTAATCTCCGGCTCGGGAATTACTCCGGCATCACCCAACGCACCAAAGAGATCGGTCTGACCACTCGCGGCGTCTTTTTGGCGTTTAGCACCGTAAGCCTGAATCCCTTCTAAGTTAAATAGCAAATCACTACGATCGCCAAAACGGTCAAAGGCGCCAGTTTTAATTGCCGCTTCCCAGGATTTTTTGTTAAACTTACCGGAGTTGACACGCGCAGCAAAATCGCAGACACTCTTGAACGGGCCGTTTTTGTCGCGCTCGGGAATAACATAATCCTCGACTAGAGCCTTACCCATGGATTTAATACCGCTGAGGCCAAAACGGATTTTCTTTTCGGTGCCAACAATACCAAAATCACCGTAAGACTCGTTAATATCGGGGCCGAGCACTGGAATACCCATACGTTTACATTCAGTAATCTCAATCGCTAAACGATCGGTCCAGCGCATATCTGCCGTCATCAAGGCCGCCATGAAGGCATCCGGATAATGCGCCTTGAGATAAGCAGTCCAGTATGCCACCAAACCGTAACACGCAGCGTGGGATTTATTAAAACAGTAATTCGCAAAATCGAGCAGTTCGACCCAGAATTGCTCAGCGATCACCTCCGTAGCACCGCCGACTTTAATGGCACCCTCGATAAACTGAGGCTTGACTTTATTCATGAGGTCAATTTTTTTCTTACCGACAGCCTTACGCAGAGTGTCGGCCTGACCGCCGGTAAAACCGCACCATTCGCGCGAAATCTGCATGAACTGCTCTTGATAAATCATGATGCCGTAAGTATCTTTCAGAGAATTCTCGAGGCCAGGATGTAGATAAGTAATCGGCTCTTTGCCGTGCTTACGGCGAATAAAGCTGTCAATAAATTGCATCGGTCCAGGGCGATAAAGCGCCACCATAGCGATAATATCCTCAAAACGGTTGGCCTGGAGGTCGCGCAAGTAGCGTTTCATGCCGGCAGATTCGAGCTGGAAGACGCCGGTGGTTTCTGCGCGCTGAAGTAACTGATACGTCTCTGGATCGTCGAGCGGCAAGTTATACATGTCGATATCTTCGTGATAAACTTTACGAATCATACGCAGAGCGTTATTAATCACGCTGAGGTTCGAAAGGCCAAGAAAGTCCATTTTGAGGAGGCCTAATTCCTCAATTTGCGGGCCAGGATATTGGGTGGTAAGTGGACCTTTGGCGCTCACCTCCATGGGCAAGAATTTCACTAAATCGTCCGGCGCAATCACCACACCACAGGCATGTACGCCATGGCTACGAATCGTACCCTCGAGGCGCTCAGCATAATCTAGCACCTCGCGCGAGACGGGATTAGTGGAATATTCCTGCCTAAGCTCAGGAGCCTCCTTCACCGCGCGACTAATCGGCACGTGGTGACCCTGCTCAGGATCAGGCACTAGCTTAGCTAAATGGTCAGCCTCGGCATAAGGAACTTCCATCACGCGCGCAACATCTCGCACGGCCATTTTACCCATCATTTTACCAAAAGTGACAATGTTCCCCACTCTTCCCTCACCGTATTTGCGTGTACAATATTCGATCACCTCATCACGCCGAGTATCTTGAATATCTGTATCGATATCTGGCATGGAAATACGGTCGGGGTTCAGGAAACGCTCGAACAGCAGATCGTATTTGAGCGGGTCGAGCTCGGTAATCCTAAGAGCGTAGGCCAGAATACTCCCCGCCGCACTCCCACGCCCTGGGCCGTAGACGATACGCTGGGATTTGCCCCAGTTAATGAAATCTTGCACAATTAGGAAGTAACCATTGTAGCCCATTTTGTCAACTACGCCGAGCTCATAATCAATACGAGGCAAGATTTTTAGTTTCTCCTCAGCGCGTTCGGGGGCTTGGTCGGCCTCTGCGAGCTTTTTGCGACAGTCAGCGATTTTGAGATCCAGCGTATCCTCGAGTTTATGGCCGCAATAACGATATACTAGACCCTGAAAAACTAATTTGTCAAGATAGGCTTTCTCGAGTTGCTGAGAGGTGGCATGGGCGACGTCATCGAGCTCTAATTTTTGCAGGGCTTCCTCTGGGACGGGAAATTTAGGAATGAGAATTCGCCCTAGTTGCAGATCGACGTTACAGCGGTCGGCGATCCGACGAGAATTGCGCACAGCTTCGGGAAAATCTTTACCCCAGCGCGCAATAATATCCTCGGGCGGAATGACATGAAGCTCGAACTCTTTGAGCGACATGCGATTAGGATTAGAAAGATTTGAAGCGGTACCAACGCAAAGTAAGACTTCGTGTGCATCTTGATCGCTATGATTAAGATAGTGCGCATCGCAAGTGACGACAAGCGGTATACCGGTCTGCTCGGACAGCGCCTGGAGCTTAGTATTGATTTCGGTCTGCACTTCCCAGTGAGTAGGCGAATCAGGGTGGCCATGATCCTGCATTTCCAGATAAAAACGGTCGCCATAGACGCCATGATACCACTTCAAGAGCTCCTGAGTTTTCTTTTCGTCATGAGCGCGAATCGCTTCAGAAATCTCTGAACCAGCACAGCCAGAAAGACAGATCACGCCTTCGCTGTATTTTTCCATGGTCGCGTGATCAATTCGAGGTTTATAATATTTACCACGAATTTCCGCTTCGGTCATGAGGCGACAAAGATTCTCAAAACCTTGATTATTCATGGCGAGCAGGGTGATGTGGAAACGCTGTTTATCGTGCGCGGGATCTTTATCTTCCATGCGACGAGCGGCAACATAAGCCTCGAGGCCGAGCACGGGCTTGATGCCAGCAGCATTACACTCTTTATAGAGCTCAACTAGGCCACTCATCGTGCCATGATCGGTGACAGCCACCCCCTCCATGCCTTTGGATTTGACGAATTCGACCAGCTCGGGGATTTTGGTCAAACCGTCAAGGAGAGAATAGTGCGTATGGTTATGCAAATGCACGAAGTCGCTAGGTTTAAGTGGTTCAGAATCTTTTGTTACCTCGGTCATGGTTTAATTATAGCACAAAATGACGTAAGATGGCGATGGACGATGTTGGCTATATAACATTTTTACTGAGAAAGCAAGTTTTAGGAAAAATGCTATTGACTTTTTTGGCAATGTGTGCTATCATAGAAAGGTAACTAGGCTGGATGAGAAGTCAGTCTGTTTGTTGATGTATCCATATAGAAAGAAGGGGTAGAAAATGGGTATAGTTTTAGAATTACCGAAGGTAGACGAAGCTACCGAGGTCGTAGCGCTAGGACAGGAGGTCTCGGCGCAAGAGGGTGGGGCGACTAGGCAAAGTGATGTGCAACAGGAAGTGGCTCAGGCGCTAAAAGAAGCGGAGCGATTATCGCCAGAAGAAAAAAGTATGGTGGATGATTTTGCTCGGCAGATCGATCTGAATAATGCGACGATGATGCTGCATTATGGCACAAATGCCCAGAAAAAGCTGGGTGTTTTTAGTAACATAGCGCTGAAAGGCGTGCAAGGCCGAGACGTAGGAGAAATCGGCGAGTTACTGGCGGAGATGTCGACGGAGATTGAGAAATTTAATCAAAATGTCGAAAAAGCGCCACTGAGACTGTTTCTCTCCGCTAAGCGCAAGCAGGACAAGCTGACCGCGAGATACGAGCAAGTGTCGAAGACCTTGGATCGGATTGTCAAAGAGCTGGAAGGGCAGAAGATAAGTCTTGAGGTAGATATCAAGATGCTGGAACAGACGTACGAGCAAAATCTCGAACATCTGCGCGAGCTGACGATGTATATCTTGGCCGGAAAACAGAAGCTGGCAGAAGTGCGCGGGGGAGAGCTCATGGATCTGCATAGCCAAGCGAAACAGTCGGGGCTGCATGAGGATGCGCTAGCGTGTAGCGATCTGGAGGCGCAGTGTAATAATTTTGAGAAACGATTACACGACCTGGAGCTGACGCGACAGATCTGCCTGCAGACGGCACCGCAGATTCGGCTGGTTCAGCAAACAGATCAGGATCTGTTACTGAAGATTCAGAGTAGTATTGATAATACTTTGCCACTCTGGCGCAATAAGATGATGATCGGACTGGCGATAGATCGCCAGAGCCAGGCGTCTGAAGCACAGAGGACGATCACTGATCTGACTAACGCAATGTTGAAAGACAATGCAGAGCGTTTGCATACCAGCGTCGTGAATGCGACGAAAGAAGCTGAGCGTGGAGTGATCGACGTCGAGACAGTCGAAACGAGTAATCGGGAGCTGATCGCGACGATTAAAGAGGTTTTGACTATCCAAGACAACGGTCGTAAGCAACGTCAAATCGCGGAAGCGCGGTTGCAACAGGCAGAAGATGAACTCAAAAATGCCTTGATAGGCAGAAATTGAAATCAAGAGCTGAAGTTAGGGACTTTAAAAATTAGGAGGTGAAGAAATGAAGAAAGGTAAGGAACCTTTTGGTCTATTGTTGATTTTAAATGTGGTTATAGCGGCGGGAAGTCTGATACTGCTAATCTTGACTAAAACCGTGCTGAAAAACCAGCTGATTATTCAATACGGATTAAGAAACACAAGTTCGATACAAAAATCGATCTTTAGTGTTTTCTGCGTGACGTTAATGTTTATGCTGTTTAATCTAGCTATGGTATGCCGAGGAGCCTTGAAGCGCTACCGAGCAGAAGCGCAGGAACGCGATGCATCTAAAGAGCGCGAAAAGGTGATCACTGACTACGCCAAGGATGATAAAAATCCGCTGAAAGTGCGCAAGAGGCTAGAACAGCTCGAGCAAGAATATCCGCAGATTGAAAATCTGATCCAACGATGCCTAGGACAAATGGACTCGATGGATAAGTTGCAGGAGAAGCAAGAGGAGCTAATTGGACAAAACGAGGCGCTCTATCTGAAACAGACGGTAGACGTTTTGGAAAGGTTGGAGTGCCAGCTGTGCGAAAATTACCGCAGTATCATTAACCTTTGTATTGCGGACGCCTTGGTGTCAGAAGCGGAAAGGGCGGAGATTGAACAAGTCCTGAACGAAAATGACCAGAAATTAGACTATGCGCGCAAGATGCTGAGAGCGTCAGCGCGACGCATCAACAGCTACAACGCAGGTAACAAATCCGGCGATGAAGAAATTTTGAGCTGGATCGAAACTTTAGATAAAGCTTTGGAGGGGCAAAAAGCATGAAAAAATTGAAAAGACTGTTGGCATTGGTAGTAGGATGTGCGATGATGTTTTCCTTAGGAGGCTGTTCATCGGAAGTCACGTACGAAGAAACGAAGCGCCTGACATATGATGAGGCGACCAAAGAATTAGAGGCGAAGCTGTCGACGATTGAACCGATTGAGACGAAGCCGACAATGTATCTGTACGATGACGAAAGTACGGCTAAGGCGATCGGGGATATTGAAGCTTTTCCGGTAACCGTAAAAGGTCAGGGGAAAATCGACATCGAGATCGCCGGCGCGACCGAACTGACCGCCGAGATGCCAGATAACCTGTTGAACGTCTGGGCGGAAAAATTCAATGCCCAGGGCTTGACGCTGAACGGTCAGTCGGTCAGCGTTTCGGTGCGCAAAATCACTTCGGGAGAGGTTTTAACCTACATGACCGAAGGTGATTATCGGCCGGATGTTTTCATTCCCTCGGCGTTCTTCTGGGGCGAAATGTTGAAGAGCAGTGGGGTTAACACTGTGGAATTAACTGATCGCCTAGTTGGTAATACGGCAGGGATCTTGATGAAGCAAGAAGTCTATGACGATTTCATCGAAAAACACGATGAAGTAACGGTGGATAAAGTAGTCGAAGCGTGCTTAGCCGATGAATTAGAGTTCATCACGACGAATCCGTACACTTCGTCGACCGGTGAAAATAATCTCACGGCAATGTTGCACTGTTTTGATCCCGCCAATCCGCTTTCGGAAAAGGCGACGCAAAAATTGATTGAGTATCAAGAAAAGTCGCCGTCAACGGCTTATACCACGAGAGTGTTGACCACTAAAGCCTCTAAGGGCTTAGTGGAAGCGATGACCATGGAGGAACAGGCCTATATCAATGACTCGGAACTGAAAGATTTCGTCTATACGCCGACTGGCGTACGGCACGATCATCCGGTTTATACGTTTGATTATGTTTCAAGGGAAAGGCAGAAAGTAGCGCAGATGTTCGTGGATTATTGCCTGAGCGACGAAGCGCAGAAGCTGGCAGACGAGCGAGGCTTTAATCGTCATGACGAGTACAAAGGCCAGGATCCCGGGCTAGACGGCGCAGGATATTTGGCGGCACAACAACTCTGGAAAGCGAATAAAGATGCCGGCAAACCAATCATTGCGGTGTTCGTGGGCGACGTATCAATTTCGATGAATGGTGAATCACTCAATCAGCTGATAGAGGCGCTAAATACCACGGTTAGTTATATCGGGAGTGATAATTATATCGGACTGATCACATATTCGGATGACGTTTACGTTAATCTGAATCCTTTTCCATTCGATAAGGATTCAGGTAAGACTACAGACGCTTTAAAGTTTGACGAAAAACAACGCGCTTATTTTGCCGGGGCAGTGCACGCGATGTCGCCGATCGGCAATACAGCCACTTACGACGCAGTCCTAGTAGGGCTGGAGATGATTCGACGAGGTAAGGCTGAAGTGCCAGAGGCGAAAACCATGTTGTTTTTACTGTCGGATGGGGATCGTAATGTCGGTTATAAACTGAATAAGATTACGGATATTGTGGGCGGTATGAAAGTGCCGATTTACACGATTGGTTATAATCTTGATAGGGTCGGTGGTGACAGCGCGAAAGCAGAGTTGCAAGCCCTGAGCGACATTAACGAGTCAGTCTGTATTGACGCGAATTCTGCAACCCTGATCAATGATCTGAGGAATTTGTTTAATACGCAACTCTAGTTCTGTTGCGAGAAACTACCTCGGGACAGAACCCTGGCAAGACCGAAGGCCTTATGTTATTTCGCTCTGGATTCATTTCGAACTGACTAATTAAGGCGATGTATAAATTACACCGCCTTTTTGTATTTTTGTCTATTTTATTATTTTTGCTTATTCTTGCGGCTTGACAATTTACTTTTCAGTGTGGTACGGCGCGCACTAGTCCTAGCACTGCTTTTTGAGCCATTAGTCCTACTTGCACCTTTTATACTGGTTGCTCGACTTGCGGTGCTTGTACTCGCCGAAGCTCGATTAGTAGCCGCAGCCCGCCCCGCTTCGGTGCGCCGAATCGCTTCGCGGACTACTGCTTCTTCATAAGCAGTCTCGGCAGCTTGCTCAGCGGCAGCATTACGTATAGCTTCCTCCGCAGCCTTGGCAGCCTCAGTAGCGTTCTTTTCTTCGGCCTTACGCTCGGCATCTTCAGCCGCGTAGCGGCGTTCTTGATTCTCGACTACTCGATTAGCGAAAGTCTTAACAATACCGCCGACTGAGGTCATCCCCTTAACGTTATCGACAATATCGTCAGCCTTTGCAGCAATACCTTGCCCAGTGGCAACGATTTTGCCAGCCTCGTTCGCCAAATGAATTAGTTTAACGAGTAGCAAAATCCCCACGACGAGAAAAATAAATAGCGCGCATGATAGCATAATGACTAAAATCCACTCTGCGACGTTCATTCTTTGATTACCTCCTTTTACCTATCACTTTTAGCTTCTACTTTTGATCTTTTAACACAGCTTTTACATCATCAGCATATTTTTCGTGTTCCAGCACGTATTTGAGATGCGCCAAGAAATAATTTTTTGGGTCACCGGTCGTCATCCATTCGCCTTCGGTTAATTCAACGTAGACTGGGCCAGTTTCTGCCATCTTAGTAATAGCATCCACGGTCCAAAGCTCCCCGTCTAGGCCAGTATTGCTGGGATTTAGATACGCAAAAACTTCCGGCGTCAATAGGTACCGGCCATAACTGGTCAAATTCGACGGAGCATCTTCAATTTTGGGCTTTTCGACGATGTCATGCAAAGTTTGCTTGGCTTCGTCTTTCATCTTGATGATACCATATTTATCTAGTACCTCACGCGGCATCTCCTGAGCGATAATGATTGCCTTAGCGTCTGGATGTTTTTCATAACTTTTAATTAAGGTCTTAACGTCGGAACCACCAAACACTACATCGTCGGAATAGACCACGACGAAGGCTTCATCGTCACGAATAAAACGCTGAGCGGAAGCGATTGGCGAGCCGTTACCGTAAGGATAAGACGGATCTTGTTCAATCACGGTAATTTTGGGAAAATCAAGCACTCTCTGCACTGGCTCATAACGATCTTCTTTACCCTGAGCAGCGAGCTGTTTACGAATACGGTTAACGGAATTATTAAAGTAATCTTCGTAAATCGGCTTGCCTTCAGCGGTAGCAACGATAATAATCTCTTCAATGCCAGCCTCTACACATTCTTCGACAATAAACTGCATAATCGGACGATTACCGAGCGGCAACATGGCCTTAGGTATGGTTTTCGTAATAGGTAGATAGCGACTAGCAAAGCCAGCATCGGTGATGATAGCTTTAGTCGGAGTGCGGTATTTCATAATATTTTAAATTGTCTCCTTTGAGAATTCATTATAGCACAAAAACCCGTTTTGCCTAGCTCGTCTTAGGTAGCAAGTCACTTTCGGCAGCTTCGGCCTGCTGTTTGGCTTGACGCTTTGCCTTATTGTCGCGTAGGGTACGCTCACGGAAAGCTTTCTTGGCGGCCTCAGAGCGAGCGAGGTGATCTTCACGCTGCTGCTCACGGTTATGCACGCCGTAAATTAGGCTGGAAATTCCCAAAATTAGCAAATATGCACCAAAGAAACGCACAAAATCCACCCAAGCAAGGTGCCCAGAGTTAAGAATCGCTACGCCAAAGACCATGCCGCAGACACCGCAGAGAAGCCAAATGAAGCGATCAGTAGGGTCGACTGTAGTACGGAATCCTATGACCATCTCGAAGATGCCACGAATCACAGTGTAGCCAGCTAGAATCGCCATGTGCCAAACCGTGCTTTCGTTTGCCATTAGTAGCAAAATTACGCCAAAAATAGCATCAAATAGTGCTACAATGAGCGGCACGATCCACTCAAAACGCTTAGAACTACGATAAATCACATTAGCAAACTCTACGATAGCCAGCGCCAACACCGCCACGCCGATAAGAGGCATCAGACTAGATGAGTTAACATTACCGGTAAATAGTGTAATACAGCCAAAAAGCGTGGCTACCGCCCCCTGAAAGATAAATACTAGCCAATGACTATCAATATAACTACGCCTAATATGTGCCATAAAATTGCCTCCTAAACTTTAATTTGATTATATCACGCTCGAAAATCGCCGAAAAGTATTGACTTTTTGCATAAAGTGTGCTATAATGGAAAGATATAGCTACTTCTGGTTGCCTTTACGAATAAAAATTTCTGGTAAGAGGTCTTTTAGCCGACAAATCCTGCCATCATCATTACATAAAACTTGCGTTTCAAGATTTTGATCATCGATTTGACGAATTAGTTCGCGACAACGGCCACACATAGAGTATACTGTGCCGTGATACGAATAAGCGACAATTTTACTAATCTGAGTTTCACCATGCTTGAGCATTTCGGCAACTGCAGCATATTCTGCACAGTTACCAAGCGCACACTTGGCATTAATAGAGATTCCAGTATAAATCCGGCCATCTATTGTCATTAGAGCGCAAGCAACTTGCCCGCTAATACAGTAGTTGGTAAGAACTTGCTTGTGAGCAAGTTCTTTAGCAGCTGCTAAAAGTTTTTGAAAATCTTGATCCATTGGGCCTCCTTGAATTATTTAGACATGGCGTTTTTTCTTGCGAATTGTTTCAATGATTTTGGTGATTTGATATTTGACAGGGCTGAGAATAATGTCGTGCGCAGGAGTATATTTAAGCTCGGTGACGCCAAAACCGCGCTTGAACTGCGAGACACCATAAAAGCGATGCCAAGTTTCATCTTCGCCAACAATACCCCAAAAATTATAACGTTTAATTTCCCGCTCGCGCGCATCACGCATCGCTTGCATGTGTAGCAGCGGCGCGCCAGAGAGTTTAGTGCCAAGTTCCGAGCTGACACCATAATGGTAGGAAGCTTCGTTACCATAAAAAATCATAAAATTTTCCGCTAAAATTTCGCCCTGATATTTGGCTTTATAAAGCACTGCTTCACCGTGCGGCGCAAAAGCTGCGAACTGTTTGGTGAGAAAATCTTCTGAGAAGGCCACAAAACCATGTCGACCAGCGGTCTGCATTTGAATCTGATAAAATTCATGAATATCGGCGGGATTAGTGCTGGTTTCGACCTCGATGCCATTTTTTTCGCCCTTGCGCAGGGCGCGGCGCAAACGCTGACGCATGCCTTTGAGAATTGCCTCTTCGTCTTGCTCGAGGTCGAGAATGCCGGCGAACTCCACCGAAAGATACATTGGAGCGGGCTGGATGTGCAAGCCCAGATTTTTGTCGCTATTAAGCTCTTTGAGGAGGAGTTCGCCGGAATTTTTGGCGAGTTGCGGGCGGACCCGCACAAAAGCACAACGATGTGCGCGACCCTGATCCCGCATGTCTTGGAACATCCGCTCGACGAGCTCGCGGTGTTGCCAGTCCAAAATCGGTCCGCCCGCAATCGCCAAATGATGTCCCCGCTTAGCCTTTTCAACTACACCCGCATAAGCACCAATAATACGCACTTCGTTCTCATGAGCCCCGCTATGCTCCGCCTTGCCGTTATCAGTCTTGCCATCATTGACGCTATGATCATTTTTCGGCTCATCTTTGCCTTCCACCACCGCAATCCGACGCACCACTTCGTTGCCGCGACTGCGATAAAATTCGTAAAAATCCCAAGATTGCAAGAAATTAGCTTCCGGATGACTAGTAACAAATTTATCCCAGGTAGCACGATCGCGCGCATCAATTATCTTAAAATGCACCACGGCTGGTCCAGACGTCCGAGCTACACTTCGGTTTATAGCCTGCGTTGACTGCTGCGGGCCCTCAGCGATCTCAGAATTCTCGGTATTTTTAGAGATTTTGGGGGTATTTTGGGTTGATTTAGCATTTCGAGCGGACATTTTGGCTCCTTTCTATTGACTTTTTTAACAATGTGTGCTATAATGGTAGTATGGGGTCAGAAATTAGAGTTTTCTGACCTTTCTTCGGATGGTTTCGACTAGCCAATTTAGCAGGTATTTTGGTCGATTAATGACAATGTCCTGCGCAGCGACGAATTCAACAATTTCACCGCCAAAACCAGTTTTGAAAGTCGTCACGCCGGCATAGCGATGTCCAGCGGCAACCTTACCATTAGCGTCTTTAGGCGCAATGCCCCAGAGATTATAACGTTTGAGGTTCATTTTTTTGAGATCTTTGATTGCCTGCCATTGCAGAGCATAGGCGCCAGGAATTTTATGGTTCAGCTCAGTTGAGGCAGCTTCAAAATATTCCGCTTCGTCGCCCGACCAAAAGACCATCCCGTAAGCAATCGGCTGTGAATCATTAGTTTGCGCTACGTAAATCCGGATGTTTTGGCCAAAAGCGGCACGCTCAGCTAATAACGTGTTCAAATCGGGTGGGATAAAACCTTGCCGCGCAGCAGTGGCAGCCTGCACCGTATGAAACTCACGAAAAATCTTCTCTGAATTAGCATGCCATACGCTAATCCCCAAACGCTCACTGCGGCGAACTTCATAACGCGTCTGGCGGCGCATCTCCTTTAACAACTCTTCCTCAGACTTAGTCAAGTCTAGCATTACAGTATGCTCAGCATGTAAGTGCATCGGGGCTTTCTGACAACCTTGAGCTTTAAGCAAGTCGTCATATTTTGCATCAGCTCGCAGCTGCGGTCGGAGTCGCACAAAAACGCATTTTTCCCGCTGAGCCACAGCCTTAATCTCGTCAAAAGCCTGCGCGACCAACGCCTTATTTTCCCAATCGAGTAAGGGCCCGCCGGGAACTTCGAGGTAGCGGCCACGTTTGGCGTTCTTCACGATCATTAAACACCAACCCTGACCTTCAAAATCGGTAAAAATTACCTTATGACCAATTAGCTCATTCATTTTGCCCCATTCGGGCGACTGCAAAAAATTGGCTTCAGAAAATTGCTTTTGAGTCTGCGGCCATTCAGCTGATTTCTTGTTACTCATCTTCCTCCTCAAAAGCGTGTTCAGAAATGATTTCGCGAGCGTAGAGGAGTTTTTCGGGAGAATACCAGGTAGGCAAATTGATGATTTTGCTCGCCACATCTACCGTATTGGGGCATCTTTTGACCGGAAAATCGACTTCATCAGCGTAGCGCGCGGGCGAGACTGGCACATCATACCAAATTTCGTCAAACATAAAACCATTTTCGCGAAATTCTTCTAGTACTTGGTCTCGATCTTTGACAAATTGGTGCTCACGTAGGACACTTTTTGGCAAACTCTCAAGCTGCTTGAGAGCTAGTTTGGCTTGCCAATGCGGCAATTTAACGTCTAAATTTAGCTCTGCGTCTGCCGAACGCTGAATCCAGTGCAGTTTGATAAAGCCGCCTGCCACAAATTTACCTAAATGTAAACGATAGCCCAGCCGCATCAACGCGCCCAGCATTGGATACCAGCGATCGCGACGACGGTCAGCCTTTTTTGGTAATAGGGCGGGCTGATTCACCATGCGACAATCAGCGTCTCTAAGCACCAGTGCACCGCCGGAAATCGTATCAATTGCCTTGCCCTTGCCAAAAGACAGGGCTGTTGCTACGCCAATCGTACCCATTTCGCGCCCATCCGCATAAAAACGGCCGGCCGAGTGAGCTAAATCCTCGACAATTTTGACCTGGCAACGCTCGGCGATTTTTTCGACCAGTCGAATGTCACTTGAAATGCCTAAAGTATTCTGAACAATCAGCGTTTTGGCTTTGGGATGATTTTTGAGAGTTTGAGCGAGGTTTTTGGGATCATACTGCAAAGTTTCGGGGTCAATATCGGCAAAAACCGGTTCGCAACCAGCGGCTTTGACTGCGCGTACCACAGCGATGCAAGTCAGCCCTTGAATGACCACTTGACTGCCCTTGGGCGCCACCGCCACTAGAGCCGCCGCCAGCGCCGAGCGACCAGTATGGTACAGCGCAACACGCTCCTCCGCGGTCTCACAAATACCACCGCCGACTTTGTTGCCATATTGCAGTTTAGCAGAGCGGCTGGGAGTAATCTGATATTTTTTCGCTAAAGCGGTCTTGAGTTGCGCGCTGTGTTTGGTTGAACCGTGTACAAAAAGCTGCTTCAAAGTGCGACTAGCGGAGTAATTCGAAGCTTGCCCCAGAAAGATCATTTTTTACCTCGCGAGGCGGAATTAGCTTTAGTTTTTTGAGCCTTCTTGTTGCGGCCAGCAACTTTTTTACTATTCAGCTTCCGTTTGGCCTTTTCGAGGCGGCCAACTTTTGGTACAGCACCAGAAGTAATCATCCGTCCGGTACTAGTAGCCTCGCCTTCAGTGCCGAGCGGCATAAAATCGACTTTTTCTTCGGTAGTTTCGGCCAACTCCTCCAGCACACTATTTTTTTCTTCAGACTCTTCGGTTTTACGTTTGCCCTTGAGCAGCGATAATGAAGCCGAGCGTTTACTAGGATCTTCTACTGCGGCTGGCTTGGCTTTTTTGAGACTGGCCGAAGCGGAACTAGCCATTGAATCTGTATCTGGCGCGCCTGGCTCGACATTAGCCTTGCGAAAACCAGCCGAGGCCGAATTCGCTTGCACGTCAGTAACTTTGGCGGTTTTTTTGCTCAAATCTTTATCGTAACGTACCGCTGCACCTTCGGCGTCCGTCGCCACCATGCCGTCAGTTAATTTCTCATCTTTATGCAAAACTAATTTAGTCGGCACGCTCGAGACCACTTCGCTACCAGAACCCTGTGTTTTCAGCGTAGGTTCAGGAGCCTTTTTAATAGCAAGCGCCGCAGAATTTTTTGCCGTATCTGCCACAACAGGCTTAATTTTGGGTGGCTGCTTGAGAGTTTTGTAAATAGCTTTGGCTAATTCCTGCGGATGAGAAATATACGGCGCATGTGTCCAATCGGCAAACATTTCTAAAGTATTATGTGGAATTTTTTCGTGCATCACTTCAGCCTGACGCGGCGGCGTTACGGTATCAGCTTCACCCCAGAGAATTGAAGTCGGCACGATAACTTTGGTAAGATCTAATTTTTTATCCGACTCTAGCATGTTAGACAGGGTTTTTTTCATGTTGGCAGGGGCACGATCATAATCGCTGGCGCCAATTAGCTTATGCCAAACTTTTTCCACGCCAGGAATTTTTTTGAGAAAACCAAGTTTCTTCGATAAACTGCGAGCCGTGTCGCGTTTTTTGTCCGCTTCGTAAACCCCGGCACTATCCAGCAAAATCAGATGCTTAAATTTATCTGGCTTCTGGCTACTGAGATTGAGCAGAATCCGTCCACCATTACTATGCCCCAAGACCACAGCGTCTTTAGGAATTTTGCGGTCAGCCCATTTGACGTAGTCTTCGATTGTCCAAACTTTGCGCGAGGGCGCAGTGAGTCCAGGAACGTGTAGCATTTCTACTTCCACACCTTGTTTTTGGAGTAGAGCTAGGGTCATTTCCCATGGGGCAACGGTATAGGTCCAGCCATGAATAATATATAATTTAGGTAAGCTTTTTTGCGCCATATTATTCCAACCCCCATTTAGCGCGACGTTTTACTGCAGCTTTCTCACGACGCGGTAACTTCGCGGCGTCAGCCGGATCCGCTAATAGCTGCTCGATAATCCATTCCAGATATTGACTACCTTTGAAAACAATAGTCTCCTCGCCTGTGGTATTTTCTTCGATAAACCGTAGAGCCTTGTGTGGATCTAGCGTGGTTCGCACAGTAACCCCAAGCTCTTTCAAACGTGGTGCGGTATATTGTTTTGTCCGACGACCAACCAAAACCACCATTTCAGGCTGGACCGCTGCGATCAAATCGGCCAGTTTTTCGTGTTCGGCCCCTTCGATTTTGCCCTGGTCGACAATATCGCCAATCACCAGCCACTTGTGACCCGCGTGTAGCTGCTTCGTCATTTCAAGCATGCTTTCGACACTGATGAGATGAGCGTTGTAGCTACTGTCAATAATCTTGATGCCCTTCTTACCCTGGAAGAACGAACTGCGTCCTGGCGGCACTGGCATGCTAGAAAAATCTGTTTTGAGCGACAAATTAAGGTATTTGACTAAGTGCTCCAGCATCAAAAGTTGAATTGCTAGATCACGCGGTTGCGGCTGCGCAAAGTGAAACGAGGCCGACTCAAACACGAAATCGGTGCGAGTCGGATAAACATCATAGCGCTTGAGCGATTTTTTGCTAAATTTAATGACTTCGGCGGTGATATTTTGCGTAGCTTCTACCATGCGAGTATTGTCGCCGTCGATATAAACGTATTTTTGGGTATGTTGAGGCAGGGTAGCAAATTCATGCGTGATAGCGGTATCAAGATCCGGGTATTTACCCTCGGCCACTTCCCGCTCAAATTGCACAGCGTGCGAACGCCCTAGCGACACCCAGAGCGTTACTTCTGGACGTAGCCAGCTGGCCAGAAATTCCGTTTCGCGTGGACGCTCGCCGTCGATTTCGACAATATAGAATTCCCCACTGCGTTTATAATGCAGCGCCCGCAGCGGAGCCTGAAAAATCAATTTGAACCAGCGTAATTTCGATCCGCGAATCCCGTCCATCCCAAGCAAATCAAACGCAATGCCAAAAGCTGAATTAGCGTCGTGTGAATAATGCGCTCGATCGCCCAGCTCATATTCTATCAGATGCAACATAGTCGTCTTGCCAGCGGAACCAGTAATAGCAATAACCCGCGGTCGCCAACGCTTCAACGCGAAATTAGCAAAAAACCGGAAATACCTCGCGGCTACGAAGTAAAAACGTTTTTTGAGACGCATAGTTAGGGTCATGTAGTCATTATAGCATGGAATTTTAGCCACTGGCGGCGTTTTTCTATTGACTTTTTGAGCGATGTGTGATATAATGGGGGTATGGGCATGGTTTTGCCGTTCTTTCACGTTGGTTTGTTGTAATTTTCACAACAATATAATACTAGAATTACGATAAGCATGATATTTTTGTGCTATAATTGAGGTGCGATAATTTTATACAGTTTAGATGTACGCTATTTTTGTATGGATGCCTAAATTGACGCTAGGACGGGCGCCGAGAGGAACCCCAGAATGGCGTTGATTTGATACGTGCATTGTGTATAAGGTTATCGCACCTCGCGGTGCCCTTTTTTGTGTTTAAGTGGATATTCGCGGGCTTCGATATTAAATTAAATGGAGAATAAAAAAACCGACATGAAAATGGCCAAGACCCCCATCCGTTCATATTTTATGTTCTATAATATTATAAAATTAGCCGGCTCGTTGGCATGTGGCGGGCTAGGAGTTTTGTTTTTAGGCTTTTTATTCCCCTATAACTATTCCATGACTTTTGCCGAGGAGGCAATTCAAGCTTCATCTAATTCGACAATTGCTCTAGCAATAAAACAGCCTGACGATATAAACATTAATCCTACTGCAAATGGAGAATTCGATTCAACTAGCGCAGAGCTCAGCATCTCAACGTCCAGTAGAGCCGGATATAAAATCTACGTCAATACTTTAGATGCCAGTACTGATATGATCAACGTTTTTAACGAAAAGGCCACCGCTATACGATCAATTCCGGTCGCTAGCACGTCAGAAAATTTTAGCCTTAATACCTGGGGTTACGCCCTAACCACAGGCCCGGTTGACGAAGGAACTATTTATCAACCAATTCCCGAAAATACCACTCTGGCATATGATAGCAAAACCACTACCAGCAATACTCATTATCTAACTTTTGGAGCAAAGATTAACACCGGTCTGCCGGCTGGGCAATATACTAACCAATTAATGATTTCTGCCGTTGCTAATCCTCAAACGATTACTGAATTAACCGACGCAACCTATATGCAGGAACTATCATCAACGGTTTGTAATAATACTAATGGCGCCGACGGTTCTGCGACAGTTACGCCAGGCAATGAAGTGACCAAACAACTAATTGATATACGCGATGGGAAAGAATATTGGGTGGCAAAATTGGCAGATAACAACTGCTGGATGACACAAAATTTGGCGTTAGATCTCTCTACCAGCAAGCCATTGAGTGATGTCGATACGGATTTGAATTCTAGAGCCTCATGGACGGTCCCGGCGAACACTATGACTAATGTACCCGACGGAAGCTCGATTATCAAGAATGATAGCACGAGCTACTCATGGAATCTCGGCGAATATGTTTTGGCGACTCCAACCCGTGGAACTTCTTGCAACTCCGCTCCGACAGGATCATCTTCCAATAATGACGGATATAACTCACTCCGCCCTGGTCAAACTATTGAGCAAAATTGTACAGACTTTATTAATGTGGCTAAAAATAATTGGCAAGCAACTTTTGATTCGGCGAGTACGCCAGAAGGGATTTGGTCGGGAACTAACTATAATTCTACGACTGGTAAAATGGAGACATATAGCTATACTGGACCACTAGCCGTTGACAAGAATACTAAGACTTATGATGCGCACTACCTGATCGGTAATTATTATCAATTTAATGCGGCAGCAGCGGGGAGTGGAGGAGAAAAAATCTATAGTCCGGAAAATTCTAGTCACATCTGGGATAATTTAGTTAATACGGCGGATTCGATTTGTCCGCGAGGATGGACACTGCCGAAAGCCGGGACTAACACTTTGTCCGGTATACCTTTTTCGCTGGATGATAGCTTCTTTCAACTTTTTCAAGCGTATGGTTATCCTGGAGGAGATGGCTATATCGTTAGTGGGGGAAGTATTGGCTATGTGAATATACTTAATGAAATCTATACTGGTAGTGCTACGACGCCAGCGCACCAAAATCCTGCCCTCAGTGCACTTTATTTAGTTAACGCTGGGCAACTAGACTTGGGCACTAATACTTTACGACTGGCCGGTTTTTATGGAACACTATGGTCATCTACCACTTACACTACCGCCGCGTCTGCTTGGCACTTGCGCATCAGCGCACCAACCATTCGACCGTCTACCAACAACAATCGACGAACGGGTTATCCAATTCGCTGTTTAGTTAAGTAAAATTGATGCAAAAAAGGACCTTAGCCTCAAGCCAAGGTCTTTTTTGAATTTTAGTCTCTACATCTTAATCTCAGCGTCGACGCCAGCTGGGAGCGAAAGATTCTGCAAAGAGTCAATCGTTTTTGGCGTGGCGTTAGAGATATCGATTAGACGCTTGTGGACTTTCATTTCAAAAGCTTCACCGCCGGTTTTGTAAACATGCGGCGATTTCACTACGGTGAAAGTGCTGCGCTTAGTCGGCAGAGGCACGGGGCCAGAAACGGTAGCACCGGTACGGATAGCGGTGTCGACGATTTGCTTTGCGCTTTGGTCAATTACGCGGTGGTCGTATGCCTTGAGGCGAATACGGATTTTAAGACCTTCGTTTTTCTTGGCTTCGGTCATGAATTCCTTTCTTGCCCTAGAACCTCAGATGGCTGCTAGACGAGCCGTCGATGAGTGTTTAAGGCTAATTTTTAATTACCTTATACTTCCATTGTAGCACAGGATAAGCGTTTTGTCAATAGTTTTATAGGATTTTTGATAAAATTTTGGGCTGATTTGATAATTTTGTGATTTTGCTTGCGTTAATTAATTTTGCGATTTATAATAGAAGAGTCTTATTCTAATTCAGCCATCATTTTTGCATATTTGTGGCATTTTATTTTGAAGCATAACTTAGCGACATCGCACAGTAATTGTTTCAAAATAGAGATGGTTACGAATTGGAATAAGACACCAGCGGTGTCGCTTTTTGTCTTTTGGGCTAGAGTGGGATCTTTTGCAAG
>CAYPTT010000010.1:0-19523 GCA_964413835.1 uncultured Candidatus Saccharibacteria bacterium
CAACACAACATGACTTGTGCTAGGTTTCCCCATTCGGAAATCCCCGGATCAACTCTCGTTCTCAGATCCCCGAGGCTTATCGCAGAGTCCCACGTCCTTCGTCGGTATTGATTGTCAAGGCATCCACTATCAGTGCCCTTGAGTACCTTTTTATGCATTGACTTAACTAGCAATCGAAGTTCGAAGTCTTAATGACTCGAAAAACCAGTTATATAAATAATCTATATTATTACGGTTTTTGATTGCAGTTTCCGTCTTACAATTCTAATCGTTGTCCAAATTGTTAAATGAAACCCGATTTTGCAAAAGATAATTTTTGATAGATTACCTCGCTTTAGATTTCTATCTTAATACAGAGGTTGTTTCCACAACTTGTTTAACTGTTCCCCATTATAGCGCACTTGGTGAAATAAGTCAATACTTTTTCTGGACTTTTTTGGGTTTTTTGGTGCATTAGCGCTTTCACCCCTGTAAGAATTGACTACCTTTTGACAGAAAATGGACTTTTTATTAAAAATAAGCAAAAAAGGTATTGATTTTTTATATGTTTTGTGGTATTATAGAGGTAATGGAGGTCTTAGTACAGCCAAAAAAGCAGAAAAGTAAGGAAGATGCTCGTTTTGAGCGTTGCGAGATGCAGATCCGCAAAGCGCTTTGTGTCGGTCTAACGCAACGAAAAACTGTCAAAATTAGCGAACTTTGCAAAATAGCAAATATTTCACGGGCGACTTTTTACGCTCATCATAGTAGTTGCGGCGAGGCATTAAGGCAGTATGAGATTGATCTGAAACAAAGTTTTGATGCGCGGATGAATTATACTGAGGCTGGGAAAGAAGTAGTTTTTACGATTTTATTGAGTTTTATTCACGATGAGCGTGGATATTTTGCAGCAACTATTCCAAACTCAGATTATTGGCTGCTTAATGAAATTTTTAGCTCGTTAAAGTCGTTGTTAGCTGAGACTACGACGAATGACAGAAATTACGACTTTTATACACAAGAGCAAATTGGGATCATCCATTGTTGGGTGAAATATGAAGATTTCTCAACCTGGACAATTCCCTGCTATGCGAGAAAAATGTCGTTAAAACAGCTGGCCTAAAAATTCAGTTCTATAAATCTAAAAATTTAGTTATTGTTTTGAGCTAGAAATCTAATTCGTAAACCTGTCCTTGTTCAAACCGAAAAGCACGAAACTCGGGAGAGTTGTAATCCATAATACTACTGAGCATAGATTTGAGTGAACCGGCGTGAGCTATAACCATAATTTTGGCAGAATCGGGATA
This sequence comes from uncultured Candidatus Saccharibacteria bacterium, assembly GCA_964413835.1. Lineage (GTDB taxonomy): Bacteria > Patescibacteriota > Saccharimonadia > Saccharimonadales > Saccharimonadaceae > Nanosyncoccus. The sequence goes on from CAYPTT010000010.1 coordinate 1,287, forward strand.
TTTTTGATAGATTTCCTGAAGAAATTCGCTCGTGCGCGCATCGAGGGAACGAATCGGTTCAATACCTTGGACATTAGTATTAATTTCGCGGTCAAAAATATTAGGCTTGATGAGATCCCATTTGGGCAGATATTGCCCCTCGAATTTACCGTGACTGCGTTCTTTAAGACGCGAGTCGTAGATAATCTCCGTGCGACCGTCCACCACCACCATAGCGGTTTGAGCGGCACGCAAGAGAGGTGAAGCATAACAAATCTCAAACTCCAAATCTGCCGTCTGACGGCGCAAATCATTGGCCTGAGCAAGACCGGTGGCGTTAAGCGGAATATTGGTGGCACCCTGTACGCGCTTGTGCAGGTTCCAATCGGTTTGGCCGTGGCGAATGAGGTAGAGTTTCATAATATTTATTTTGTTGGTTTGGAAGATTATGATTTATTCTCTTAGCTCAGCTAAGATCTTGTCGTCAGGATTAGCATAGATTTTCAGTATATCTAAGGGAGCAATAGTGCAGTTCTTAACGTTCTCAATAGCATGCAGCACGCGATCGGTATTACGCAGTTGATCCGACATATTAACAATTTCTTCATAACTAAACCAACGGGCATCGAGAATTTCTTTCGGATCAAAATTAATTTCACCAGAGGGCTGATGCGCCGCAAAACAGACCAAGGCAAAAGATTCACCTGGAAAGCGATGAGTACCAACTTGGCAAATACCAGTCAGCTCGACATCTAGACCGCATTCTTCGCGAGTTTCGCGAAGAGCACCTTCAGGAAGGAGCTCGCCTATTTCAAGCTTGCCAGACGGATAATTCCATTTGCCGCGAACATTTTTATCAGCTTCCTGGACGAGCAGAAATTTATTATCTTTTTCGATTACGGTGCCAACAATTACTGGCATTTACTACACTCCTTTTTGATTAATTAAAGTTTGCAATTTCTCCGCCACGCCTGCCGACTGCGATTCAATAAGGGCAATACGCGAATTGATTTCGACGTGAGCAATCTCGATCGTACGATGCAAAATTGGATCGTCGGCTAGTGGATCGAAGAACTGATAAAATTTTCTGGCTTCGGATTCAGTGCGTAAAACACCAGCGGCATAGCGTGGATAATCCTCGATGGATTTTTCACCAGTGAGAGTCTTAATATAATCCCAATGTAAAATAAGCCAATCAAGAACTTGTTCGCGTGTACGATAATTACGTAATAGATAAATATATAAGAAAATATGATCCTGCGGGCGGACAATCTCGGGTTGGTCGAGCAACTTAAGCAACTGATCGAGATTAGAAGTTTTTTCGGCCAAGGCAAGACAATATAATATATCAGATCTAATTTCTGGATCTGTGGTCTGCGGATAGGTTGCGAGGAGTTCTGTGAAAGCGGCATTTTCGTCAAAATGCATTTTTGCCGCCATAATATAGATACGTAATTCAGAGTCTAGCGCAGATAGATTATTATCGTAACGGTCGGCGAGTGGACGCAAAAGTTTTTCGTCTTTGAGATAGTTCGCAATGCTGAGCAAACTATCACGTACTTGAATAGCGTTAGCATCTTGAATTTGGGTGCTTAGATCAACAGCTTCCAATAAAGTCTGGAAGTTCCGAGCAAGATATTGTTGATAGCAGTGCTCGGTGTCAGATTCAGGCGGACAGAAAAGCTTGAGGTCACCAATAATGCTGAGCAGAATGCGCCAAACGTCGGCAGATGTCTCGTGGGAGAATTTTGATAAGAGTTCTAATAGTGAGCTCGATGAAACCAAGTTTGCTTTTGCGAGCAACATACGATCAATGAGAAGCCGAAGTTTTTGCTCGGTATTAAGCTGAGCAAAAGCGGTGAGTTTAGCTTGAAAATCAGCGTCTTTTAAATCAAGCAAATAGTGCCCAGACATATCGTCTTTGATTTCGGGCAATGGCCATTTAGAATCATCAGTAGTCCCGTCAATAAAAAAGCGTTGTTGACTCCAGGATTCATTATTGCCGTTTTTGCCGAGTTGAAGAACCGGATAGCCAGGCTGAGAAATCCAAGCATGCATAAAATCTTTGACGTTAAAATCAGCGTAGGGCTGCAAAGTCTGCCATAAGTCATCGCCGATGGTGTTTTGGTATTGGTATTTGGTGAAATAATCACGGATGCCTTGATAGAATTTTTCTGGCGTCATTAACCTCATGAGCATAAGGATAAGGCGAGCGCCCTTGGCATAGACAATGGCGCCATCAAAAAGCGTAGCAATCTCAGCCGGATCGTGAACGGCCTGTTGAACAGATTGCACGCCGCGTAAACAATCGCGTCGCAGGGCTGCAAGGCAGTCGCCAGTGAAGAAATCTTGCCAAATGTTAAACTCTGGATAAAGCGCATCAGCAGCATAGTATTCCATAACACTGGCGAAAGACTCATTCAGCCATAAATCATCCCACCAGGCCATCGTGACGAGATCGCCAAACCATTGATGCGAAAGTTCGTGTGTAATAGTAATAGCAACGGATTTTTTTGTTTCGAGTGAAGCGTTAGGATCCGTCAACATGCAAGACTCACGATAAGTCACTAGACCCCAATTCTCCATAGCACCAGCTTCAAAATCGGGTAAAGCAACTTGATCAAGTTTAGAAAGCGGGTATGGCGTGCCAAATTTTTCTTCATAGTATTCGAGAGCGCGTGCAGCAGTAGCATTAGCAAAGAGTAAAGATTCGAGAGTTTGATTAAGTGCGCCATACGAAGAAATTCTAACGCCATTGCCGTTAACGGTCGATACGCTCTGGAATGGACCAACTACCCAAGCGAGTAAATATGTAGACATACGGGGAGTAGAAGCAAATTCAAATTTACCATTCACTTGACTAGTAGTGTTAGTATTAGCTAGAACTACATCGTGAGCTGGATTATAATCTGAAATGTTTAGGGTTAAATCAAAAATTGCCTTAGCGGCCGGTTCGTCAATGCACGGAAAAACTTCACGGGCATAATGGGACTCAAATTGAGTGGTGATAATTTTCTGTTCAGCACCATTATAATCATATGTTGAAACGTAACAGCCTTGCATATTATGGTTGATTTTCGACTCAAAACCTATTTGCAAGGTAACGTAGGAGGTAGCGGATTCCGCGAGCACGGTTCGAGAATTGTCAGAGATAGGAATTTCTAGGATATTGTTTTGATGATGGAATTCGCATGACTGGAATCCTATCGAATCATGCTCTGATTGCCCGATCTGCTGTCCGACTTGAGTAATTTTCATGTTGGAAGCGTGAAGTTTAATAACGTCGCCGATGAGCTTACCGCTCAAAATGACATTACCTGTGATTTTTTCTTCATCGCGCAGCAAACAAAGCTCAAGTTGGTATTTTTCGGGCTCAAAATACTCTAGAAATCTTTCCATACTTTTTATTATAACTCATTTTGCCAAAGGAACATGCCGTTAAATGACGCGAGAGACTTCTTCAAGGGTAGTTTCTCCATTCAAGGCGGCGATAATTCCGCGTTGCTCGAGCGTAAGCATACCTTGAGACTTGGCGACTTTTTCGATGTCGTTAGCATTAGCGTCGCGCACATCACCGCGTAAGAAGACTTGGATATCCTCAGAAACTACCATTTGCTCCATTAGAACGGTACGTCCTTGATAACCAAAAGGATTCTCATCCGTAGGAACTGGACGGTAGAAGGTAACATCGCTAAGGTCGACATCGGTGCCCGCCATAGCATCACGCAGATATTGCATGGTGGGTTCGTCAGGTTTGTATGGTTCTTTACTATCGGAGAGTTTGCGTACGAGACGCTGCGCAATGAGCAGACGAATAGAGCTAGCAAAAATTGGGTTAGTACCAATTAGATCAATCATACGCGAGAAGGCAGCGGCAGTGGAATTAGCGTGAAAAGATGATAATACGAGGTGACCAGTAATCGAAGCTTGGATAGCAGTGCGAGCAGTATCAGCGTCGCGAATCTCACCTACCATTACTACGTCAGGGTCAAGACGAAGCACAGAACGTAAGCCTTCGGCAAAAGAACCGCCACCAGTGGTATCGATTGGAATCTGTGAAATACCCGTAATGCCATATTCGATTGGATCCTCTAGAGTAATAATCTTGCGTTCGGAAGTATTGAGCGCATTAAGAATCGAATAAAGTGTAGTGGATTTGCCGGAACCAGTTGGACCAACCATGAGAACAAGGCCGCGAGGGTGCGAAATAATTTCTTGGACGGTAGCCATTTCACTTTTAGATAAGCCGAGCAAATCGAGATTTAACAAAGTTTCATCAAAGTTAAACAAACGCAGTACTCCGTCTTGACCATACATGGTTGGGACAGTCTCTACGCGAATGTTCAGCAAGTGAGAAGAGCCGTCACGATAAATGTCCTGCTGCATATGTCCCGATTGCGGTTTGGTAGAGGCGGCAGAAAGATTAGCGCGAGTCGAAAGCTCACCCATGAGAATACGATAACGATCCTTACTGATATCGGCAACTGGATGTAGAATTCCATCCACGCGCATGCGAATGCGTATGCGGTCGCGCATGTTTTCAATGTGAATATCGGAAGCTCCAAGCTTATCCGCCTGATCGACAAGGTAATTAAAAACACGCTCGGTGGAAACAGAATTAAGTGTTTGCGACACTTCGGCAATAGTTTCGGAATCACCTTCGGAGGCAATCTTAATATCGTCATAATGGACTTCCTGCGGCGGATCATAGCGCAGCATAAAAACTTGATAAGCTGAGTTTGAGATAAGGAAAAATTGTACGTGCTTACCATTTTCTTGATAGTCGCGTCGCATTTCTGAAATAAGGCTTTGAGGAGTTTGACTCGTGATCATGAAGGCAAAAGGAGTTTCGTCGTCACCTTTTTGCAGTGGAATAATGAAATTTTTATGCATTTCATCGGTCGTCAAAAGATCCGGAATGAGCGGCGAAGTTGACTCGAAATCGCGCGTATCGAGATATGGTAAACCGAGGATTCGTGCACGTTCCTTGGTGGCACGTTCCTCATTATCGCGTCGTTTATTCTGTATTTCTTGTTCGTCCATATTTTGTCAATGCTTAGCAAGATTATAGCGTGTTTATGTTTTTATTATAACATAGCAAAAAGTAAAACCAAGAAAAATAAAATGTTTCAATCGAACTATTTAAGTTTAGCAAAGATGGTAGCGAGTTTAGCATGATTTACGGCAACACCGTCGTCGAAATCAATTTTGGGATCTTGCTGAATAATGGACTGAACCCTATATTCAAAGTCGCTAAGTTCTTGTAGCTGTTTTTGTTGACGAGCCAACGTCTGCTGATGCCATTTTTGGTCACTAATTAAAGTAGCTCGCTGCAGAAGCTCGGTAGTCTCGGCGAGTGACTTTTGATACTGTCGACGCATCGGTAGGAGATATTTTTGACGAATATAGCTAAGTAAATCTGTGTTCAGGCGGTGATAATAAATTAATCCACGAAAGCTGTGCAACGGCCCACTATCAAGTAGCCAGTAGATCGGTTTGTGACGATGAGTTACTAAATGATCTTGATAAAAATCTGTACGTAAATAGCGTATAATACTCTGCATAGAAGTTTCGCCAAATTCTTGATGCAAGACATCAGCAATAAACTGAAGATTATCAGCCTGATGGGCACCACCGAAAATTTGATTGAGGAAATTAGTAAAATGAAAAGAAATCTCTGGTTCATAGGCTGGTAAAAACGGTAAAAAGTTAGGATCGGGATGAAAAAGTTTGCGTTTGCGCTGAGGGGAAGCTGTGTTGCGCGCAAAACTTAAAGATAATGCCCGATATTTAGCTCGCGGATTAAAAACGGTGGGCAAATTGATTCCTGTGCCGTCTAGATTGTAGCGGCAAAAATAACAGCCGACTAGATAACTTAAGAACGTTTTAATATCATGCACTTTATTGGCCCGTTGAAGAGTGATATCTGCTGCGGAAACTTGAGGTTGAAGAACATTCTGTAATTGATAAGCCTGAATGAAAAGAGTATTGAGACGTTCTTCATTATTTTTTAATTGATTAAAATTTTCGTTGGTTTCTTGTCGCCAAAGTTCGTAAGAGTTGGCCAAAGAGTTGGAGGCAGGATATTTCGCCAGCGGATGCTCCGTGTATTCCTGGCTAGTTTCTTGCATATCGTAATTTTGTTTGGTAATTTGTAGGTTTTGTTGGACCAGACTTTCTACTTCCGGGCGAATTTTTTGGTCGAAAATAATTGGAATTTTTGCTACATCACCGACATTAAGATTAAGTGTAGGATTAATAATGGAAGTAAAGTATCGAGCTACGGTAGAGTTCAATAATCCTAATAAATATAGCTGGTCTTTTGCAGTCGGAAAACAACATGGTCCAGCGGAGCCAAAAGTAAAATTTTCATCATAGTAACGTACAGCAAAATCTTGATTAGCTATCGACGACCAGCTTAAGGCTGGGCAGAAATTATACGCTAAATTCTGCGGACGAGAATGGCGCCGCCCCGCCGTCTTGTTGCGTTTGATTAATTCTCCATCATCCTGCCAATTAATTACATATTCACGGTTACCATACCATCTGCAATTACCGCCACCTTTATTGTGACGGTGCCATTTTTGGTCGATTTTTTGAGGTTTTACCTCATACCAAAAACGCAAGAACTGAGCATTATCACCAGTAATGACTCCTTGCTTAAGTTCAGCAAATTCAGCCAAACTTGGCGTACTATGCAAGTGCGTAAGAGTTGATTCGTCGAGCCAATACAAAATTTGTGCATCGCGATTTTGGAGAAAATCCTGACTAGTGCATTGATAAATATTTTGTCTGGAGGAGAGATTTTCGCGCAAAGTTTGGGCTTGAAGATCGAGTCCGCCAGGCGTGTCCGAACGTGTAAAATAACCGTTACCATCCGGATGCGTTTGCACAACAAAAGCGCAGATATTTACAGCCGCTTCGGTAAAAAATGATTTATTGTATGGTTGTATTAAGGACTTAATACAATTATTTGCGAGAAATTTGGTGCGAAATGACGAAAAATTCTGCGTAAATAGCCAATTTTGCGGCGTCATAAGCCCAAAATACGCAAATTGTATTATTGTATTAGTAAAGTAAGCGCAGCGTTCAATAAAGGCAGTATACAAGTCCAGTTTCGCGTCGGGAAAGTTTGTACAAACGTAAGTTTTGAGAACTTCATTCATGCGCCCACTCCTAATATACGGCGGGTTGGTGACAACGATATGATATTGTCTGTTTAACATTTGATGAGCTTTAATCAGTGTTAAAAATTGTTGGCGAAAAAGGTTTTGCTCGTCGGGATATTTTTTAATAATAGCATCTTGCAATGCGGACAAATCGCCAAGCTCAGTTGGTAGAATTAAAGCGCCAAGATTTTTGCCGTCTGCAAATTCGTCGAATAAAATCTTGGCTTGCGCAGAAAGTCTGCGATCTGAAAAACCTGCTATAATATTCTTCCCCATTTCGTTAGAATCGGGCACCGTCATGATATTAATTTGAGAAACAATGTCTTTTGCAAAAATTTCTGGATCATACTCACGTGCCTTAAGTAATATGACAATAATTGAAATCTGCGTGGCACGCTCATCAATCTCAAGACCATATAAATTGTACTGCAAAATTAGAGCTGGGATAGCAGACTGCTTGAAGCCGCAAGCTAGATAGAATTGCAAGAAAAGTTCGAAGGCGATGAGCAGAATATGTCCACTACCGCAGCATGGATCAAAGAATGTAATGGTGCGAGGATCAAGTTTAGGCGAATTATGCTTCGGCACAGCAGATACTGCGGACTGGTCTTGGAGGGGAAAATAATATTGCCAATCCTGAGCGAGTTGCTTATCGCCGCCTAATTCAAGCCAGAGTTTACCGAGCGAGTTCTGAACGAGATATTGAGAGATAAATCGAGGAGTAAAAATCTGCGTGGCGGGAGGAATTTCGGTTTTTGAATAAGGTTTTTTTGAGCGAATAGCCTTTTTTCTAGCGTCTGAATTGTAATATTGATACAGCCAGCCAAGCACAGCAGTATCGGCAAATTCCGTGACGGGAAGGTTGAGCAAAAGTTCAATGATTTGGTTCGATCCGAACAAATTTTGCGGAATTAAAGAATATGTATAGGTGAGTTTGGAATTGAAAGCCGTAGGAAAAAGTTGATCCAAAAAATGTGCAGCCTGCGTAAAGGCTGAAAAAGAGTGCCAAAAATCTAAAGCAGAAATTTCAGGCGGCAAGAATTTGTGTAATTCGAGATAACGCAAAGTAACTAAGCGATTAAACCAAGTATAGGAATCTTCATTAATAATGCCTTCGGCGCCAATCTCGCGGAGGCGATTTTCAATGAGGGGGTTTTTGCGTGAAGATGAGGCTGGCAACTGTAGGGAGATGTCTTGCATCAGTTTTTGACGGGCGGTTACGGCAAATTTTTCGAGTAGTTTTTGATTGTGCGGCATATCTGTTATTATACCATAAACAGAATACAAATGCGGTAATGGTTACGAGTTATTGGAGTTCCAATTAAGAATAGCCGGATATCTTAATCATCGCTTGATGATGGAAGCTCTTTTGTGGCTGCAGCTTCATTGGATGCTAGTTCGGCAAATTTAGCGGTCATCGTGGGATTGCCACGGGTAAGGCGTTTGATTGTCAGATCTTCAGCTTTATTGTTCGCTAGACGCAAGTTATCTTCTGAACGCAGGAGATTTTCTTTGGTTTTTTGTAAATGGTCGATAGTTTTATCAATTTCGTCAATAGCGGCTTTAAATTTGCGCGAAGCTAGCTCATAATTACGGGCAAAACCATCTTTAAAAGCGGTAATTTTTTCTTCAAAATGAGTAATATCGATATTTTGATTGCGAATCGTTGCAAGCTCAGCCTTGTATTCTAATGAATTCATGGCGGCATTGCGTAGCAGAGTAATCATGGGAATAAAGAACTGTGGACGGATAACATACATTTTAGGAAAACGATGTGATACATCAACTATGCCAGTATTATAAAGTTCACTTTCCGCCTCGAGCATCGAGACCAGCACGGCATATTCGCAGTTTTTTTCGCGACGATCTTTGTCGAGCTCTTTGAGAAAATCCTCGTTTTTATGTTTAGTGGCAGTGGTCTCATTTTCATTTTTCATTTCAAACATAATGGAGATGATTTCATTACCGGCGTCATCGTTTTCGCGATAAATATAGTCACCTTTGCTCCCGGAAGTACGCGAGACGGCATTATCTTTTTCAAAATAAGCGTTCTGAAAACCAGTGGCGCGTAGTTGATTAAATTGATTCTCACAGTGTTGTTCAAGAGTTTCGCCCACCATCTTAGTACTCAGCCGAATTTTCATGTCTTTAAGACGCTCGATTTCTTCGTCCTTAAATTTAATGGCACTTTCGTATTTATCTTTGAGTGAGAGTTCGAGAGTCTTTTTCTCAGCATCTTTAGTTTTTAGATCGCTGGCGAGAGCATCACGTTCTTTTTCGATTCGAGAAACCGCCTTGGTGACGGCAAGCTCCTGTTCGGTTTTAGACTGATTAATTTGTGATTCAAGTTTCGCCTGAAGCTCGGAATTGAGTGATTGTAGTTTCGCTATTTCGGTAACATTTTGGTTTTTCAGCTCAGAAATTTTTTGGTTGGCCTGAGATTTGAGCTTAATAATTTCATTTTCTTTATCAGCGATTGACTGTTGGAGCTCGCTACGAGTCTTGGTCTCAGCAAGTGCAATAGCATGCTGTTTTTCTTGTTCAGCGGCAGCTAATTTTTCGTGAACTTCCTTAGCAATCTCAGATTTACTGATTTGGTTAAGTAGGTTCGCATATTCACTCTCGTCCACAGAAAAAACTTTGTGGCAATGTGGACAGGTTAGATCGTGAGACATAGTTGATGGGCTCCGTTTACTCCGATTAGTATAAAGTTTCTTTCATAATTATAGCACTTTAGATTTATGATTTTGCTATTCTGAGCTAGTTGAATGGTGATTAGAGTTTTTGTGGCGAGCACCATCAACTCCGAGTAATTTAAGCGCAGCACACACGTCATGTAACAGTTTCTGGCGAAAATCGACGAAGCGGACTTTCCAACCGAAAAGCTGTTCAAGAATAGGTTTAATCTCCCAAAAGTGAGTATTTAGGAGGATAACTAGGTCTGGCGTCGGACGAGACGTAGTAATATTATCACGAGCCAATACTTTAATCGTGGACCGACTCGCAAGATCTTCTTGAGACATGCGTAATGATTCGATGACTGGCACACGTTGACGTCGCTTTTTCTGAGATTCGGGGGCTTTTTGAAGGGTAAAATAAGGAATAAGTTGGCGTTGAATATATAGCTTGTCGAGTTCGCCGTCATCAATCAACTTTTCCCAGCCATTTGAGCTAATTATTGAGAGTTGGACTTTTGGCAGTTGCTGTTGCAGTTTTTGGACAAAAGACGAATTTGTATTCTGAGAACCAATGAAGACTGCAATATCACTTGGTTGACAACGCGAGTTAGTAATTTGCCTAAGATCGATACTTAAACCAACAAAAGCCTGATTGGGGAATTGGCGGCGAAGGTACTCGGTGTATTCCGACACAACAAAACCGCCTAGAACAATTAAGTCCATTTTGCCGATATACACTTGTAGTCTTTCGCATAATAAATGTTTGATTTCTTGAGGCGCCTTGGCGCTATATGGCAAATTTTTCCAATCAATTAAGCGCGTTACTTCAATAACTTTTAGCTCATTTTCAAGATAATCTGCTACTAATTCCCCGCCCCAACCACTATCGTAAACTAATACTTTTAACATTCTTCTCCTCGAAATATAATAAATATTCTTTTGATTCTACTATATTTTTGACGATTTCGCTAAACAATTTTATGAGTTATTGAACAAAATGTTCAATAAATCCAAAAATTGTCGACAAAATGTGGATTTTTAAGTTGGTTATGATTGAAATCTATTCAATAATATTGTATTTTATGAATTTAGGGCGGTTTATTTATTTGGCCAATCACTGCTCAAAAATACTCAGCCCTGAGCAAGGCTGAGTATCACATCGATCCGAAAGATGATTTTACACGACTCTCAAACTCTCTGAAGATGCAAGCTATTCAACTGGGAGTTCAGTCACACGATGATTTTACACGACTCTCAAACAAGCCCTCTATCTTAAAGCGTACGCCTTGCGTTCAGTCACACGATGATTTTACACGACTCTCAAACCGACGCGCGCAAGCTAGACGAAGAGGAAGAGTTCAGTCACACGATGATTTTACACGACTCTCAAACGGTTAGGTTTAGTATAGGTATTTTGAATGTGTTCAGTCACACGATGATTTTACACGACTCTCAAACAGGGGGGATTTTATTATATAACATTATAGGGTTCAGTCACACGATGATTTTACACGACTCTCAAACTTAACAGGGGGTACGACGCGCGCGAACTAGAGTTCAGTCACACGATGATTTTACACGACTCTCAAACTCAATCGTGGATACGACGCGCGTGAACTAGGTTCAGTCACACGATGATTTTACACGACTCTCAAACGTTACCACCCAACAATTAGAAGACATCCATGTTCAGTCACACGATGATTTTACACGACTCTCAAACCCAGTATTCACAACTAGTGAGCTAGCCAACGTTCAGTCACACGATGATTTTACACGACTCTCAAACGGCTTGCCTGTCTTTACAGTAGCAGACTTGGTTCAGTCACACGATGATTTTACACGACTCTCAAACATTCTGAGTGCCATATTGAATGGGATGGATGTTCAGTCACACGATGATTTTACACGACTCTCAAACAAGGTCATTCTGGCGATAACTGTGTCATACGTTCAGTCACACGATGATTTTACACGACTCTCAAACCTAGCGAGCTGATTTTCTTTAACGTGCTAGGTTCAGTCACACGATGATTTTACACGACTCTCAAACGTGGGTTTGATAACTTCCATTATCGCGCTAGTTCAGTCACACGATGATTTTACACGACTCTCAAACCTCAAATTGGTTCAATTGTCGACGGCAACACGACTCTTACCGACATCTTCGTGACTGATTATCTATAATTATACAATAAAAACATAATATTTTTTATATTTCGCATAAATCTTTATCCACTACTAGGCGCGAAATTCCATCCAGTTTCTTCTTCGTTACTCCTTCCAAGAGTAGAACATTGATTTGATGATTGTTCAGATTATGACAGAAATGCTCTAGCTCCTCATCGGAAAGGAGGCAGCGCAAATTAACAAAAACAAACAATTTAATATTTGCAAGTTCCACCATCATACTAACATAATCCGTTAACAGCTCCACAAAATTGTCTTCATCACCAACAATATGAATGCTAACCGCTTTAGCGACGCTATCCATCGTAAATTCATCCGTAGTAACTTCAAATTCAAAGTCGCCAGCATCTACAATTTCACTAAAATACTTGATAATTTTAGTTTTGAGCTTATTGGTAGTAAGATAAAAATCTTCTGATACTGAGGTTTTTAGCAGAAGCTTTAATAAGGTGGTCATAGCGCGTTTGCTATTAAAATCTAGCTTGAGCGGATTTAAAATAGTGTCGACATCTTTGTCGAAGTTAAGAGCCTTGCCATCAGACGAGATGCTAATTTCTTTTTCTTCTTCGCTAATTGTTAAATCTTTGATAACCTCACGAAGAAAGCTAGGATTTTCGATAATTAACTCACAGATATGTTGCGTATCTGTCCACTCAAGAGATTGTTCTAAATTTAAATGCCGCAAAATCATAAGATAATTAACCTTTCGTCACTTTGAATATTTGTATCGTCGGCTTCACCAACTACCAGTTTCATAGTAGCGAATTGTTTTTCTGTGACATTCATAACTTGAACAATTCCCTTAGGCGGACGATTTTTCTGAATATTTAGTTCCACTTTGTTAACTGCGTGCATGTTTAAGCAAATTTTTGTATAAATTGATTCTTGCATCATGATAAAACCTTCATCAATTAAAAATTTCCTAAACCAACGATAATGTCGACGGTCCATTGAAGTTTCAGTTGGCAAATCAAACATAACAATTACGCGCATAAATCTATAACTCATACCAACTAACAATCTTCGAAGTGTCTTTTTCGGTTAGGGCGCAGAAAACGCTACGTGAATAAATACCGATTGCATTGTTCAAGTATTGTTCAGTGCGATCAATTTTTACCTTGGAATTAAGCAAATTTAACACTTGAATTTTTTCTGCTTTTTCAAAAACCGTAAAATAACTATGTTCATAGGCAAACCAGTCGATGATTGGACGGAACGGCTCTATTAAATCTGACCCTAGATTAAATGGATTTTCGGCGTTATCATGCCAAATCCCCAGCTGAGTTAAATAACCGCTAGCAGCAACTTCGCGATTAAAACAAGCTAGTAGAATAGTGTATCCGTAGTTTAAAATAGCATTCCTAATATCACTAGCATCACGATAGAAATCTAAACCAAATAACGCGTTAAAATAAACTTTGGCGGCATGTCCTTCGCGATTAGTTTTATCTCCTAGCTCAACTTGGGCCGCATATTCTCGCAGCTGTTGCGCCTTTTCGTCTTGACGAGCCCTTTGCAGGACTGCAGCTTGATTAGTGATTTTAAGTTTTATGAGTTCTCGCCAAACTTTCGCCTTGATATCTTCACCCCAGGCAATTTGATCACGAATCCGACCGCTACTAACGTAGCTCCCGTACATCGGGATAAGTTCGGAGGCCGGATTATGCCGGTTGTCACAGAAAATGACCTTGATTTTGCGCGCCGTTAATTCTGCCAACAAATAGGCAGTAATAGATATAGCCGTAGTTTCGCACAGAAGTACCGAAATATCATCGAGAAATATCCGTTTTTCGCTATCTTCACTACGCACTACTAGCGAACCCATTTTATAGTCGAGCTTGCTACGTTTCGAGATTACCACCACCCGCCAAGACATATTAACCTTTATTTTGTTTGTTAGTTTTAGGTTGAACGGTTTTTAGATCAATAATCTCTTCGTAAAGACCGGTGGGGGATTGGTTGATAAGGTAAAGTTTACTGTAGCTGAAGAGCTTTTCGTTGTTGATTCTGATACGGCCAACGTTATCGCCGCAGCCAATTATACCCAGCTTGGCATTCTGCGCTTTACAAGCAAAGACAAACGGGAATTGACCAAGTACTAAACATTGCTGTTTTAGGTCAAGTTCCGAGAAGATATTTCTATTTTGTACAATTTTCTCGGTCCCGCTACCTAATTCTGGATATTTAGCGTATGATTTAAGTTTTTCACAAAATTTATCATAGAGGTTTAGGTTTTGTACTTTACTCACGCCATCTTTTTCTAGGTCTACTTCGTACTTATTTTTTTTAGTTTTATCTTTTGCACAAACATTTAAAACCTTTTTCAAATAGCTGTATATGTCTAGTGAAAATTTTGCCTGCATAGCTTTTTGATATCCATTCTTAGCATCAGAGTCTTTGTTCGAAATAAATAACAATAAGTCATCTGCTTTTATCAGCGATTTATATTTAATTGGTGATAAGATAACTTCTGCGCCGTCATAATTTTCCACCACATATTTTTTAATATCATCTTTTGCAATAATTGGGATCTGAATAATTCGGCGCTGCGTATTGCCTTTCTTATCCTTGCATTCAATCAACGCAAAATGTGCGCCTTTCAAAGAGTTATAACCACCATATTTCGTCGGGTCGAGACGTTCCTGCTGCTTAATCCTTAGTAGGCCTTCAGAACTTTTACCTTTTCCAACGAGCTGCAAGTCGGAAATCTCTTTACTCTCAATATAGTTCATGCGCGTCCAAATTACGTCGTTACGCTTCATGGTGTCGCTAACAATTTTAATACTCTCAGCGAAATTCCAACCGTTAACTTCCGGATATGAAGTTTCTTCACCATTTGTTTTGCGATAAGTTTTTGAAGAGCGAAAAATTCTTTCTGGATTAATTGAGTAGTCCTTGCCTTCACGCTGTTTAAGCCATTCATAGGGATTGTCGGTAAAAGTCTCGCTCATTACATTTCCCACTACGATATTTAGATAGGCATCTTTAGCGTGATGAAGATCGTTAATATCGCGAACTTTAATAAATTCGGGCTTGCCTTGTTCATAAATGTTGCCATCACGATCTTTTTTATCGTGGCTCATTAGATGACGGAATTCAGAAACTTGGCCAGCCTTTACCATGATGACTTTCGTTTCTGGGTAGGCGCGTTTTAATAAGTCACGAATCGCTTTTACAGACTGACTAGTTTCGACAAGTTGACGAGCAATGAATCCGCCTAGCTCATCATTCGTAAGCGGCGTAGCGCGAATTAAGCGCTCGTATTTTTCGTTAGTGATTAGCCCTAGCTGATGCCATGCGTGCCACATTCCAAACATTTTGCTGCGAATTACGTCATTAATGGGATAGATGTTGGTTTTTTCACGATTTAGATTTGCTTTGACCAGCACAAGATTACGCGTAATACTATCGTCTTTTGTCTTGGAACGAGGATAAATATGATCAATATCATAAAGCTCGGAATTGTTTAATTCCTCAAGGTTAATCGGTTCACCGGAATAGGCGCATTTACCCATTTGCGAGAAATAGAGGAAGAGCTTTTTGCTTTGCAAATCACGATCTTCATAGCCCTCGAGTTCTTCTAGAATAGCTTTCGCATCAGCAGTTCTAACGGCTTTGAGTTTGGTTTCTAAATCTTTCTTACGGGCCAGAGTATATTTACCTTTGGACTTTTTATCTTCTCCGCGCGTAACTTCTAGAAAAATCTTCGCTGGAGCGTGCTTAAGATTCTTTGTTAATTCATTGACGATTTTGATAGTTTGCCAAATCGAGCGTTTTACTGCGGGCGAGCAATAGAGATTTTCGATGTCGCGATAACTGATTTTGTTAGTTTTTGGACGTTTTACTTCATTATATTCATCAACAACTTTACCAAAACCAACCTCTTGCCCTAGCAGCTCCATCAGATTTTTGTTATCTTCCCACAGATAATCAAGAATTGTGCGATCATTAACTGTGATTCCATTCAAAAACTTGGCGGACATGCGCCCCCAATCTTTATAGAAAAGCTTACTCAACAGTTTAGTCGTCTTTTTATCACAATCTAGAATCTTCTGGATGTTTTGTTCTAGCATAAATTTTTCGTCACCAAGAATCGTAATTGACTCAATAATCTTTTCAAGCTTGGTAGCGGGGTATTTTTGTTCAAAATCTAACCCAAGGATACGAGAAAAATCTTGATAGGTCTGATATTTTGGCAGGATTTTTACTTCGCTGGTGCCACTCAATTCGTCATTAGCACTGATAAAACTGTTCTCTCTACACCATTTAGTTAGTTTATTGAGAGTTATATTTCCTTTAAGTTCACCGTGCTTATAACCCCGCGTAAAAATCTGCTGCTTTAGTCCATTATCGATTCTCTGCCCATTAACTTTGAGATTGTTTAGCTCGTTTAGTATCATAAATTTTTGATAAATTAGCGAACACTTCGGCAATACGTCTTCGCCCAGGAGATACGTACATTCATTAGTCATACGACGAATAAAGTTTTGAGCGCGCTGATCCTTATCGACCAGCTTATCAAAGTTCCACGGATAGACCAATTCGGATATTTCGTCATCAGCCCAGGAAAATTGACTACCGTTTTCGTTCACCAAATTACCATTGTCATCGTATTTACGCCTCACAAGCGGTCCGCAATAATACGGGATCCTAAACTGGTGAATCTTCATAATTTTCGCAGCTTTAGTATTGCAAGTTTCATCTTCGTCTACATCAACTTCGGCAAAACTTGGAAAATCGCGTTGCAGTTTCTTGAGAATCTTTTCCAGCTCCTTAGCGTGAAATTGCATCGGGATAGTGCCCTTGGCCTGACCGCGTTGCTTAGGCAATAAAAGCGGAGTAACAGATTTTTCACCAACATCGGTGCGGTCAAGTAGCTCATCAACCACAGCGATATGTTCCGGTGTAGTTTTTGGCTTAATTTCTTCTAGCAGTTTGTGTAGGTGTTTATTGAAGTCCTCTTGATTAATATTTTTGCTAGATTTACGACCACTCTTATCTTCAGTATAAGCCTTACCAATATAGGCGCTATACCCTGGGCATTTCTCATCGTATAAGTCAGTTTTGAATAACTGACGATATACCTCTGGATGTGGTTTGAAAACCTGTTTTAACTTACGCAGATCTTCTTCATGCTGGGCATAATTAGCAACCATAGCATCGGATATCATTTTGTGTTCACCGAGCAAATTGTGTAGAATGACGTAGTCGTAAATATTCTTAGCGGCGAAAATTAAGTCTAAATTATCTGAGCCGATCGCTTGTTCGATTTCAGGCAACTTTTCTTCAAAAACTCCTTCACTGAATGAGTACGGAAACTTTTCATCATCTTCGATCGAGAAAATCTTTTTTAGGTCAACTTTTGATCCCACTAGTAATCCAGCGAGTTCAACTTGGCCTTTTGGCGCGTCTTCTTCCAATTCATCACCCTCAATGTAGAGAATTTCTTTGAGACTCTTCTTTTTGTCGGTTTTACCAGTCTTTTTTTCGAGAATTGACTTCACTTCATTGGATATGTCAGCAATAATATAGCCTGAACGTTCTGCTGCATTGCGAAATTCATCAAAGAGCCCGTCAAAATCATATTCTGTTTCGCCTATATCACCGTTGAGTAGAAAATGTCCGCGATGTTTCAAAATATGTTGAATTGCCAGAAAATATAAACGAATATCAAAAGACTCATCATCTTTTGCTCTAATTATCGCCTGACGCAAGTGCCAAATGGTAGGATATTTTTTATGAAAATCTTTATCGCTGAAATTTGGATCGTTGAATAAAGTGTTTCGGGATTTTTGTTTCAGCCGTTTGTCTTCTTCGAAATAAAAACTCTCTTTGAGCCTTTGGTAAAATTCTGGATCAACCTGAGCAATTTCATCACGAAACAGCATACGGAGCAGCTTGAGGCGAGTCTTGGCCCGCTCGCCGTGACGACGGGCAGACCGGTGCACACGACGCTCGGCAGCAGTTTTAGCTTCATCAAAAAGTCGGAATCCCCACAGAGTTTGCTTTTTTGTTTTATGACCTTTAGCACTTTTAATATGATGCGTGCCTTTTAACAGGCGGTAATTTTCGTCCGCTACAGCCCAGCCCACAGAATTCGTGCCACAATCTAGACCAATATAATATGGTGTTTCTTTACTCATGATGCTTCTTCGCAAATAATTTTCTGTTAGCTTAACAAACATATGAGAATTTTCTCATAACAAAATAACCCCTTGAGG
>CAYPTT010000011.1:0-19480 GCA_964413835.1 uncultured Candidatus Saccharibacteria bacterium
AGGAAGAATTGTCAAAATAACCCATTCCAGCGTCAAATACAAAAAGCGACACCGCTGGTGTCTTACTCCCATTAGTAACCCGTATATAGATGGTTCATACCATTCAAAACGCGTACTTATGCAGTGCCGCTTAGTTGCATTTTGAAAAATATTCAACCAAAATATACGGTAACCATTTTTCTATACCAAAAACCGGTCACTTGAGAGTAAGACACTACCATTATACATCCAAAGCTAAACATTTACAAGCACCACTGCCCCATTCAAATTTTAACAGCTGACGGAGAAAGCGTTAGCACGGTTAGTATCATCGGAAGGGGCAATATTAGTTTTTGTAAAAGGTTGGTAGTAGGTGTTAGAAATAGTGGAATACGTAGTGTTTGACCAGTAGTGACTATAACCACCTAAACGCCGCGAAGAACCATACCATGGATAAATGAATCCCCCACGAACAAAGGAGAGGGGATGAAGGGAGAGGTTTTGTTGGTTTAGTTACGTAAGCTTCCCCTCCCCTCTACTTTGTGCGTAGTGGAAATATCGGGCTATACGGCGGAAAGATACAACAAATAGGTAAAGAAGTCTTTCATTGGCTGCCTGGCACTTCTGCCGGAACACTAGTCAATGCAGACTATTTTAGTACCTACAATTCGGAAGTAAATTTTAGCAAAAGCGGTTATAGTCGTTACAATGCTTTCCCCGTCCGTTATCCTTTTTAATTCGCGATAAGAATTAAGAAGAAAACAGGGATGAAATGTGCTTGAACTTGTATGTTGTGTACAAGTTCAGAAAGATTCTGCCCTCATATCATCCAATTTTTCTTATAAGTTAAATTATCATTTTCTTTGAGCCCGACGGGGAAAGCAGAATATACACGGTTACGAATCCCATTAGCTAGCGTATTGACTCCGGTAGAAAAATTAACATAATAACCCTGCATTGTTCCATTTGTGTAGGTTGTGCCACTGTACAATATTCCTGTCATGCCTGCATAGTGCAGAGGATTCGAAGTTGATGATCGAAAATCAATATATCCACTACGCACAAAGTAGAGGGGAGGGGAAGCGTATATATTTACTCATCCTTCCCCCTACAGTGCTAGACAGCGGACGGAGAAAGCATAATCACGTTGAGACCGTCCTGCTGGATTTATAATATCAGAATATTGCAATGAATAATTATAGAAGTTATCATGATAAGCGGTTGAACTTTGCATATGGCTGGCTCCTCCTATGCCCCAAAAAGCAATTGCCCAAAGATTATAATGTCCCCCACGGACAAAGGATGCAGAACGAATCAATATAAATTTGAGAGTTTTTAACAGAGAAAAATCTTAGTTAAACTTGTACGTAGCATACAAGTTGGAACTTTGTCCGTGGGGGCCTTGTTGATTTATGGAATGTCTCTTCGCGAGATCTAGGCCACAACAGCTTCTATTGGTCAATTACTGCTTACCCTGCTGCTTCGAGCGCCTATGCTCAGTATTTTCATGGAGTTAGTATCTATCCTTCTCATTACTATTATCGTGCCCATGCTTTCTCCGTCCGCTGTCTAGCACTGTAGGGGGAGGGATAAAAAATATCTCGTCTCTCAATGAGTTTTCCTAAGTAGCCTTTCTGCTGGTGACTAAAGGAAAACGTATAGTAGCGTTAATACTTATCTTTAAGTACTATTTTACCTGTGCGGGTCACCAACAGAAAAACTAAGCCAAATCCCCTGCCACGCGATTCACTTCCTCAATCGTCGTCACGCCAGTCACCGCCTTCAAAAATCCATCCTGCCGCATCGTCACTGTACCTTTTTCTTTCGCCAATCGCATTACTTCTGCCGCCGTCGCGTGCGCCACAATTAACTTCTGAATATCCTCATCTACATCAATTGCCTCATAAAGCCCCGCCCGCCCTGCATAGCCACCCGGCGAATTCTGATCATCCACGCCCTTCACTAAGCTATACGAAGTCTGATTCGCCAATGGCAAATTCCCGTAGCCCAAATCTTCCCCTCGCGACACCGCTTCTTCTGCCGTTTTTGGCAACAAACCACCAATCACATTCTCAATTTCTTCCGTTTCTACATCCGTGCTTTGTCGCACCGTTCGTTTCGGCGCCACCCGCCGCACCAATCGCTGCCCAATCACTGTATTCAGCGTCGATGCCAACAAAAACGGTTCAATCCCCATGTCCAGCAAACGTGGCAAAATCCCCGCCGCCGAATTCGTATGCAAAGTCGAAAACACTAAATGCCCCGTCAAACTCGCCTGCACTGCCAAATTCGCCGTCTCATTATCACGAATCTCCCCCACCATTACCACATCCGGATCCTGACGCAAAATACTCCTCAGTCCCGATGCAAAAGTCAGTCCCGCATCCACATTCACCTGGATCTGATTCACGCCATCCATCTTGTACTCTACCGGATCTTCCAGCGTCACAATGTTAATTTTTTCCGATTTAATCTTTTTGATCAACGCATACAAAGTTGTGCTTTTACCCGAACCCGTCGGTCCAGACGTCAAAATCATACCATTTGGTCGCTCAATCCCAGCCATCACCGTCCTGAGTGCCCGTCCCGTCATCCCCATATCTTCAATTTCCATACTCGTACCACTTTTATCCAACAAACGAATCACCACCTGCTCTCCCCACACCACCGGCGAAATCGCAATACGCAAATCCACTTCCTTATCCCCCACCGCCACCGCAAACTGACCATCCTGCGGAATGCGATGTTCGTCAATTTTTAGGTTCGCCAAAATCTTAATCCTTGACACCAACGCCGGCTCAATCGCTCTCGGCAAATCCATCACCTTTCGCAGCACACCATCAATCCGACAACGAATAATCAAGCTATTTTCCAGTGGCTCAATATGAATATCCGACGCTTTAGACTTCACCGCAAAATCCAAAATCGACGTCAGCGCCTTCGAAATCGGCGAATCTTGCGTAATTGTCTTAACGTCACTATTCTCCTTTAATGCAACTTCTTGATTAGTAGTCTTTACGGCCTGCTTAACGCTCGAAAAATCCCCACGATATTGCTTCAATACCGCCTGAATTCCATCACTCGACGCCATCAAAGCCCGCACTGGCTTCTTTGTCAAAGTCGAAAGATAATCCACCGCCTGCACGTTCCCCACGTCCAGCATCGCTACCACTAGCTGGCCATTTTCCTCACCCAAAGGTACGGCCATCGAGCGTTCTGCCACCTCCAACGACAGCAACAGCAACACATTCTGGTCCATCTCCACATTCTTCAGAGCTACATATGGTACACCCATAAACACCGCAGTCGCATGTGCGATCATATCGTCTGTCACCAGCCCTTTTGTAGTCAGAGCCTCAATCAATGGCTGCTTCGTTTGCTGCACTTCCGTTTGCACCTGCGCCAATGCCGCCGCATCTAAAAGCCCCTCGCTCACCAGCAAGTTTATTACACTTTCCAACCCATCTTTGGTCAAAAGTGCCACACTTTACTCCTCTTGTTTTTCGGTATTATTCATCCCCGCAATCATTTCATCCAAATAACTTTTCTTCTCATCCCCACACAAAGTTGTGCCTTCTGGTGTTGCAATACAACCATCCGACTCCCTGATCCGCGTCAATTCCTCCACCGTGGCATCCTCCCCCGTCGGCAAAGATTCTGGCGCCGCCTTGCCACACACAATCAACTCCGCCGTGTCCAAAATTCCATTACGGTCAATATCTTCACAATCACCCACATAGACTTCTACCGTCGGGTTAATCGCATAACTATTGAAAATCTCCGGATCTGGCTGGTCTAGGTCACTGCTCACTACCTCACGTAGTGCCGTAAAACTCACCGACGCCTTATTAGGATCACCCAAAATCGCATTACACACAAAGAACGCTGCCAAAGTACCAATCCCCGCAATCAATATCAAAGTAAATATATCCGATCGTTTCATTTATTTTCGCCCCTTCCTCGAAGCATTCACCGTCTTCGTTATCTCTAGCTCATCCACTTCGTCCAAATAATACGCGTTCGCTTGCGCCTGCAAACTAATCCCCGCCGTCGTCCACTCAAACAAACCGGACGTAATATCAAATTCACGAATCGAACGCTCAATATTATTCAACGTTCCTAGCGTCGTTGCATAAGAACCTTCCACACGCAAAGTTACCGGAATCACCCCTACTCCATCAATCGCACTGTATACTACATCATCTCGTGGCGACAAAGTTTCGGGTTCCCAATTCGACAAAATGAAAATTTGGTTTAAGCTCGCCATCAAAGCTTCCGTATTCTGCTGCGCCGGCAAAGCATCTGGCACTACCCGTAGCGCCGAGCAAACCTTTGTCAAAAGCAAATATTGTTGCTTCGCAAGCTCATTATCCGTCTCCTCGTACTTCGCCATGAAATCAATTTTTTCACCATTCGCGTCATAACAATCTTGCTCACGCTGACGTGCTACTGATTCCAAATCCTGATTATTTGCCATCACGTTCAACACATTAAACCGCAACGAATCCTTCATTTCGCTCACTGCAACTTTATACGGATCACAATTATCCAATTCCGCCCCATTCAAGCGTCCATTCTTATCCGTATCCTGACAAATCCCAATATTCCGCAGAGATTGATCATAATCCGTAATCGCTTCATTCTTCGCCGAAATTACCTCCGTATTAAATCCAATATACTTCACCAAGAACACTACTAACACTAAGCAAACACCCAAAATCAAACTCGCCCCCAGAACTTCCAACATTGTCAACTGCTGTGCTCGCGAAATCTTCGTACGTTTTGCTTGAGCTGGTTTATTTTCTTCCGCCATTAATTGCCTCCTGAATTCTTAACATTGTATAGACAATCCGCATCATTTGCCGCACACTCCGTTACTTCTTGTGCAAACATCCCTTCAATTTGTACATACGAGTCTGTCACATTCTGCCCCATCGGCCCAATCGCAATCATATGCTTATTCTGGAACTGGAAGAATGCCGGCTCAATCCCTACCGTCGCCGAGAATTTCAAGACCAAATTATTACTTTCGTCTCGCGCATTACTCGAACCAGTCACCGTCAAACCTTCCGGCACCAACATACACTCATTATCCGAAGTCCAACGCGTTACTTCACCAACTTTCGAACCACTATATTTAGTACAAGCACTCTCAAAATGATCAATCCCCGAAATCGCCCCATCCATCGTCATATTCCCTGCTTGGTACCATTTTTCGTACTGCGGCGTCCGCCAAATTTTCACACGCGTCACTTCCGTAACCTTCACTGGCCCTTCAGCGTTTTCAGTATCTTCACCGTTTTCGCCATTTCGATTCGCCTCATCCACATTACTGCCATTCCCCCGCTGTGCATCAATCTCCTCTTGCGACAATTCACGCTCTTCGGTCTCCGTTTCCGCATCCGCACTATATTGCAAACCAGTCGCCATATTAGCATCCGTCGCTCCTAGCACCTCATCCGCATTCGCGCCCTGCTTCATTGCTCCACAACCATCACGCCGTAAATCCCACCAGCCGTAATAGCTCTCCCCTTCTTTCAGAGCATTACCATCTGCATCGCTTTCATCCACGCACCAACTCGGAATCTCTGCCCCATTCACATCCACATAACGCCCATAATCATACTTCGTCAAAGCCGCACCCTTCTTGAATGATTCCAGCACGCGGTAATCAATCAATGGATCAATCCGTGCATCCGCTCGACCTTCCATATTCAACGTACTTTCTTCTAAGTTCACCCGTAATTCCGAAAGCTGCACAATATCTTCTCCTTCCGGCAGCATTACGTCTAGCGCCCCAAACACCCGCGAAAGCACCTTCTTATTCTCCGCAATATCCGACAAAGCCGTCAACTGTCCTTGAATCGCCACCAAATCATCCAACTCCCCGTAACCTGTCAACTTCTCCGATAGCACCTTCAACTTACCATCTTGATTCGCCATTGCAATATCTTGACCACTTTTAATCCCAAACAGCACCAGCACCGAACCAATCGCCGCCACGGAAACCACAATACACACAAACAACACCAAATTCCGGATTTTCTGTGCCTTAATCATTTGCAACTTAACTTCTGGCACCAAGTTAATTTCATACTTTGTGTTGACCGTAGTAATTAACTCTTCAGATTCTTTTTTGCCAAATAACCCTTTTATCTTCTCAATCAAATCTTGCATTAGTCATTACTCCTTTCCGCTAGCCCAATCGCTACGGCAAATTCACTCGCCACCGGCGCCAAAACTTGTTGCTGCTCTGGCGTCACTTTCACTAACTGCCATGGATTACCTTGTGTCGTCGGGATATTCGTTTTCGCTTCAATGTACTCTGCAATAAAAGGAATCATCCCTGCAAAACCCGACAACACCGTCCCGCCCACCGGCGTATTCATATATTCCGACCGGAAGAAACTAATCGATTTCCCCAGTTCCGACGTAAAAGTCTCTAGCACGCCATCGAGCGCCTTAAATACCTGCCCCTCTACTTTGTCTTGCGCCAAACCAAATTTCAAAATAAACTGTCGCGCCTGATCCTCTTTCACGTTCAATGCCGAAGATACTGTCTTCACAAAAACCGAAAACCCGCCCGGCACCGAACGCACCAGCCGCGGCGCACCTTGATACATCATTACCAAATCCATCGAATGTTCACCCAAGTCAATAATCAATCTTGCATCCTTCGCCCCCACCGGCATCAAAGCTCGCGCCATCGCAATTGATTCTGGCTCCTGCGCGACGACATTCAAACCAAACGATTCAATCATTTCCATCCGCTCTTCCGCAAAATCCACCGCCGTCGAAGAGATCAAAACCTCCACCTTCGTCGCATCAATCGGACATACACCCAGTGGCGTAAAATCTACCGTTGCCTCATCTACCGGCATCGGAATATATTTGTCTAACTGATATTTCACGTTGTTAATCAATTCCTTCTCTGGCTGATTCTCCACGCGAATCACCGTCGTAAAAGTCTTCCCTGCCGGCATCCCCACTGCAATATTCTTCGTCGTAATACCAGCCTGCTTCATCGCCCCCAAAATAATCTCACCCAGATGCCGCTTGCCAGCCGCCGAACCGTCTTCAATATCTTTACGCTGCATTGGCACATATGCAAATTTCTGCAAAGACCAACCGTGCTGCAAATCACCCGACAGCTGAATCAACCGAATCGCTGTCGTACCAATATCTAATGCGAAGAAATCGCCCACTCCATGGATTAAGCTCATACTATCATTATACTAATGGTAATACCAAAAATCAACATCAAAAAATCAAAAATCCCCGGACCAATCAGCCCAGGGATTCCCTTTTTCTCACTATCTAACCATTCATGTTATATAACATTCTAACGCATCAATTCATTCGCAATATCCATTACCAGTTCAACAGGATCATTTACCCCATACGCTCTCAGAATGCCATCCGCCAGACTAAAGTCCAACGCGCGTGCATTCAAATCCCGCAACAACGTATTGAATCTTTCCGATTTAAGCTGTGCTGTACCGCGTTTATCGAACACCATCCGCATGCCATCCTTATTTGTTTCGGCCTTTTTTAGTTCCGCCTGCAGCTCCAGGAGCTCCTGTTTGTTCAACCAATCCCAACCCAACTTTGCCAGCTCAAACTTCAACGCTTTCGCCGCCAAAATTGTCGCTGCATGCGTACATCCACAAACATCATCAACAAAATCCTGCAAAGCATCCAACGACAAATCATACATCCGCACGGCAAATTGTCCATCTTCTCCAACCATGCGATTTTCGAACTTTTTGCCTACCCGACCATAATCAGCCTCATCATTAAACGCTCCGGCCAATTTCATAAAAAACTGCACCAAAACTTCTTCGTCGGCTTCATCTTCCGCTTTCTGTTCTTGCAGGCAGCACCATGATGATAATATCTGCAGGCCTGGCACCGTCATTGGAATTAGCATCGGCTGTTCACGATCCCATTTTTTCAGCGTTGATGGCAGTTCTACTGCCAAGAGACCATACTCATCCAGCTCGTCTGCTACCTCGTATCCTCTGCGCCGCAAATCTTTCAGAGCAAAATACCAATACAAATAACCACTACCAACCGCAAACGGCACTCCTGGACTTTCCACTGCACACTCTCGCCGCCAATTCCGCGAACCCCCCGTCAACTCACGCCGAATTCGTTCGCGTAACACCGGAGATTCATCCATTACTTCATTTACCACCGCAAACGCCATTTCCACGTCTTCCAGCGTAAATTCATACTTTCTCAATACGTCATCGTTTTGCGACCGAATCAGCATGCAGCTTTTCCCATTCTCAGAAATCTCATAATCCACCTCATTGTTACAACAATGCCGCCAGAAATACTCTGTCTGCGCCAGTAGCATCCCAGCATATTCCGCTTGATCAAGTTCATCCAGATCCGCTAAAATACCTTTACAACTCGCCTCGAGCCACGCATCCGCAAACACTGTCCATTCAATCCCGTAGGATTTCATCAGTCTTCGACACCTATTCTCTTGCTCGTCAGTTACAGGCTCTTCCTTTACAACTTCTTTCTCCACGGTTTCTTCCCTCATAGTCTCTTCCTCCACGATTTCTTCCTGTGCAGTTTCTCTCCCTGCAGTCTCATCATTTACAGTCTCAATTTTTTCCGTTTCATCTTTCATCTGCCCCTCCGTCGCCATTTCGGTCGTTTTCTTTTCAGTAGTCTTCGCATTTTCCGCCAATTCCGGTAATCTTTCTGTCATGGCATCAATCGTCGAATGACCAATTTCCGCCTCAGGTTCAAATTCAGTCTCAACCGCATCCTCAGTCGCGGTTTTAACCATAATCTCATCACGGTTTCCATCCTGGTTATCAGACGTAACAGATCCAGTAAACAGCTCTACCTTTTCTATTGCCTGCTTCATCGTATCGGCACCAGTGGGCTTTTTCGCCTCTTTAGCTGCAATCCTACGTTCCGCATTTTTTGCATTACCGTCTGTTTTTGCGCCATTACCTGTTCCTGTTGTACCTGCCTTTGCCATTTTTGCTCCTCCTTTTTTCATACATGAATCAAATTGTTAAATAGTTACTTACTAAGCCGCCATAAAATACGCTATTTTGCTATGAATAGCAAAATAGTTCGAGCACCTCGAACTAAATATTCAGCTTATGTCAAGTATAACCCAACAAAAACCATGCCATCCGAGCTTACCTCAGCAGCTTCCTCCTTATCATAGCACACTTACTCACGCAAGTCAACACAAAAAACACATTCATAACATATTTAGCATTCATTTACCACAGAACACACTATCTCACTATCCTTTGTCCGTGGGGGCGACGTCTATCCATGGAACGGCTCAGCGCGGGCTCTAGGCAGCAATAGCTACTACTGGTCTGCCACTGCATACCCTGCTACTTCAGGTGCCTACTATCAGAGTTTTGGTAGCGCTAATGTCGGCCCCTCCAATAACGATTACCGCGCCAACAGTTTCTCCGTCCGCTGTCTAGCACTGTAGAGGGAGGGATAAAAAATATCTCATCTCTCAATGGGTTTCCCTAAGTAACCTTTCTGTTGGTGACTTTTGTGGGATGAGTTAGTATAAGTTTTTACATCATGGTCCTCCGCGACCTAGGCGGACACGGTTCTGAAGCACGGGAGCGTTAGCGATTCGCTTCAGGACGTGTCCCCTTGATGTAAAAACTTATACTAACCTAGCCTCGTCCTCAACCAATAAAACCGTTCCAGATTCTCGCCCACCTTGCCTCGCAAATCATTATCTCGCTTCTTCACCACCACAAAACCATTCCGCCGCAGCCAGAACTCAAAATTCTGCAAAATCTCCCGCCGCATCCGCTCATTCTTCACTACTCCATTTATCAATTGGTCCGGAAATGCTTCGAACTGCGGCTTCAACATCACCAACCAATCCGCTCGCCCACGTACGATATTTTTCCTCACATAAGCCATCACCTTCCTCAAACTCACAAACGACACATCCGCCAACACTACCTCAATTTTCGGCAAATCTTCCGCCTTCACCGTAAAAATATCCGTCTTCTCCATCAACACAATCCGCGGATCATATCTTAACGGCGCCTTCATCTGCTTCGTCCCCTTTTCCACCGCCACTACTTTTTTCGCCCCCTGCCGCAGCGCTAATTCCGTAAATCCTCCCGTCGATGAACCAATATCCAGCACCGTCTTCCCCCGAAAATCAAACCCAAAAGCCTTCACCGCTCCCGCCAACTTCCATTCCGCTCGCCCCACTACCGCCTGCTGCTCTTTCATATCAATATCATAACATAAAAAGTGCAGCCAAACAACAGCTGCACTTCCATTCAGTCTCTTAACAAAACTTAGATACTTGACAAAGCCTAAACTTCCACTTTTTTATCAATCTCATGCGTCAATTCCAGCAAGCAACCAGACCGCAAGCATTCCAAGTAATCTTTCACCTGCTCAGCACAGCATCCCGTCAATCCGTACGGATCCATCATTTTCTGAATCTCCTCCTCAGACACCGGGATTGTCTCATCCTGAGCAATTCGCTGCACCAAATCGTTGTCATTACCAAATTGCTTCACCTGAACCGTTGCATCCATCGTATGCTGACGAATTTTCTCGTGCACTTCCTGACGATCCATTCCTTTCTCTACGGCCCGCATAATGACCTTCTCCGTCACCATAAATGGTAATTCCTGTTGCAAATGACGCTGAATAATCGCATTATACACCACTAGGCCATCCGTCACATTTGCACACAAAATCAGCACGCCATCCAAAGCCAAAAACATTTCCGGCAAGCTTAATCGTCTATTCGCCGAATCGTCCAACGAACGCTCCAGCCACTGGGCCGAAGCCGTCATCATGGTATTCATTGGTTGCATCATCACATATCTCGCCAACGAGTCAATCCGCTCCGACCTCATCGGATTCCGCTTATATGCCATCGCTGAAGATCCAATCTGATTCTTGCCAAACGGTTCCTCCATTTCCTTAAAACTCTGCAGCAAACGAATGTCCTCCGCCATCTTATAAGCCGCCGATGCCACCATTGCTAAAGCCGACGCCACGCTCACATCCAATATCCTTGGATATGTCTGTCCAGAAACTGGAAACACCCCAGCGAAACAGCCAATTTCTTTCAAAATTAATTGCTCCAATTTTTCCACTTTCTCAACATCACCGTCAAGCAGTTCCATAAACGTGTCTGCCGTACCAGTTGCCCCTCTGCATCCCAGCATCTTCAAATGAGTCCGTTCAAATACCAAACGTTCATAAGCCATTTCAAACTCCTGTATCCACAAAGTCGCCCGCTTACCAACAGTCACTACCGCCGCTGGCTGACCATGCGTATAACCCAAAGTCGGCTCCGCTTTATGTTCATCCGCAAAATCCGACAATATTTTTATCACACCCAGAACTCTTTGCTCAGTCAAAACTAGCGCGTCATACAAGTTTAGCAAATCCGTATTGTCCGTCACGAAACAACTTGTTGCTCCTAAATGAATCACCCCCGCCGCCTTCGGACACTGCTGACCATAAGCGTAAACATGTGCCATCACATCGTGCCGCACTTCTTTTTCACGCGCATTCGCTACCTCATAATTGATGTCGTCAACATGAGCTTTCAGCTCCGCAATCTGCTCATCGGTGATCGTTCCGTTACCAACTTTCACGTCCAAAGCCTGCTCCGCCTTCGCTAAGGCTATCCACAAGCGTCGCCAAGTCCCGAATTTCCGATCAGGCGAAAAAATCCGCTTCATCTTCACGCTTGCGTACCTTTCAGTCAAAGGTGATTGATAAACATCTGTTCTACTCATTTCTAAGTCCTCCTTTTTGTTAAGCTACATAAAAAACTTGGTACTCTACTCAGCACCACTGCTACTCTAGTAGTATATCACAATATCTTCAAAAATTCAATGGCGACCTTCCCAGCCGCCATTCAAATTCACTTTTCAGAAACGAGAATCATCTATCCCTAATCGTCGGATAAATCACGGTTCTCACGCCGTCCATCCCCTTATCATACTTCACAGTGCCAATAATTACCTCTCCGTTCATGAAATACGTTCGCCTAAGACCCAAAAGCTTCACGGTCACGACCAGATGCGAGTTATATTGCACATCAAGC
The DNA here is from genome assembly GCA_964413835.1 of uncultured Candidatus Saccharibacteria bacterium. Lineage (GTDB taxonomy): Bacteria > Patescibacteriota > Saccharimonadia > Saccharimonadales > Saccharimonadaceae > Nanosyncoccus. Next base: position 12,080 of record CAYPTT010000011.1, read on the forward strand.
TCATACGCTCTACCGCAAGTTGGCAAAGCTATCTCTTCGCCAATCAGCTTCATTTCGTTTTCATTCGCCCAGCTTTCGATCGCGCTTTTCAAATGCGCACCTGCACTCACATAATATTTCTTCTCCAAATCCAGCATATTTCTCCTCCTTACTCACACAAAAATCCCACAATTGGCTACAACAGCGCCAAATGTCTTGCCCGCTTCACTTCTCGCGTCATCTTATGATGCTCTTCAGGCGACAATCCCGTCTTCCACCGCGGCTTAATCCTACCAAAACTATCAAGATAGTGCTTCAGCTCTTCCGGCTTACGATAATCAAATTTCCGCTCTTCCATACCGCATCCCCCTTTCTCGTTTCTTTTAATGTTCTTGTCTTACCGAATCAACAACTAAGCCCAACATTCTCATGAGCTTACTATAATACTAGCACACATTATCATTTTTGTCAAGTAGAATCTCACTCACAAAAAGAGCCCCCAACTCTTTTTTTGTTTAAGCAAGTAATTATCGAAGCTCTGCTTTCTTCAAGTACTTCTGACAAACAGTGCAAGCATATACGCCTTTACTCACCTCAATCACATGACCGTAATGACGACAGTATGGGCATTGCATTATTACTTCTGCCGTTCCCGATAAGCGCGAGTTTCCGTGTCCACGCTTACCACATCACCTTCTTTGATAAACGCTGGCACTTTGATCACCACGCCAGTTTCCAATGTCGCATCTTTTTGCACCGAACTTGTTGTATCACCTTTCACTGCATTCTCCGTGTAGGTCACCTTCAGCCAAATGTTCTTCGGCAAAGTCAGGTTAATCGCCGTACCATTATAGAACTGAATCTCCATTTCATCGCCATCGCGCATAAAATCCTGTGCATCACCCACCATATCTTTTGACAGCTCATACTGCTCAAAAGTTTCCGGATCCATAAAATAGAACTTATCATCATCGTGATATAAATATTGCACCTTACGCGTCGTCACCTCTGCTGGTTCAATCTTTTCCTGCCCCTTAAAAGTTTTGGGTAAAAGAGCGCCCGTGATCAAATTTTTCACCTTCACGTTTACGATTGAGCCACCCCGCCCCATCACTTTTTGCGAATATTCAATCACTTTATACGGCTGCCCATCTAGAGTAATGAGCACATTTTTCTTCAAATCCGTCGGACCATACATAAATTCTTCTCCTTCCAAATTACTTGCGTTTTGTCGCTCTTAGCTGCACTAAAACTACAACAGCCTCAAGAGTAATATCTGTTATTTTTGAGACCATTCCGCAGCGCCACGAGCGAGGAAGAGGCGCGTTTCACCCGTAACGACGGGATGAAACGACGCCGTGTCGAAAAAGTAACAGATATTACTCATCGACCATTTTTAGTTTTAGCGTTCCGCTACAAAGGGCAATAAGGCCAAATGCCTCGCCCGCTTAATCGCTACCGCTAGCTGCCTTTGCTGTTTTGCCGTCAAACCAGTTTTCGAAATCGGCTCAATCCGACCATACACATCAATATAACGCTGTAAAGTCTTCACATCGCGATAGTCAAAATACTCTGTACTATTTCCTTTAACTTTTCTCATATAATTTCTCCTCTTTTCTTATTCCTAGAATGGAATTTCATCCAAATTAATCTGATCTTCCGGTACATCATCCGGTACAATCTCGTCGCTCATATCGGCTTCATTACTTGCGCTACCGGCGCTGCCAGCAGTACGCCGACTCCCTCCGCTATAGCTACCAGAACCCCCACCGTCATTATTACCACCTACGAAACTAAAATCATCCACCACGACTTCTACGCGCGAACGCTTCTGACCGGTGTTTTTGTCGTCCCAACTACGCTGTTCCAAACGCCCTGAGACCAACAAACCTGACCCCTTTCGTACATATTGCGCAATCGTCTCACCTGGCTTACCCCAGGCAATACAATCAATAAACGAAACTGAATCCTGCTGATTCCCCGAACTATCCCGGTACGAACGATTTACGGCAATCGTAAAATTACACACCTGCGAACCACTCGTTGTCGTGCGCATTTCTGGATCGCGCGTCACGTTACCCGCGATAATTGCTTTTGAGAATCCTCTCATTTATTCCTCACTTTCTTGGTTTGTATTTTCTGCATCAGCCGCACGGCGTGCCGCTTGTTTCGCCTGATATTTTAATTTACGCTCATCCACCGTTACCAATAAATGACGCAAAATCTCATCCGTGATATTAAAAGTACTTTCGATTTTTGCCGGCGCATCCGTTGGTAGTTCTACTTCGTAAAAATAATACACCGCAAAATCTTGCTTCTTAATCGGATAGGCCAAACGCTTCTTTCCGTCGTTTTCTTCTTTGACAATCTTCCCCCCGTATTTTTCGATTGTATCTTTAATTTTTACAATCGCCGGCTCAAGATTCATCTCCAAATCCGGATGAATCAACACCGTAAGCTCGTAATTTCGCATTACAATACTCCCTTGGTTATAGCAAGTACAGCTCTCATCGCCCCGTCTCATCGCATTCATGACTACGATCAGTCTAGCTCATCTACGACGAGCCCAAACGACCTCACCTACTCGCTGAGTTAATATCCTTATCATTCTAGCACGCCACATCACCTCTGTCAACCCCACCTCAACTTGTACACAGTTTACAAGTTCAAATTGTTTTCATCTCTGTATTTCTATCAAATTTTTTCCTTTACCTCGCCACGCAACGCATCGACAGCCCTTTTGCTCGCGGATTACGCTCAGGTGTAGTATACTGATATTCGTTATCAGTTGGTGATATATTGCTTACATTAAAATTCAAAAAGTAGCTCGAACTTAAACCCGGGATCATCGTTGCCAAATGATAGCCGCCTCGATGCCCTGCATAACTTAAATCACCACTATACGGCTGCAAACGCCCGGCCATCACTAAAAATAATGGCTGCTCCACGATATCCTGTTCTGCCTTTCCTACCATACCACGCAAAACCAGCGTATAAGCATTACTATAATCTACCAAGTAACTCCCCGTCGCTGGATAACCATAAGCCCGCAGCAGACTATAATAACTTTTCTCCACGTTAAGCGGCTGCCACGTCGTAGTATCCTGTCCACCCCCCGGCAATCGCCAACCCCTCGCACAAATCGAACTAACAACATCAGAAACTGCCCCATTCACCATTTGTAAATTGCCACTCCCGGCCGTCGCAGCACCCCATTGATAATAATTCCCAATTAAATAATGCGCATCATAAGTCTTCTCCGTTTTGTTCACCGCCACAATTCCGACTGCATCATCCTTCCCCGCTTCTTGATCATTCCATAATCCATCTTGTGCCACAAAAGTCGACCGCCAATCCTCCCCTCCCACTTCCTGAAAATCCGCACACGCATCCAAACTTTGTCCAGGTTCCAGCGAAACATATCCACCACTCTGCGACACCGAGCACACTTTGCCTTTACTCGGCGTTGCCAACACATATTTCCCCAAATTCCACGATCGTGCTACTAAATCCGACGGGGTAATCTCCTTTTCCGGCACCTTTGTCTCCGTACTTGTCGGTACCACCCAATTCGCCGACACATCACTATCACTTGGTGTTAAGACTTTACCTTTCACTAGATCATAAGCCAAGTTCTGCACCATCCAACAATTCCCATCTGCAAGCTTTGCTACCCAGTATTCTTTCCCATCCCGGATATCAATGAGTTGTTTGGTAGGTTCATTACCTGGTGTGATGATATAAGAGCCGGAAGCGTCTTGGTTACTACTACCATCAGTACCTTTGGTATCGGCACAGGTGCTGGTAGTCATATCTTGCATATAGGTTAAGCTCATCAGTCCCGTCACATAGCTAGGATTAGCTACTGCCGATACCAAAACGTTATTAACGTACTGGCCAGCTGGGAGAGCAGTATCTACCATTGCGCCAAAGCTTAGATTATAAGTTCCGGTGGTCTCAGGGGACTCTTCTACCATGGTTGCCGTTAGTGGCATGGCTTGGTATTGTAATGTATTATCAGTCTCACTCGTCAAAGTATAGCCCCATTCATTAGCTAAGAACTCTGCTTCACTAGTAGTACCATTCACGGCACTAATCTCTGCTGGGCTATTACTATTTACGTTATACATAGCATTAGTAGGGTCTGCGGTGTTTAGGTAAAGTTTATAGCCAGCATTACTATTAGTAGTTACGTTTACTTGTGCTGTAGTTTTACCAAACTGTCCCGTGGCAGTAGGTGTAATATCAATAGCAGCTGCTTCGCCTACGGCTAAGGCGATTGTTGTTGGTTGGGTGGTGTATGGATCAATTTCCTCCGCTTGAATATTTTGCAAATTAACTGGACAAAAACAAAAGAGTACCAATAATACTAACAAACTTAAACTTATCCGAGGTATTACTTTAGCTATATTATTAAGTTTAAAGCTTGAGTTGTACATGAGAAGTCTCCAGTTGGTTTATTTTATCAACCGTCATGGCGTCACTCCCATCCTTCGAACAAAAAGGACGCTACGACAGTTGAATAGAACCAACAATGCAGTATTATTTTCAAATAACCGTACTGTGGGTCGTAACGTCCATTTAACGGTCATTTGAATAATCTGCATAGCTGTCTCTAAGACAACCAAAAAACTGCATCAAATTGTGGTTCTATTCACTAACTATTATACATACAAACTTCGTGCAAATCAACTCGCTTTTGCTATAACGCCTCGCTTAAACAATTTAGAACAACCGCATATCTTAAGATAACGACACGCTTTATTATAAAAAAGGCGTCACCGATCCAGATTATTGTGTCTTATAATCTACTCCGACAAGTGGCAGATATTATCATGATTTAAAGACCGAAAGTTTTGATATATAATTTGAAGAATAATATAATATACCCAACCTAACAACCCTGCCCAACATCGGCACAGAATTGGAGTAAAAATGAGCAAATACCAACCGCTCTGGCAATATCTCAAAGCCAGTCATCAAGAAAGCTGCAAATTATCATTCGCCGAAATCAAAGCGATTTTAGGCTTCGACATCGACCACTCATTCTTAACGGCCAAAAAAGAATTGCCAGCCTTCGGCTACACCGTCGGCAAAATCTCGATGAAAGAAAAAACCGTCGTTTTTCACAAAATGGTATAATAGAAGCAAGGCAAATCAGACACGAGAAAAAGATGGCTCTATATATCCATGCTAAGCCAGATGGCTCCGAATATCATTGCTTACCATTTAAAGATATAGTTGAGAAATCCGAGTTCATGTTTATTACAATTTCTAGAACCCGGACAGTCTTACGCTCTTTGACGATCTATACATCATATATTCGAGATTTGGGTGGATTCTATATGTTGTATTGTAGAAGAAGATATTACTAACAAAGTAAACTAAGGAAAGGAATAAGTGAAACTATTTTTAGCCAGTCAGGATTTAGGCAATTTCGCTACTACTCTGCAAGAAATGATTAGCGAGAAAAGACGCGCGCTTGTTATTAGTAATGCTAGAGACTATTACGACGACGAAACCCGAATTGCAAAAAGTGTAGAAAAAACACTCGTGCACCTCAACAAAATTGGGATTGAAGCCAAAAGACTAGATCTCCGGCCATATTTCGGCAAGCAGACAAAACTTACTCAACGCATTGAAGAAGAACAAGTTGGACTAATCTTTTCCATTGGAGGCAATGTATTTTGTCTTGCTACGGCTCTACATGAAAGTGGTATGGATGAGATTATACGGCAAGGCGTAGCCGGCAATAGGTTCGTCTATGCCGGCTATAGTGCCGGGTCAATGGTGGCATCGCATGATTTATCGAAGTATCTGGTCGATCCAAAACCCGGAGAAGAATTACCACCAGTCCTTGATCCTGCTTTCACGAAAAAAATAGTAAAAAGAATCTATAATACTAAAACTTATAAGCAAGGTCTTGGACTAATTTCAAAATATATCCTGCCACACATGGACAGGAGCGATCATATCGGCGCGATGCGCGAGCGGTTAGATAAAATTGCGCAGGCCGGTGCAGAAGCAGTTTGCCTAAACGATGCCGATGTGTTTGTTATAAATAACGAGAATAAGGAAGTTCTGAAAGGTTAAAGATGAAGGAAAATTACTTTTTAATTCATGGCAGTTTCGGCTCACCATTTGTGAATTGGCTACCGTGGCTTCGCAAAGAACTCAGGAATCAGAGTAAAGAAGTTTACACTCCCGACTTCCCGACTGGAGCCGGTTTCCAAAATTATGAAAATTGGAGTAAACTTTTGAAAGTTTATCTTGATGCTGGCCTGATTACAGAGAATACGACGATTTTTGCCCATTCCATTGCGCCGGTTTTTATCTGTAAGTTTTTGATAGAAAATCAAGTCAAAGTGAAGAAGTTGGTGTTTATTTGTGGCTTTAATAACTATCTCGGTATTGATGAAAATTACGATAATGTTAACCGCGGTATGTATTTGGAAAATCTTGGCGACGTTAAGAAGTATTGCGACGAGATCATTTGTTTCTATGCTGATAATGATCCATACGTCAAATATGCTGTTGAAAAGGAATTTGCTGATACTATCGCCACTAAACAGATCGTCATTAAGGACGGCGGACATCTTAATTCTGAGAGTGGCTACCGCGAATTCTCCGAATTACTGGAGTTTGTATGAAACTAATCGCCACCCGCCATGCCGAAACCAATTATAATATTAAAGATTTGGTAAATTATGATCCAGCAGTAGATGTGCATTTGACCGAAAAAGGCATTAAGCAAGCAGAAAGTTTAGCCGAACAGCTAAAAGATTTCAAATTTGATAAAATCTATATTTCTAGATTGAAACGCGCCCGACAGACTGCCGAAATTATTAATCGTTACCACGGACAAGATTTGGTGGTGAATGAGCTGCTAGACGACACAAGAAATGGCTTTGAGGGCCGTCCATACGGCGAAGCCAAAGGCTGGCGCGATGCGCAACCCGACCCAGTGACTGCGCGTTATCAAGATAAATATGAATCAGTCAGCGATATGACGAATCGCGTGCGTGAGTTTTTGAACTATCTAAAACAACATCATGAAAATGACGAAACGATTTTAATTGTCACTAGTAGTCACATTATCAAACAGTTGCGCATGCTGAATAGAGAAATCACCATGCAGGAATTGCTAAATGCGCCGGCAAAGCATGCCACTTACTATGAATTTGATATTTAAATTAGGAGTAGAAAACGGCACCAAACTATATAATTGCTTCGCTTTCTAGGGCGCGCCGGGGCTCGCTCTCGCCTAATACGGCTATCTTGCCTTATCGCGGCTTCGCCCCTGACTAGCTCGGCGCTAACGCGCCTACGCGCAACCCAAAATGCTATAATTAGATAAAGATAAATTTTAATTTGTAAAGGAGTGGTTCAATGAATATTAAAGAAGCTATGAAAGAAAGACAT